>NZ_SAUF01000005.1:300000-600000 GCF_004023665.1 Afifella aestuarii
CCGCCGAGCCAGCGCCTGACGCCATTTCCCGTGATGGTCGGCAAGGGCACCAGCCATTGTGGATCCGGTTGCACACTTGGCGACATCTGCGCGGAGTGGATCGCCTTTCTGTTTCCGACCGTCGCCGTCTGGTTCGGCTGGCAGACGATCTTTTCGGAGAAGATCTTCGCGGTCTGGATCCTCGATTATATCCTAGCCTTCGGCTTCGGTGTGGCCTTCCAGTATTTCACCATCAAGCCGATGCGGAACCTCTCTCCGGTGCAGGGTCTCATCCAGGCGGTGAAGGCAGACGCTTTGTCTCTCACGGCCTGGCAGGTCGGCATGTACGGCTTCATGGCCATCGCCCATTTCTACATCTTCGCGCATGTTCTCGGCGCGAAGCTCGAAGTGACGAGCGTCGAGTTCTGGTTCATGATGCAGATCGCGATGATCTTCGGCTTCATGACGGCTTATCCGGTGAATTGGTGGCTGATCCGTGCCGGCATCAAAGAGAAGATGTAGGCCTGAAGCCCGCGGTGCCGGCGCAAGCTGTGAGTAGCGGGGAGGGCGCGGCGCTCATGCCATTTGTTCTGCCGCGTTTCCCGCCGCTGTGCTAAGAGGGCAGGATGCGTTTCCCGCCATCTTTTCTCGACGCGATCCGAAGCCGGATCCCGATCTCCGACGTCGTCGGCCGGCGCGTGTCGTGGGACAAGCGCAAATCGCTGCCATCTCGCGGCGATTACTGGGCTTGCTGTCCGTTCCACGGCGAGAAGACGCCGTCTTTCCACGCCGACAATCGCCGGGGCCGCTATCATTGCTTTGGCTGCGGTGTGTCTGGCGACCATTTCACCTTTCTGGTCGAGCTCGAAGGGATGACGTTTCCCGAGGCGGTCGAGCAACTTGCCGCCGATGCCGGACTGAAGCTGCCCGATCCCGACCCGCGCGAGGAGGCGCGCCAGGCCCGCCGTATGGGCCTCGTCGAGGTGATGGAGAAGGCGGCTGCCTTTTTCGAGGCGAACCTCGCCGGAAAGGATGGGGCCCGGGCGCGCGCTTATCTGCGCGATCGCGGCCTCGGACAGGACATCCAAAACCGCTTCCGCCTCGGCTTTGCGCCGTCCTCGCGCAATGCACTGAAAAACCATCTCGCCGAGGCGGGCGTGAAGCCTGAGGAGATGGCGGAGGCCGGCCTCGTCATCGCTGGCGACGACATTCCGGTGAGCTACGATCGCTTCCGGGATCGCATCATCTTTCCGATCCTCGATTTCCGGGGGCGGGTCATTGCGTTCGGCGGGCGGGCGCTGTCGCCGGACGCTCAGGCCAAATACCTGAATTCGCCGGAAACCCCGCTCTTCTCGAAGAGCCGCGTTCTCTTCAACGGCAAGATGGCGCGGGCCGCGAGCGCCAAGGGGCAGAAGGTGATTGCCGTCGAAGGCTATATCGACGTGATGGCACTGGTGGCGGCAGGCTTTGAAGCCGCTGTTGCCCCGCTCGGCACCGCTTTGACGGAAGAACAGCTGCAGCTTCTCTGGCAGATGGCCGAGGAGCCCATCCTGTGCTTCGATGGCGACCAGGCCGGTATCAAGGCGGCCGCGCGGGCGATCGATCTTGCCTTGCCGCATCTGAAGCCTGGACGCAGCCTGTTGTTTGCGCTCCTGCCGGAAGGGCAGGACCCGGACGACCTCATTCGGGCTTCGGGATCGGATGCTTTCGCTTCTCTTCTCGATCAGGCGAACCCGCTTGCGGACATGCTCTGGCGCCGGGAGATGGAGCGCGGGCCGCTCGATACGCCGGAGCGTCTCGCCGGCGCCGAGAAAGCGCTCAAAGACGCGGTGGCGCAGATCGGCGATGCCGATGTCCGCCGCAACTACGAGCAGCTTTATCGCGACCGTCTGTTTGAGCGCCGTCGCAGCCGCGGGGGAGGCGCGAAGCAGGGCCGCACGCCCCGCCAGAATTTTGGTGGAGGACGACGCCAAGGCGCCGGCCGGGGCGGTCGCTTCATGCCGCCCGAGGCGCTGGGCGAAGCCTCGACCAGCCTTCTGTCGACGGCGCTTGTGCGTGGCGGTGGGCGGACCGGGGCGGCGATCGGCCTTTCCGACGCCATCCTGGTCGGCACCTTTCTGGCTCATCCTCAGCTCGCCGAAGAGAGGCTCGAGATGCTCGGCCGCATTCCTTTCACGGATGCGGCACTTTCTGAGCTTGCCGGCACAATAGCTTTGGCTTTGTCCGAAGAGCCCGAACTGAGCGCGGGCGCACTCCTTGACCGACTGAAGACAAAAGGACATTCGGCGCTGGTGGAGACAATCGGCCGCAAGCTGGCCACTTCAGGCCTTGCCGACCTGGGGCCGGGCGGAGATTCTCTCAAGGCCGCAGCCATTTGGGACGATGCGGCCCTCTTGCGTCTGCGCACCACAACTCTATCTAACGAGCGCCGGGAGGCAGCACGTGATCTTGCTAACGAGACGATTGAGGCCAGTTTAACCCGGTTGAAGGATATACAAGAGGAAGATCTGAGGCTCCGCCATCGTGCCTTTGAAGACGAGCAGACGGAAACCATTCTCCTTCATCCCTTCAAGGCTCGCCGTTGAGGCGGGCCAAGTTTGTTCGAGCGGTCGAGCGTTCGAGAAAAACAAATTGCCGATAAAGCGGGCCATGGTTAAGTGGCGCTTTACGGTGCAGCCCTTAGTTTGGAACGCAACCTCGACAGCGATAGCACGGGCGATTGACCATCGCACCGCTGAGACGACGGATCAATGACGACAGCGAACCAGCCCCAGACGACCGAAACCAAGGACGAGACGCGCGACGGCCAGCATAGCGATGGCCCGCTTCTTGATCTCTCTGATGCCGCTGTAAAGCGCATGATCAAGGAGGCGAAGAAGCGCGGCTATGTCACGGTCGATCAGCTCAACTCCGTCCTTCCCTCGGAGGAGGTGACCTCCGAGCAGATCGAGGACACCATGTCGATGCTCTCCGATATGGGCATCAACGTGGTGGAAGCCGACGAGGCGGAAGAGAACGAGCCGCAGGCGGAAGAAGAGGAAGAATCGGAGGGCCGCGATCTCGTGGAGGCCGGTTCGACCGCCGTCACGAAGAAGACGACCAAGCGCGAGCCGTCCGATCGCACCGACGATCCCGTGCGCATGTATCTGCGCGAGATGGGGGCGGTCGAGCTCCTGTCGCGCGAAGGTGAAATTGCGATCGCCAAGCGCATCGAGGCCGGGCGCGAGGCGATGATCGCAGGCCTTTGCGAAAGCCCGCTCACCTTCCAGGCCATCATCATCTGGCGCGATGAGATCAACAACGGCGACACGCTGCTGCGCGACATCATCGATCTCGAAGCGACCTATGCCGGGCCCGATGCCAAGGCGCCGGATCCTGCGCAGGGCCAGGCCGCAGGCGGGGCGGAAGCCGAGGCCGGGGAAGCCACCGAAGGCGGTGAGGAGAGCGACGAGGACGAGGACGATTACGAGAACAATCTGTCGCTTGCCGCCATGGAGGCGGAGATCAAGCCGCAGGTGCTCGCGACCTTCGATACCATCGCGGACAATTACAAGCGCCTCAGAAAACTGCACGACACGCTTGTCGAAAACGACATGCAGAGCCGGGCGCTGACCCCGCCGCAGGAGCGCCGCTACAAGAAGCTGCGTGACGAGATCGTTGCCGAGGTGAAGTCACTGTCGCTGAACCAGGGCCGCATCGACGCCTTGGTCGAGCAGCTCTACGACATCAACAAACGCCTCGTTTCACTCGACACCAGGCTGATGCGCCTTGCCGAGGGCTATGGCGTCGACCGCATGGAATTCCTGTCGCATTATCGCGGCAACGAGCACGACCCGCACTGGATCCGCCGCGTGGCGCGTCTGACCTCGCCGGGCTGGCGCGATTTCGTCGCCAACGGCAAGGACCAGATCCACGATATTCGTACGGAAATTCAAGAGCTTGCGGCGAGAACCGGACTCGAAATCTCCGAGTACCGCAACATCGTTCACAAGGTGCAGAAGGGCGAACGCGAAGCCCGGCAGGCGAAGAAGGAGATGGTGGAGGCGAACCTCCGGCTCGTCATCTCGATCGCCAAGAAGTACACGAACCGCGGCCTGCAATTCCTTGATTTGATTCAGGAAGGCAATATCGGCCTGATGAAGGCGGTCGATAAGTTCGAGTACCGCCGCGGCTACAAGTTCTCCACCTATGCGACCTGGTGGATCCGCCAGGCGATCACCCGCTCGATCGCCGATCAGGCACGCACGATCCGCATCCCGGTCCATATGATCGAGACGATCAACAAGATCGTCCGCACCTCGCGCCAGATGCTGCACGAGATCGGCCGCGAGCCGACCCCGGAGGAGCTGGCCGAGAAGCTGCAGATGCCGCTCGAAAAGGTCAGAAAAGTCCTGAAGATCGCCAAGGAGCCGATCAGCCTCGAAACGCCGATCGGCGACGAGGAAGATTCTCATCTCGGCGATTTCATCGAGGACAAGAACGCCATTCTGCCGATCGACGCGGCGATCCAGTCGAACCTGCGCGAGACGACGACCCGCGTGCTGGCCTCGCTGACCGCCCGCGAGGAACGCGTTCTCCGCATGCGCTTCGGCATCGGCATGAACACCGACCACACGCTCGAAGAGGTCGGCCAGCAGTTTTCGGTGACCCGTGAGCGTATCCGCCAGATCGAGGCGAAAGCGCTCCGCAAACTGAAGCATCCGAGTCGGAGTAGGAAGCTCCGGAGCTTCCTGGACAGCTGAGCTGCTGCATCTGGCTCAACTCGGACGGATACATTAGTTTATAAGGGCCCCTTTTCAGGGGCCTTTTTTCTGAGGTGCTGATGGCGCGGGATAATCACGATTCTTGGGAGGCCGGGGTTGCTGCGGCCAGCCGGGAGGATTTTGCCGAAGCGCGGTCACGGATTTTGGGGGAGAAACGACGAAGAAGGGGTCACCTTGATCTCAGCGATCTAGGGTTTCTATACGCACTTCCAGACGAAATTCGTGAGCTGAAGGGGCTTTCAGTTCTATCTCTGGATGGCACGCGGGTAAGTGATATTGCTCAAATCTCGGTTCTTGACAGTTTGCGGGAGATTTGGCTTTCGGAAACTGACGTGAGGGATATATCACCTCTTTCCAGTCTTGAAGAGTTGCAGGTTCTCGCGCTTGCTGGGACACATGTCAGCGATCTTCAACCGCTTTCCTGTATGAAGCGCCTAAGGCTACTATCGTTTGTTCGTACGCAGGTTAGTAGCCTTGAGCCGCTTTCGGGTATGAAGAGCCTACAGACCCTTGTCTTCAACAGTACGATGGTCACCAACCTTGAGCCGCTCTCGGGCCTTACGAACTTGCGAGCCCTCGGCTTCGATGACACGCTGGTACGTGACCTTACCCCGCTCGCTTCGCTCATAGGCCTGCAAGATGCTGCGGTCGCGGACCAGGACGTTTTCGGGCTCCGCTTTGCTGGCGCCAGCATCACCGGAATCCCGCCTTTCGACCATTTGGTGACACTGAGTCAGCCCGCGCGCACTGTGGAAACCATCAACGAGCTGCGTCGCCAGCAGGGACTGCCGCCACACATCCCCGAGGGATACGAGCCGCCGGCGAAGTTACAAGACTTTCTGAAAGCCGGAAGCGAGGAGAGAGAACCGTTGGAAGTCGACCTGACGGATGACTATCTGCGTCCTCTGAGCTTGCCGCTTCCTCCGAATTTGCCTTCCGCCGGCCCTGGTCCGCAATATGGAGTGCGCTACGGCAAGCTGTCTGGAGTTCCAAGCGCCCCAGCAACGGAAGAGGTGGACCGGCAGAAAGCCTTGCATGCCCGTCTTAAGCGAGATGCGGCTCGTTTGGCACAAGCGCTAAGGCGTGCGGGGAACGTCTATCCAGACTTGGCTTTCAGCGCGAAGGAGTACGCCGAGCTCATTGAGGTTGAAGTCGCGGATGCCGATGTCACTGGCCTTTGGTCTGTTGGCAATGCGCTTTCCAGCTTCGCTCAGTCCTATCGCCAGCAGAACATTGCTCGGACACTCGCGGAGCCGCTTGAACCAGAACTTGACGCTTTGCTGCAGAACGTCGTCCGGCAACACGGAGCGTTCGTCATGGGCTTCGACGAGGCGCGGGATCTCATCCATCGCGCTGATGAGTTCGCCCTCGACGCGGTTCGGTTACATGAGATTTCCGAATCAGGAACTGCAATCCTTGAAGAGCTGACGGAAAACCGCGACTTCGTTGAAGAAGAGACACGGGCACTGCACCGACCGGTCCGGGACAGTATTGTAGATCTCGGTTGGGCGGGCTCCCGAGTCGGTTACTCTGCTTATCTGATCGTACGTAACGGCGTTCGGGCGATGATCAGGCTCAGTGTCGGTAGCGAACCGAATGCGGGAGCAGTTCTCGGGCTCCTTGCGGGAGGGTCAGCACTTACGGGCGACCCGAATGCAGAGTTCATCCGGGCTGCGATCCCTGTCCTACAACAATATGGATCGCAGCTTCTTGTCTTCTTCAATCACTCACCCGAGATGAGGGCGTATGTAGAGTGGGCGCTAGAAGTCCTAGAGGCCGATGATCGCCAGACGAAGCTCTGACGCTTAGCCCTCTACTCCTCGATCCCCCAGACCATGTTGACCTGGACCTCGACGGAGACTTCGCCGCCTTCCAGCGGCACCGCTGCCTCGTCCATTTGCGCGCGCGCCATCGCCATCATCTTCGGCTGCGGGCGGCCATAGCTCTGTTCGGAGATCGACTGGATCGGCCCGAGGGTGATTCCGGCCGCCTCGGCGAGCTGTTCGGCGCGGGCACGCGCGTCCTCGACCGCCTTTTTGCGGGCCTCTTCTTCGAGCGGCTTCGGGTCGTCGATGGTGAACGACAGATTCTGGATGCGGTTGGAGCCGAGCTCCACGACCTTGTCGAGCGTCGATCCGGCACTTTCAAGATCGCGGATGCGGACCGTGAGGAGGTTGTCGACCCGGTAACCGACGATCTTGCGCTCCGAAGCCTGACCTGGGCGCGGCTGCTCGTAGACCGGCTGGATGGAGAAGCCGGAGGTCTGCAGGTCGCGGTCGGCGATGCCCTGGTCCTTTAGCGCCTGCGTGACCTTCGTTATCGCCTCTGAATTGGCGCGAAGCGCCTCCTGCGCGCTCTTCGCCTGTTCCGACACGCCGAGCGCGACGACCGCCATGTCCGGCGTGCCGAATGCCTCGCCGTTGCCGGAGACGTTGATTTGCGGGCGGTCCGGCCCATCCTGTGCGAGCGCCGGTGCTGCGAATGCGGCGAGCGAGAGGGCGAGGGCCGGGGCGATAAGGCGTCTGGTCGGCATGTCGGTTCTCCGGGGTGCGTGAATCGGTGGCCCGTGCGAATGCCTGCCGAATGCGGCTCTTTTTGGGGCTGTTGTGTCGCGCCGGCTTGCCCGGTGCCGGGCAATCGCGTACCTGACGCCTGTCTGGGTCCGTAGCTCAATTGGTTAGAGCCGGCGGCTCATAACCGCTTGGTTGCAGGTTCGAGTCCTGCCGGACCCACCACACCCTTTTCCCCACATCATGTCGGACGAATTCTGAAGCGCGCCTGCCACCCAGGTCGCGCGGGGAGCGACGTTCGCCTCGTCTTGGCCTTTCGTGCACCGGGTGAGGCGTTTACGGCATTGCGTGGCGCTCGCTCATCCGTATTGTGCGCGGCCTCAGATGGATTTTTCGATCACCAAAGAGCGCTTTGCCGAAAAATCGTTCGTGTTGGTGAGGCGAAAACGGGAGGAAGAAAATGAAAATTTCGCAGATTGGCGCGATTGCGCTGTTTTCCGCCACACTTGCCGCGATGGCGGGGCCGGCTTCCGCCGAAACCTATCGGTTGTCGCAAAATACCAGCAACACGACGACCTGGCAGAAGGGTGCCGAGAAGTTCAACGAGCTTCTGGGTGAGGCGACCGACGGCAAGATGGACGTCCGTATCTTCCCGAATGCGCAGCTCGCCGGCGGCGACCAGATGAAGCAGACGGAGATGGTGAGCCGTGGCTCCATCGACTTCATGCTGACCTCCGCGATCAACGTCACGCCGCTTGTGCCGGAGCTTGCGGTCTTCTCGTTGCCGTACCTCTATTCGGACTATGACGCGGTCGACGCCACGACGAGCGGCGAGCCGGGGCAGAAGATCGAAGAGATCTTGAAAGAGCACGGCATCATCGCTCTCGCCTGGGGCGAGAACGGCTTCCGCGAAGTGACCAACAATGTCCGCCCGATCAAGACGCCGGAGGACATGCAGGGTCTCAAGATGCGCGTCTCGGGTCCGATGTACATCGACGTGATGCAGGCGCTCGGCGCCAACCCGCAGCAGATGCAATGGTCGGAGACGTTTCCGGCTCTGCAGCAGGGCGTGGTCGACGGGCAGGAAAACCCGATCGGTGCCGTCATCATCCCGCAGCGCGTCTACGAGGTGCAGAAATACCTGACCACCTGGCACTATTCCTACGACCCGCTTTTCCTCGGCGTCAGCGAGAAGCTCTGGGATTCATGGGACGACCAGACCAAGACCACGGTGAAGAAGGCCGCCGAAGAGGCGATGGAATACCAGAAGGAAATCAGCCGTGAAGGCACGGCCAAGGGCGTCGAATTCCTGCGCGAACAGGGCATGGACGTCTACGAGCCGAACGCCGAAGAGATCGACGCTTTCCGCGAAGCGACCAAGCCGGCCTTCGACACCTGGTCGAAGAAGGTGGGCGAGGATCTCGTGAAGAGCTTCCAGGACACCATCGCTCAGTCGAACTGAGGCATCGCTCGTGCAGGCGGGGTGTCTGTGCCCGCCTGCACGTTCAGCCTTTGAGGAGGTTTCGTGTCGTTCCTGTTGCGCGAAGCGGAGAAGATCGTCTGCGCGGTGATCCTTCTTGCGATGACCGGCCTAGGCTTCGCCAATGTGGTCGTGCGCTATCTGACCAGCTATTCGCTCGCATCGACGGAAGAGCTCCTCACCAACGGCTTTCTGCTTTTGACGGTTTTCGGCGCGGCCATCGCCGCACGCAACGGCGAGCATCTTGCCGTGACCATCCTCTATGATGCCGTGCCGAGGCCGGTTCGGAGGGCGATCCTCGTCCTGTCGAGCGTCCTCTCCGTCGCTCTCCTCGCGATGTCGGCCTGGTTCACCTGGCAGCTTTTCGCGAACCAGTTCGAGAGTGGTGTGCGCTCCTACGCGCTGCAGATCCCGGCCTGGTACTACAGCGTGGCGCTGCCTTTCGGCTTCGCGCTCGTCATTATCCGCTACATTCAGCATGCCTTCGAGCGCTGGCGCGGTGACACGCATGAGGTCGTCGCCGATGTTTGACCTCGATGCCGGCACGCAGATGGTGATCCTGTTCTTCGTGCTGTTGTTCCTGCGCGTGCCGGTCGCGTTCGCCCTCGGGCTTTCTGCCGTCTATGCGATGTGGGCGATCGGCTTCGGCCTCGATATGGCGGGCGATCTGATCGCGAGCGGCATCGCCAAGTTCTCTCTGCTCGCGATCCCGTTCTTCATCCTCGCCGGCACCCTCATGGGCTCCCTCGGCATTGCTGAGCGTATGATCGCCTTCTTCCGCGTTCTCGTCGGCGGCCTGCCGGGGGGCATGGGGCTTGTCGGAACCGTCGTCTGCCTCTTCTGGGGTGCGGTCTCAGGCTCGGGGCCGGCATCGGTTGCCGCAATTGGCCCGCTGATCGTGCGCGGCATGGCCGAGGATGGCTATCCGAGAGCTTTTGCGGCCGGCCTCGTCTGCGCCGGTGCGGGACTTTCCATCGTCATTCCACCCTCGATCGGTCTCGTCATCTACGGCGTCATTGCCGAAACCTCGATTTCGGACCTCTTCACGGCAGCGATCATCCCGGGCCTTGTCATGGGGCTCTTGATGCTCGTCGCTCTGCCTTTCGTGCCGAAAGTGGATGCGAACGAGATGCCGCCGAGCCTGGAGCGCCTGATGCCGCAGGATTTTTCGGAGCTCCCATACGGGCGGCGGCTGTGGCGCTCCTTCCTGCATTCCTTCTGGGGTCTGATGACACCGCTCGTCATCCTGGGCGGTATCTATTCCGGCATCTTCACGCCGACCGAAGCGGCGATCGTGGCGACCGTCTATGCGCTCTTCGTCGGCGGCCTCGTCTACCGCACCTTGAGCTTTGCGACGCTCTACGAGGCGCTGTCCGCAGCTGCGGCATCCTCGGCCGTCGTCATGCTCGTGGTGGCCTATGCAAGCCTCTTCGGCTGGGTGGTGACGGTCGATGATCTCATCGGAAAATACTCGACCGTGCTTCTCGGGCTGAGCGATCAGCAATGGGTCATCCTCATCGTCATCATGCTCATCCTCTTGATCGCGGGGATGTTCATGGACGCGATCACCATCATGTTCATCACGCTGCCGATCTTCCTGCCGGTGATGCGCGAGCTCGGCTGGGATCCGGTCTGGTTCGGCGTCCTGGTGATGGTCAATCTGGCGATAGGGCTCTTCACGCCGCCCGTTGGCATCAATCTCTACGTGGCAGCCAATATGACGTCGCTGCCGCTGGAGAAGATCGCGCGCGGCGCCGTGCCGTTCCTGATCACGAGCCTCATAGGTCTCATCCTCATCGCCGCCTTTCCGAGCCTGTCGAGCGTGCTCGTCGAGGTGTTGAAATAGGCGGCGGCGAGGTTCTGCCGTCCTGGCGAATGAGCGTGGTCAGGTGGCGGATGACCTGTCGGAGGCGCGAAGGATCCAACTCGCAATCTTCGGCCAGGTTTGCGAGAGCGTGCGCGCGCTCATGAAAAGCCCGATATGGCCGCCCGGCACCGTCTCCTTCACGATCGCGTCCTTGGGCGTTCCAAGGAGACGGTCGGCCTCCAGCACCTGCTCCGGTGTGGTGATGTCGTCGGCGGCACCCGCAAGAAGGTAGACCGGACAGCTGATATCGCTCAGCTTGAGCGGCCGCCCGAGGCCGACGAAGGTGCCCTTGGCGAAGCGGTTCTCCTTGAAGATCTCTTTGATCACCTGGAGATACCAACGTCCCGGCAGGTCGATCGGGTTTTCATACCAGCTCTCGAAGGTCTCGCGTTTGGCGAGATAGGCCGGGTCGTCGATGTGCTCGTAAAGCTCAATGTGCTCGTCGATGTAATGCTCGGCGGGATGCATGTTCTTCCAGCCGCGCAGCATAAAGCGGCCGAGCATGAGCCCGCCGCCGAGTTCCACGAGTTCGCGGTAGAAGGAAAGGGGAGAGGCCTGCACCATGCGCTTGATGGGGCCGTCGCCGGCATTCGTGTCGATGGGCGCTCCCGCGAGAACGAGGCTGTTGACCTTCTCTGGAAAGCGCGCGGCAAGCATTGCCGATGCCCAGCCGCCCTGGCAGAGCCCGACGAGATCGGCCGAACCGCCGAGATCCTCGATCGCGACGAGAAGTTCTTCCAGATAATTGTCGACATCGAAGTCGCGCATGTCGGGGGTGGCCGACTTCCAGTCCGTCAGGGCGACATGGGCGATGCCGCCATCGAGCAGCGTTTGGACGAGGCTTTGGCCCTTGTGATAGTCGGCGATCATCGCGCTATGCCCGGCATAGGGGGCGATGACGAGCGTTGGGCGCCCTTCTTCGCGTCCGTAATCGCGCAGATGCATGGTTCTCAGTTCGAGGCGGATCCTGTTCTCCGTCGCAAGCTGCGGCCGCAGCTCGTGATGGATTTTGATTTCTTCCTCGATGAATTTGACGTTGCGGGCATAGAGTTCCGCTTCCTCTTCAGCGAGAGCGGACGCCATGGCGACCGGCCAGAAGGCTGGCACGCTGGCGAGCTTGAACTCATGCGGTCGCGGCGTTCCTTGAGACATGACGACGGCTTCCCCCGTGACGAGCTGAAGACGGGGAGCTATTGTCCGCTCCCCGTCTTCAGGTGGCGTGTCGAAAAAGCCCGGGCAAGTCGCCGTCAGGCGGGGCAGGGCTGCGCGAAACGAGCCTCTGCCGCGCTGAAGTCACCGATCAATCCGGATCGTCGCTTTCTCGCGAACGACCCTTGCCGACATTGGTGCGGAAGAACGAGCCGACGATAATCGGCAGGATGAAGCCGACGATCGCGAGCCCCCAGAGCGTGATCGACAGCCACGAATCGACGAGCGCCGACCAGTCGCCGTTGGAGATCGTCAACTCGCGGCGCAGATTGACCTCCATTTGGCCTCCAAGGAGGACGCCGAGGATCACCGGCACCAATGGTACGTCGAGCTTGCGCAACAGCCAGCCGCCCAGGCCGAAAAGCACCATGACGACGAGGTCGAAGGTCGAACCGGAAATGCCGTAGACGCCGACGAAGGCGATCATCGCGACCGCCGGCATGAGGTATTTCGGCGGCACGAGGAGAACCCGCACGAACAGAGAGACGAGCGGGATGTTCATGATCAGCAAGATGATGTTGCCGATGAAGAGAGCTGCGATCAGACCCCAGACGACATCCGGATTGGACTGAAAGAGGAGCGGCCCAGGCGTGATGTTGAGGGCGAGCAGCATGGCGAGCAGCACCGCCGTCGTGCCCGAGCCTGGAACGCCGAGCGCCAGCATCGGAACGAGGGCGCCACCGGCGGCGGCATTGTTGCCGGCTTCTGGCGCAGCAACGCCGCGAGGGTCGCCCTTGCCGAACGTGCCCTTGCGGTCGGAGACGCGCTTTTCCACCGAATAGGCGATGAACGAGCCGAGTGACGCGCCGGCCCCGGGCAGGACGCCGGCGAGGAAGCCGAGAACGGTCGAGCGGCCCATCGTGCCGGCGGTCTTGCGGAGCATCGAAAGCGGCGCGGTGACGCGATTGACGAGCTTGCTCGCATCCTCCGCATGAGCTTCTTCGCCGCGGTGTTCCAGGAAGATGAACACTTCGGAGACGGCAAACAGGCCGACGATCGCGACCAGAAAATCGATGCCGTCGTAAAGATGCACCTCGCCGAAGGCGAAGCGCGGCACGCCCGTCTGGGCATCGACGCCGATCATGGCGATGCCGACACCGAGAGCCGCGGAGAACGCGGCCTTCGCCTGGTTGCGGCTGGCGATCCCTCCGAGCGTGGCAAAGGCCAGTGTGAAGAGAGCGAAGTACTCCGCCGGACCAAAGAGGAGGGCGACCTTGACGAGCTGCGGGGCGAGGAAGACCAGCCCCCAGGTCGCAAAGAACGAGCCGACGAAAGAGGCGATGCCGGAAAGTGCGAGCGCCTCGCCGGCCTTGCCCTGCTGGGCCATCGGATAGCCGTCGAGCGTCGTCATCAGCGCCGGCTCGTCACCCGGAATGTTGAGCAGGATCGACGAGATGCGCCCGCCATACATGGCGCCGTAATAGACGCTGGTCAGAAGGATCAGAGCCGGCGTTGCAGGCAGGCCGAGCGTGAAGGCGAGAGGGATGAGAATGGCGACGCCGTTCGAAGGCCCCAGTCCAGGCAGAGCGCCGAAGATCGTGCCGAGGAAGCAGCCGAGAAGAGCCAGAAGCACGTTCTGGAAGGTGAGAGCGACGGCAAAACCATCGGCAAGGGAGGAGAGTGCGTCCATCGTAAAATCCTCCGCTTTCTCAAAAGCCCCAGGGGCCGCGCGCGAGCGACAGGCCGAGGACGACGCCGAAAAGGACGTAGATGCCAACCGAAATGGTGGCACCTGCGATCGCCGCTTGCACAGGCCCCGCGCCGAGACGCCAGGACAGAAACATTGCGGTGATGGCGGTCGTCAGGACAAAGCCGCCGATCGGCAGCGCATAGGCGTAACCGAAGAGCACCGCGGCGGCGAAGAGCACTTCCATCGTGCGCCCGACGCTCGCCCATTGCGGTTCCGGATCGGGCTTGATGATGAAATAGATGGACGAAAGTCCGAGAATGACGCCGATGATGATCGGAAACGTCTTTGGTCCGACCGGATCGGACATGAAGCTTTCCTGGATGAGCGTCGCCTGCCAGATATAGAACGCGGCAAGCGCAACGCCGATCACGCCGAGTATCCGATCGCTCATGATCTCTTCCCGTTATCGAAGAGGGCCGCGCCGAGGTCCGGCACGGCCCTTCGCGATGTCACCTGATGATGCCGATTTCTTTGGAGAGATCTTTGATCTCCGCGACGGAGTCTGCCACGAATTTCTCAAACTCTTCGCCCTGAAGATCCAGCGGGGCAAGGCCATTGGAGGCCATGATCTTCTTCCATTCGTCGGATTTGTAGGTCTTGCCGATGGTTTCGACCCACCAATCATAGGCTTCGTCCGACATGCCGCCCGGAGCATAGAAGCCGCGCCAATTGGCGCCCACGGCATCGATGCCCTGTTCCTTGGCGGTCGGGAATTTCGAGAAATCGCCGGGCAGGCGTTCCGGAGCGAGGACGGCGAGGACTTTGATGTCGCCGGAATCGACGAAGCCCTTCGCTTCCGATGCGTCGCCGGAGAAGGCCTGAACGGAGCCCGCGAGAAGCTGGGTCACCGCTTCGCCACCGCCTTCGAACGCGACGTATTTGATCTGACGCAGCTTATCGATGCCGGCACGCTTGGCTGCGATCAGAACTTTCAGATGGTCCCAGCCGCCGACGGCCGAGCCGCCGGAGACGGCGATCGAAGAAGGATCGGCCTTGATGGCGTCGAACAGTTCGGGAAGCGTGTTGAACTTCGAATCCTTGGCGACCGCGATGATGCCGTAATCGGCGCCGACCGAGGCGAGCCAGCGGACCTGATCCATGTCGCCGCCGGGATAGGCGCCCTGGGCGAGGCGGCTCGAGGTTGCCGAAGAGGCTGCGACGATGAGGTTGTTGTCGTCATTGCGCTTGTTGACGACTTCGGCAAACGCGACGCCGCCGGATCCGCCGGCGAGATTGGTGACCTTCATCGTGCCTGGGATGAAGTCCAGATCCTGCATGGTCTTGCCGACCTGGCGGCAGGTGAAGTCCCAGCCGCCGCCGGGATTGGCGGGGGCGATGCATTCGGTCGACGACGGCTCGAAGGCCGACGCCCGGTCGCTCAGCGTGGCCGTGGCGAAGGCCAGCGGCAGAGCAAGTACAAGCAAACGACGCAATGACATGGTCATGAATCCTCCCTGATTTGACCATTCTGACGCAGCTTCTGGCTGCGATAGGAAGCCGGCACTTCGCGCGGAGCCATTCCGTCGAAGGTCCAGCGATAGGCTGGTGGTGTCGGGCCCTTATTGCGGCCACCCTGACACATCTGCTCCCAGGCATGGGAGAGAATGCCGACGGAACGTGACAGGCAGAAGAGGCCCCTGGCAAGAGGAGCCGGAAAGCCGAGCTCGGCGTAGATGACGGCGGTTGCCCCGTCGATGTTCATCGGGACGGGTTTGCTCTTCGCCTCCGTCAGCGTTTTTTCAATTGCACGACCGATCTTCGCAAAGCGTCCGGAAACGGTCCCGGCCGCGGCTGCCTCGTCGACAAGCCCAAGGAGGCGGGGCGCGCGGGGATCGACAGGCTTGTGAAAGCGGTGGCCGAAGCCCGGCACGAAACGGCCGCGTTCCGCCTGCCAGCGGTCCAGGATATCGGCCGTCTTTTCCGGCCCGCCGGCGTCGTCGATCATATGGTAGAGTTCAACGGCCTGCTCGCCTGCGCCACCATGCACGTCGTCGAGGAAATTGACCGCGGACGCCATGGCGCCATTCAAGGGCAGGCCACAGGTGACGGCCATGCGAGCCGCCGCGATCGAAGGAGCCTGAGGCCCATGATCGACGGCCGCTACGAGCGCCGCCTCAAATAGGGCCGCCTCGTCATGGCCTGGCAGTTCGCCGCGCGTCATGAGCCAGATCATCTCGGGAAAACTGACCTGGCCGATGAGGTCCTGGACCGGGTAGCCGCGGAAACTGATCTTGCCCGGCTCCATCTCAATGATGGAGGTGCGCCACCAATCGGACACGTCGCTCATATCGCACCTTCCTTCTGAAGCGTCTCGATCTCGCTCGCCGGCAGTCCGAGAGCGCCGTAGACTTCCTGGTTGTGCTCGCCGAGTTGCGGCGGCGGCGCGTCGACGCTCGGTGCCTCGCCACTCATCTTGATGCCGGTGCGGATGACGGTGATGTCGCGCCCGACGCCTGGAACGTTCTGGAAAGTCCCGAGCATTCCTCTTTCGGCGATCTGCGGATGCGCCAGGATGTCCGGGACACTCATCACGGCACCCGCCGGGACGCCGATCTCGTTCAATTCGCGCACCCAGTCGCGTGCAGGGCGGCGTGTCAGTGCCGTTTCCAACTCAGCCTTGAGACGAACGCGGTTCTCCTTGCGCTTCTCGCGGGTGGCGAAATCCGGATCCTGAAGCAGGTCCTCGCGTCCAAGATGGCGGGCAAGGAGTTGCCACTGCTCGTCTTTGTTGGCCGCGATGTTAAGAAGCCCGTCCTGCGCCTGGAACGAGCCGGAAGGGGCAGACGTCATGTTTTCGTTGCCCTTCGGCGAAGGCTCGACGCCGCCGATCAGATAATTCGAGACGACCCAGCCCATGGTGGCGATCGTCGCTTCGAGCATGGAAACATCAAGAAACGCACCGCGCTCCTCGGCATTGAGGGCAGCTGCGATTGCAAAGGCCGCGGTCAATCCGCCGATCGTGTCCGCGATCGGGTAGCCGACGCGCAACGGGCCCGAATCGCTGTCGCCGGTGATCGACATGACGCCGGACGCGCCCTGGATGATCTGGTCGTAGGCGGGGCGTCCGATCCAGGGGCCGCTTTGCCCGAAGCCGGAGATGGCGCAGTAGATGAGCTGCGGGTTGACGTCCTTCAGCGCCTCATAGCCCACGCCCAGCCGCTCCATGACGCCGGGGCGAAAATTCTCGACGAGCACATCGGCGCTTTCCACCAGGCGGCGGAAAATGGCTTTGCCGCGCTCGTCCTTGAGGTTGACCGTGACGGATTTCTTGCCGGCGTTCTGCGCCAGGAAGGAGATGCCCATGTTGCGGGCATTGAGCTCGGGATCGGCCCCGAGCTGGCGCGCGAGGTCGCCTCGACCCGTCGCCTCGACCTTGATCACCTCCGCACCGAAATGCACGAGCTGATGGCAGCAGAATGGACCTGCGAGGACGTTCGTCAGGTCGAGAATGCGGATACCGGCGAGGGGCCGGAGCATGGCGTCTCCTTTTCGATCAGAGGGATAGCGGGACGTGCGGAATCAATTCCGCAAGTTGGGCCGATGTCCTCCGGATCGTTCTTCATTGTTCTTGCGTTCTGTCAGGCAGAACGTATATTCAACGTAGCAGAACGATTGTATAGCGGCAAGAGGGGAAGACAATTGTGGCAGCGGCTGAAAACGGTGGTTCCGACGATGCGGGCCAGCGCGGCGTAGAGGCAGTCGAGCGGGCCTTCCGTATTCTTGCCTGCTTCGATGAGGGAGAGTTGACGCTCACGCTTGCGGAGCTTGCGCGCCGCACGGGCCTCTACAAGAGCACGATCCTGCGGCTCTGCGTGTCGCTGGAGCGTTACGGTTACATCGCGCGCCAGCCCGATGGGCGCTATCGGCTCGGCGCGACGGTGTGGCGGCTTGGTGCGCGGTACCGGCAGAATTTCACCGCTGCAGACCTCATCCGCCCAGAACTGCGCCGTCTGGCCGAGACGATCGGTGAGACGGCATCCTTCTATGTTCGCGACGGTGACAGCCGTGTCTGCCTTTATCGCCATGAGCCGGACCGCGCGATTCGTCACCACATCGTGGAGGGCGCGCGTATGCCGTTGACGGCGGGGGCGGCGTCCCACCTTCTCCTTGCCTGGACTGAGGATGATCCGCGGTACCGGGAGATCCGGCGGGTGGGGCACGCGGTCTCTCTGGGCGAACGCGATTCCGACATCGCTGCGATCGCCGTCCCTGTCTTCAGTCCCGACGGCAATTTGCGCGGCGCGCTCGCCATCTCGGGGCTGATCACGCGCTTCGACGATGCCCGCCGCGAGACGGTGCTGCTGGCCTTGAAGGAAAGCGCGGAGCGGATCGGCCGCCAGAAGACGGCCTCCTGAGCGATTCAGTCAGGCTTGCCGGGTTTTGCGAGGTGTTTGAGCCCGAGCGGGATCAGCGCCACCATGATCGCGACGCGGACGAGATGATGACAGGCCACCATCGCCGGCGCGATGTGAAGGGCGACCGCGACCACCCCCATCTCCGGGGCTCCGCCGGGCAGGAACGAGAGAAGCAGCGGCGCCGCGTCGATTCCGGTGAGCTTCGAGGCGGCAAGGGCGGCGAGGAAAGTGCTGAAGGACAGCACCACGCCGATGATTGCCGACATCCAGCCGTCGCTCAAAATGTCTCGAAGCCGATAGCCGACGAAGCGGACACCGACATTCGCGCCTATAATGATCTGTGCGACGATCGAGATCTGCACCGGCACATGCGCCTCGACCACGCCGAGGCTGTGGACGAAGGCGGACAGGACGAGCGGGATCAGCAGGAGACCCGAAGGCACTTTCATCACCCGCCCGAGGAAATAACCTGCGATCGCACAGCCGAGAAGCAGCAGAAGATCGAGGGGCGACCCGTCGATTGGCGGCAGGCTGCCCGGGCGTGAGGCTCCGGCAAGATCGTAATCGCCGAGGAGGTGGATGAGGATCGGCATCGTCACCAGAAGGGCGACGAGCCGGGCGGAGTGGCAGAGCACGACCCGGCGGGGATCCGCCCCATAGGTTTCGGCAATGACGCTGACGACCGACAAACCGCCCGGCATGGCCGCCAGAAAGGCGGTCGCGGGCGTCATCTTCGCCCATGTCCGCAGAACCAGAAAGGCGAAGAAGAAGAACGCGATCGACAACATGATCATGATCACGAGGCTGGGCCACCAGCCGGGGATCGCTTTCACCGTTTCTGGATCGAAGCCGGCCCCGAGCATCGTGCCGACGATCACCATGGCGTAGCCGCGCCAGGAGCCCGGCAGGGCGAGCCGGACCCCGAAAAGCGACAGGAGGCCGGTTGCCGAAAAACTTCCGAGCACCCATGGCAGTGGGATCGACAGCGCCGTGAACGTGAGGCCGCCGGTGAGGCCGGCGGCAAGAGTGGCAAGACCGATGAGAAGGGTTGATGCTCGGCCGGATGTCTTCTGGCTCAAGACGAGCCGGCGGCCGCTTCCTCCGCGCTTTGCCGGTTTTCACGATGGCGGCGCCACAGGGGCAGCACCACCGCGGAAAGCAGAAGCAGGACGAGGAACAGGATCGCGATCGGCCGCTCGGCGAGATAGGCGAGCGGGTTGCCGCCCGAGATCTGCAATGTGCGCACCATCTCACCCTCTGTCATGCGGCCAAGAAGCAGGCCGATGACCGTCGCTGCGACGGGATAGGAATGCCGGCGCATCATCCAGCCGAGCCCCGCAAAAACGGCGACCGTCACGGGACCAGCGATGGTGCCGGTGATACCGAACCCGCCCCAGGCACACAAGGCGAGAACGGAGGGTACGAGGTAGCTGAGCGGCACGCGTACCACCATGCCGAGCACGCGCAGCGACAGGATGCCGACGATCGCAAGCAGGATCACCTGGCCCATATTGCCGATGATGATGGAGTAGACGACGTCCCGGTTGTCTCGGATGAAGGACGGTCCGCCCACGAGATTGTGGAAAGAGAAGGCCGCGAGGAGCACGGCCGTTGCCGCACCGCCCGGCACGCCGAGTGCCAGAAGCGCCGTCATCGATCCGCCTTCGGAGGATGAGTTCGATGATTCGGCCGCGACGACGCCCTCAGGCTCGCCCTTGCCGAACTTTTCCGGGTGATCAGAGCTGCGGCGCACTTCGCCATAGGCGACAAGATTTGCAACCGAGGAGCCGACGCCCGGCACCGCCCCGATCAGGGCGCCGATCAGGCTGCCGCGGATCAGCGTCTTCGGATAGCGAAATGTCTTGAGGAAGCCCTTGAGGAGCGCCGAGAGCGAAATCGTGCGCAGGCCCTTGGCGTCGACGAGATAGGAATTGCCGCGCAGCCGGAGAAGCTCGGAGGCGGCAAACATGCCGATCATCGCCGGGACCACCGGGATACCGTCGATGAGATAGGGATTGCCGATGGTCGTGCGCATCGTGCCGGTCGTCGACATGCCGATCTGGCTCAGAAGCAGACCGAGAAGGCCCGCATAAAGGCCCTTCGCCATGGTGCTGTCGTTGAGCGTGGCGATGAGGGTGAGCCCCCAGAACACCACCATCACCATTTCAAGCGGACCGAGTTTCAAGACGACGACCGTCAGCGGTTCGATCAGGAGAAAGAGCAGGACATAGCCGACAAAAGCGCCGACGACCGAGGCGCCGAGGCCGAGGCCCAGTGCTTCGTTATGCCGGCCCTGACGGGCCATCGGATAGCCGTCGAAGGCGGTCGCAACGCTCGACGACGAACCGGGGATGTTCATCAAGATCGCCGTGACGCCGCCACCATAGGCGCCACCGGTGAAAATCGACGTCAGGAACAGCATCGCCTGAAGGAAATCCATGTTCCAGGTGAGCGGCAGGAAGACGGCCATCGCCATGGAGATCTGCAGGCCCGGAATGGCGCCGAAGACAAGCCCGATGAGAAGGCCAGGCAGGACATAGAGCCAGGGGCCGAAACCGCCGAAAAGTAGGTCGAGCGACTGGGAAAGTGCGAGGCCGTCGATCATGAAAGGACCGCCAGGGGCATGGGGAAGGGAAAGAGCGAGCCGAAGCTCTCCACCAGGAGCGCTGTAAACACGGCCGCGTAGAGCGGCGGCGCCCAGAGGCGCTTTTCACCGCTCAGATGCACCCCGATCCACACGAAGAAGAATGTCGCGAGATCGAAGCCGACCTTGGTCAGCGCCACGCAGAAGACGCCGAAGCAGGCAAGCAGAACGACATCTCCGAGGGTCTCGTGGAGCGGCGTCCTTTCCAGGCCTTCCGGATCGTGGGGGCGCAGCAGGCTCTTGCCGAGGATGAGGGTGGCAAGCACGAGGAGCGCGATTCCGACCGGCACCACGACGATGAGATTGTAGAGCTTCGTCGATGCGGAAATGGCGCTCCAGTTGAGATAGATCGCGGTGATCGATCCGAGGATCAGAAAGACGAGATGAGTGGGCGCGATACGCAGCGGCATGATCTGCGACAGACCTCGGGAAAGATTTCGCCGGAAGGGTGGGAGGAGAGGGCAAAGGCCCTCTCCAGGCGGGTTCAGCCCGCTACGTCGTTAAAACGCTTCAAGATCTCGAAGTTGGACTTGATGATCTCGGTGGTTTTTTCCGGCCCGAGCCATTCGGCGCCGATGCCCTGCTTCTTGAGGCTTTCGACGAATTCCGGGTCGTCAAGAGCCGCCTTGTAGGCGTCCGTCATGCGCTGGAAGCGCTCCGGATATTTCTCCTTGAAGGTCGCATGGGCCGCGAGGCCGCGCATCGAGCCGACGAGCGGCGGCACGGTCACGCCCTCGTCCGAGAGAGCCTCGTTCAAGGTCGGGGCGTCCCAATCCGGCAGGCGCTTCTCGGAGGCGACGGCGAGGGGGCGGATATATTCTGCAATCGACAGCGACCCGTCGGCGCCGAGCACGGTCATGTCGACCTGCCCGCCGGCTGCGGCGGTGCGGGCTGCTGAGCCCGATTCGTAGGTGACGATGTTCACGTCATCCTCCGAAAGGCCGTAGCCTTCGAGCATCAGGAGCGCGTTGATGTAGCCCGTGGAGCCGGGAACGACGCTGATCGAATGCTTGCCCGGCTCTTCCTTGATGGCGGCGGCGAACTCGTCGAGCGTCTTGTAAGGAAGATCCTTGTTGAGCGCGAAGAGATCGATATCCGTCCACTGGCCGTTGATGAAGGCGAAGTCGTCGAGCGTGTAGTCGGCGTCTTTCTGCAGGATGGCGTTGCTGATGTAGGGGTGGATCGATGTTGCCAGGAAGAAGCTGCCATCGTCCGGCATGTTGAGGAAGTAGGTGTGGCCCACATGGCCGCCACCACCCTTCTGGTTGACCACCCGGATCGGCACGCCGAGTTCATCCTGCATCTTCTGCGCCAGCATGCGTGCGGTGCGGTCGGCCGAGCCGCCCGGTCCGAGCGCCACCACGAAGGTGATCTGCTGGTTCGGCCAGTCGTCCTGCGCCTGTGCCGAGATCGATGTTCCGAGCAAGGTCATGCCGGCGACGAGGCCGGCCAATGCGGAGCGTCTGGTGAGTTTCATAATCGTCCTCCCGCTTTTGTTATCTTGGCGGAATTTGCATCGCCGAGCGAGAATGTCAACAATGTGAGAGAGGTGGCGGCACTGCCTCGGGCAATAGGGGACGCTTGTCAGAGGCGTACTATTCTTCTAAGTGAGGCAAAACAGGGGGTTGCGGCCCTAAATTGAATCTGCCTCGTCATTGAGCAGAAAACGCCGCTAGTGTTGGGGGAGGCATATTGTCGACAATTGCAGTCAGGCACGGCGATTCCTCTGCCGCCATTCTGGAGCGTCTGCGGACCGATATCCTGGCCGGACGCCTGGTTCCTGGAGAGCGCCTCGGCGAAGTGGCTCTGGCGCGACGCTTCGAGGTGAGCCGCGGGCCGGTCCGCGAGGCGCTGCGGCTTCTGGCAGATGCCGGGCTCGTCAGTTTCACGCCCAATGTGGGCGCGCGCGTGCGCGAACTCTCCCTCGCGGACGCCCGTGTCCTCTATGAGCTGCGCGAAGCGCTGGAGGCTGAAGCCGCAAGGCTTGCGGCACTCAGGGCGACGCCGGAAGAGGCGCAGGATCTCGGTGCGCTCTTGAAGCAGCACGCAGGCGAGATCGCCGCCCATCCCGTGGGCGCTTACTTTCAAAGCGGTGGCGATGCGGATTTTCACATCGTCATCGCCAGGCTTTCAGGAAACCCGCTCATCCTGCGGCTTCTCGATTCGGAGCTTTATCCGCAGCTCTCCCTTCTCCGCCGCCGCCATGGCCGCGTGCAGGGCCGGGGCCGCGAGGCGCTGATCGAACACGAGCGCATCCAGGAAGCGATCGCAGCTGGCGACGGCGAACTCGCCGGACTTTTGATGCGCCGGCATATCCGCGCGAGCTGGACCTCGCTTGCCGGCGAACTCTCTCAAGAGGAGGAACGATGACCCAGCAGCGCATTCCGGCTGTTTTCATGCGCGGCGGCACCTCGAAGGCGATCATGTTGAAGGAGCAGGATCTGCCTGAGGACCGCGCTCTGTGGCCGGCGCTTTTTCGCAAGATGCTCGGCAGTCCCGATCCGAACGGGAGGCAGCTCGATGGCCTCGGCGGCGGCATTTCTTCGCTGAGCAAGATTTGCGTCATCGGCCCTTCGTCGCGCCCCGATGCGGATGTCGACTACACGTTCGCCCAGGTTTCGGTGAAAACCGACGCGGTCGATTTCAGCGGCAATTGCGGCAATATGAGTTCGGCCGTCGGCCCTTTTGCCGCCGACGAGAAAATGGTTGCTGCGCCGCGCGACGGCGAGGCCACGGTCCGCATCCACAACACCAACACGGGCAAGATCATCCGCTCCGTCTTCCGGATGGCCGGCGGTGAGGCAGCGGTCGAGGGCGATGCGGTGTTGCCCGGCGTGGCCGGGAGTGGGGCGCCGGTGCGACTGGAATTCCTGCATCCGGCCGGGACGCGCGGCAAAGGTCTTCTGCCGGCGGGCGAAGCGCTCACCCGGCTTACGAAGCGTGACGGCAGTGCGGTCGAGGCGAGCCTCATCGATGCCGCGATCCCGACCTGCTTCCTCCCGGCGTCGGCGCTTGGTGTCGATCCGACGATCATGCCGGACGCCCTCGATGCGGCGGGAGACGTGCTGGAGGAGATCGAGCATCTCCGGCGGCAGGCATCCGTTGCCATGGGCATCGCTTCGAGCGTGGACGAGGCGGCGAAGATCATCGCCATTCCGAAGATCGGCTTCGTCGCTGCTCCGTCCTCGTTCTCTGACCTGTCCGGTTCTGCTCTCGCGCCCGACGACTTCGACATCCTCGTGCGCATGATTTCGGCGGCTCAGCCGCATCGTGCCGTTCCCATCACCTGCTCGCTTGCTCTGGCGAGCGCGGCCGCGGTCGAGGGAGGTGTCGTGCGCGCGCTGCTCAAGCCGGAGACAGATTTGAGCCGGCTTCGGCTCGGCACGCCGAGCGGCATCGTGACCGTCGGCGTGAAGGTGAACGGCGAGAACGCAGGTGTCCCGGCAATCGAAGCCGCACATGTTCTCCGGACCCAGCGCCGCCTCATGGAAGGCGCGGTCTGCATCCCCAACCCATCGTGAATTCCCCAAAGTGGAAAACAATCCCCAAAGTGGAAAACAATCAAGGAGTGCCCATGACCGAGACACCGAACAGACCCGTATGGTTGGAAGAGCCGCTTCCGCGCGATCTTGGCGCCGCGCTTGCCAAGAAATGGGCCTCCGGCGAATTCCTGCAGATCGCGGGTGCTCACGATCCGATGGCCGCGCTTGTGGCGCGCAAGGCAGGGTTTGAGGCGTTGTATCTTTCCGGGGCGGCGCTCACGGCGTCTCTCGGCCTGCCGGATCTCGGTCTCCTGACCATGGAAGAGCTCGTCGGCCGGGCGCGTGCAATCATCCGCGTGACGAGGCTTCCCCTGGTCGTTGATGGCGACACGGGCTTTGGCGAGGCTTTGAACGCCATGCGCCTCATTCGCGAACTCGAGGACGTGGGTGTGGCGGCCGTGCAGCTCGAAGACCAGGTGATGCCGAAGAAATGCGGCCATCTGAACGGCAAGCAGCTCGTTGCCGCCGAAGACATGGCCCAGAAGGTCGCCGCAGCCGCCCGCGCGCGGCGCGATCTCAAGATCATCGCCCGCACCGACGCGGCGGCTAGCGAAGGTGTCGAGGCCGCGATCGAGCGCGCGCGCCTTTATATCGAGGCCGGGGCCGATGCGATTTTCCCCGAGGCGCTCGAAGGCGAAGAGCAGTTCCGCCAGTTCGCTTCGGCCATCAAGGTGCCGCTCCTTGCCAATATGACGGAGTTTGGCCGCACGCCGCAGACGTCGGCCGCAGAGTTTGCCGAGATGGGTTATGCGATGGCGATCTGGCCGGTTTCGAGCCTGCGCATCTGCGCACATGCCATGGAAAAGTTCTTCACCGAGCTGAAGACCACGGGCACCGCGGCCGGCACGGTGAAGGACATGCAGAGCCGGGCCGAGCTCTACGACATCATCAATTATTTCGGTTACGAGTCTTTGGACAAGAAGGTCCTGCGGACGGTCCTCGACCCGGCCTTTGCGGCGTAATCGGAGCTTGCTTCTGATTGACGCCGGCGCGATTTGCCGTGGCCGGCGTCAATCCCGGGCGAGTGCGGCGACCGGATCGAGCCTGGAGGCATTGCGTGCCGGCAGATAGCCGAAGACGATGCCGATGAGGCTTGAGCAGAGAAACGCCGCGACGATCGAGACGGGCGAGTAGATGAGCTTGAAGCTCGATCCGAGCGCATCGAAAAGGGCGCCGAAGCCGAGCGCCAAGGCGATGCCGAGCACGCCGCCGATCAGGCAGACGAGCACGCCCTCGATCAGGAATTGCTGCAGGATGTCGCTCTGGCGGGCACCGACAGCCATACGTACGCCGATCTCGTTGATGCGCTCAGACACCGAAACGAGCATGATGTTCATGACGCCGATCCCGCCCACGATCAGCGAAATGAGGGCGATGGAGGCGATCAGGACGGTCAAGGTTTCCGTCGTCTCCGTGATCGTCTGACGGATGTCGTCCGTATTGAGAATGAAGAAATCCTTCGAGCCGTGACGCCGGGTGAGGAGCTCCGTCACGGCCTGTTCGGCGGTATCGGTGGACGTATCGTCGGCGACGCGCACGGTGATGCTTCTAAGTGACTGGTCGCCCAGGAAACGCGCCTGCACCGTCGTATAAGGCAGGTAGAGGTTGAGGTTGCTGCTGGCGCCGAAGCCGCTTTGTTGGGCGCCTGCGACCCCGACGATGCGACAGGGCACCTTGCCGACCAGAATGACCTGGCCGACCGGGCTGCCGTCGAAGTCAGCGAACAGAGATTGCCGGGTATTGTCGTCGATGACGACGTCTTTCTCCAACCGCCTCACGCTCTCCTGATTGAAGAAGCTGCCGGCGGCGAGCGTCGTGCCCCGAGCCTCGAAATACTGCGCGCCGACACCGTTGACGAGCGCACTCGCTTCGATCGAGCCGAAACGCACGTTGGCGCTTGTGGAGACCGTCGGCGTGACAGCCGCAACATAGGGCTGGCCGGCGAGGGCGTCCGCATCGGAGACGACCAGCGTCGTGATTTTCCCCGAGCGCACGTCGCCGAAATCCTTGCCGGGAAAGACCTCCAGCGTGTTCGTGCCGAGGCTTGAGATTTGCGACAGAACCTGCTGCCGCGATCCTTCGCCGAGCGCCACCACGCAGACGACGGACGCAATGCCGATGATGATGCCGAGCATCGTCAGAAACGTTCTGAGCTTGTGGGCGCGCATGGCGAGCAGTGCCATGCGAAAGGCTTCCCCGAAACGATCGACCGCGGCGCGCACACGCCCGCGCCGCCGGTCCTCTGCGATCTCTCCGGCAATCTGTTGCCCGTCCGCCTTGGCGCTGCGGGTGTCGGAAATGATCTCGCCATCGCTGATTTCGATGATCCGCTCGGCGCGCGCCGCGACATTCATGTCGTGCGTCACCAGGATGACGGTCTTGCCCTCTCGGTTGAGCTCTTCGAGGATCTTCAGGACTTCTTCGCCGGAATGCTTGTCGAGGGCCCCGGTCGGCTCGTCGGCGAGGATCACCTGCGCGCCGTTCATCAGTGCACGGGCGATGGAGACGCGTTGCTGCTGGCCTCCGGAGAGCTGGCCGGGCCGGTGCTCCAGCCGGTCTGCCATGCCAAGCCGTGCCAGAAGCTCTTCGGCCCGCTCTTCGCGCTCCGCCGGTGGCTGGCCGGCATAGATCGCGGGGATTTCGACGTTGCCGAGGGCCGTCAGCTCCGAAAGCAGATGATAGCGCTGGAAGATGAAGCCGAAATGCTCCCGCCGAAGCGCTGCCAGCTGATCGGGTTCGAGTGCCGACGTCTCCTGCCCGGAAATCCTGTAGCTTCCCGCTGTCGCACGGTCGAGACAGCCGAGAATGTTCATCAGCGTCGATTTTCCGGAGCCGGAGGCGCCGACGATCGCGACCATTTCTCCGGCATCGATCTGAAGGTCGATATCCTTGAGAACTGCGATCGTGTCCTCACCGGCGGGAAACTCCCGCCGAAGCTTCTCGAGCGTAATGAGAGGTGTGGCCAATGCCTAGAACCCCATCGGTCCCCGGGGCCCGCGCCGTCGACCGCTCCCAGAGCTGCCTGGCTGACCCATGACGACACGATCGCCTTCCGAAAGGCCGGAAACAACCTCCGCCCGGATCTTGTCGTTGAGGCCGATTTTTACCGTGCGTTCGGCGACGTTGCCATCCGCCTCCAGCACATGGACCGAATACGTCCCGTCAGCACCTTTGCTGCCGAGTGCCGCCGACGGTAAGGTCAGGACATTATGGGCCTGGCCGAGCACGATGTGGACTTCCGCCGTCATGTAGGTGCGCAACTCGCGATCCTGGTTCGGCACATCGAAGATGCCGTTGTAATAGATCGCCTTCTCGGACGCGGAACTCGAGCCTGAGGACGACGAGGCCACCATGCTGTCGCTGGTGATTGATTCCGGTGCGGGCTCGATGAACGAGAGGGTCGATTCGTAGCGACGGTCGGGATTTCCCAGCACCGTGAAATAGACGGGCTGGCCGGGTTTGACGTCCACGACATCGACTTCGGAAATCTCCGCGCGCACGGTCATCGTGTCGAGCTGCCCGAGAATGACGATCGTCGGGGCCGACTGGATGGCATTCACCGTCTGCCCCTCCTGCGTCACCACCCAAAGCACCGTCCCGTCCATCGGAGCGGTAATTTTGGTGTAGCCGAGGTCGACTTTCGCCGTTTCGACGGCCACCTCCGCCTCGGCGATCTGCGCGTCGAGCGCGGAGATCTGCGCTTTGGTCACTTTGACGGTCGCTTCCGCCTCTTCGTAATCGGCACGCGAAACCGCATTCTGGTTGATCATGCGTGTCTGCCGCGCGAGAGCCTGCTCGGCCTGAACGAGCGTCGCCTGCTTCTCCTCCTTTTGAGCGCGAACGTTGGCAAGCGACGCCTCTGCGGTGCGCAGGTCGTTCTCCTGCGTTTCGGAATCGATCTCCGCGATGAGATCGCCTTCCTTGACGCTGTCGCCCACGCCGACGTCGAGAGACGTGACGCGGCCCGAAACCTGCGCGCCCACGGCGACCAGTTTCGCCGGCTTGAGAATGCCCGTGGCGAGGACCGTCTTCTCGATATCGCCCCGTGTGACCGGCGACGTCATGATCTCAGGCGGCTCTTCGGTGAAATAACTGCCCTTCGCCCAGTAACCCGCCCCGCCGATCAGAAGGAGGGCGACAAGGAGCCAGATGAGCTTGGAACGCTTGCGCTTGCGGGCTGCCATCACGTTGCCGATCTTTGTGCCCTAATGCTGCACGAAGACGACCGGCCTGGTCTTCGGCCGGTCGACAATTGCAGGCTCGTCGATCCGCACCCGTCCGTCCCAGCCGCCGCCCAGCGCCTTTTGCAGGGCGATATAATCCTGCGTGATTTCCACGCGGCTTGCGAGCAACGCATCCTCCGCGGAGTAAAGCGAGCGCTCCGCGTCGAGCACGTCGAGGAAGCTTGATGAACCGCTCTTATAGAGTGTCCGGGCAAGGTCGGCCGCCTGCCGGTAGGCCTGTGTGGATGTGGCAAGCTTGCCGTAGCGGATGCGCTCCTGGGACAGCCCGACGATGGCGTTCTCCACTTCCTCCAGCGCGTTGAGCACGGACGATTTGTAGGCGATGAAATACTGGTCACGCTGAGCCCGTGCGACATCCGCCGCAGCGGCGAGCTGGCCGCCATGGAAAAGGGGAACGCTGAGGCTCGGACCGAACGACCAGGCGATCGAAGAATGGTCTGCAAGATCGCCGATCTGAGCACCCGATGTGGCGATGTTGCCGAGGAGACTGACACTCGGGAATCGATCGGCCTCGGCCGCGCCGACCCGCGCCGTGTACTGGGCGAGCTGTCTCTCTGCCATACGCACATCGGGGCGTGTGTTCAAAATTTCGGCCGGAATGCCGGTCGGGATCGGCAGCTTTGGCCGCGGAATCGGTTTGCTCTTCTTGAGCTTGCTCTCGAGGGCGCTCGGCGCCTGACCGGTCAACACGCCGAGCCGGTGCAACGCTTCGGCGTAGGAGGTGCGCAGCGATGGAATCGTCGCCTCCGTATTGGCCGCCTGACCCGTGGCGTTCGCCACATCGAGCGAGGATGCCGCGCCTGCCTCGAACTTGTTACGGGTGATGTCCGCGGTCTCGCGCTGCGAGGATGCGGTCCGCTGGGCAAGCGCGATGCGCGCCTGATAACCGCGGAGATTGACGTAGTTCGACGCGACATCGCCGATCAACGTCAAAAGCGTGTTGCGCAGATCTTCCTCCGCGGCATCGATGCCGTAGCGGGCGGCCTCGGCCGTGCGGCGATTCCCGCCGAAAAGATCGAGCTCCCAGGTCGCGTCGAAGCCGGCCTGATAGTTCCATGCCGTGTTCGAGCCGCCCGAACCTGCACCGTTGCTCTTCGAACGCTGGCTGGAACCGGATCCGTCGGAAGAAGGGAGGAGCGCGCCGGTGCTCTGCCGGTAGCTCGCCCGCGCCTCGCGGATCCGCGCTTTCGCCGAGGCAACGTCGAGATTGCCCGCGACCGCTTCCTCGATGAGGGAATCGAGCAAGGGATCGTTGAGGCGGCTCCACCAATGCGCGAGTTCCGGCGGACGGGTCGGTTGCGTGGCGCCGTTGTTGCTCCAGCTGGCGGGAAGCGCCATCAGAGGCTTCTGATAGTCTGGCCCGACCATGCAGCCGGCGAGCCAGGGCAGGGTCAGAAGCATGGCCGCGGTGGTGCGTCTGCCTCGACGATGCGAAGCCCGTGTCGCGATGGGGTGAGCGATCATCTTTGTCATGCCTGGCGATCGGTCTTTCTTGTCCGCCTAAGCCTGTGAAGCTGGGGCGGGGATGGTGTCGGCTGCGGAAGCCTGCGAATTGCGTCGCTTGGAGAACAGACGACGCACCGCAACGAATAGGAGAGGCGCGAAGAACACGCCGAGGGTCGTGGAGGCGATCATGCCGCCCATGACGCCGATACCGACGGCATTCTGGCTGCCGGATCCGGCGCCATCGGCAATGGCGAGCGGCAAGACGCCGAGAATGAAGGCGAGCGACGTCATCAGGATGGGCCGCAATCTCTGCCGGCATGCTTCGAGTGTCGCTTCCACCAGGTCTTTGCCTTGTTTCTGCCAGTCCAGCGCGAATTCGACGATCAGAATGGCGTTCTTCGCCGCGAGACCGATGGTCGTCAGCAGACCGACCTTGAAATAGACGTCATTGGATTGGCCGAAATAGAGCGACGCGACGAGCGCTCCGAGAATGCCGATCGGCACGGTCAGGATCACCGCGATCGGGATCGTCCAGCTCTCGTAAAGCGCCGCAAGCGCCAGGAACACGACAAGGACCGAGATCGCATAAAGGGACGCCGCCTGATTGCCGGCGATGCGCTCCTGATACGACAAGCCGGTCCATTCGTGTCCAAAGCCGGCTGGCAGCTCGGAAATCAGCTCTTCGACCTTCTCCATCGCCTGGCCGGAGCTGTAGCCCGCACCCGCCGAGCCCTGGATTTCCATGGCCGGCAGCCCGTTGAAACGTTCAAGGCGCGGTGAGCCATAGGTCCAGGTCCCGGTTGCGAACGCCGAGAACGGCACCATCTTGGCGTCCGAATTGCGCACATACCATTGCTCGATGTCCTCCGGCTGCATGCGGAAGTGCGAATCTCCCTGCACATAGACGGGTTTCACGCGGCCCTTGTTGATGAAGTCGTTGACGTATTTGCTGCCCCAGGAGACCGAGAGGGTGCTGTCGATGTCGGAGAGGGCAAGAGAATAGGCGCTCGCTTTCTCCTGATCGATGTCGATGTGGTATTGGGAGGTGTCTTCCTGGCCATTGGGGCGGGTGCCGCTCAGAACCGGGCTTTGTGCCGCCAACCCGAGCAGTTGGTTGCGCGCCCCTTTGAGGGCGTCGTGGCCGGCGTTGTTGAGGTCCTGCAGATAGAAATCAAATCCGCCCGTTGCGCCGAAGCCCGGCAGGGCAGGCGGGTTGAGCACGAAGACGCGGCCGTCCTTGATTCCCGATAGCGCACCCATAGCTCGTCCGGCGATCGCCTGCGCGCTCGCAGCTTCGCTCGTACGTTTCTCGAAATCGCTGAGGCGAATAAAGGCGAGTCCGACATTCTGGCCCTGGCCGCCGAAGCCGAACCCGACCTCCGTCATCACGCCGGCGACGTTGTCCGTCTCATCGTCGAGGAAGTAATCCTGCACCTGACGCATCACGCGCCACGTTCGCTCCTGGGTCGCGCCGGCAGGAAGCTGAACGCTGGCGATCAGGATGCCCTGGTCCTCGTCTGGCAGGAAGGAGCTCGGCAGCTTTGTGAAGAGATATCCGGTTGCCCCCGCGATGACGAGGAAGACGACAAGGAAGCGAAACGAACGCTTGATGATACCGCTGACGCCTGAGCGGTACCCGTTGGTCAAGCGCTCGAAAGAGCGGTTGAAGAGGCCGAAGACGCCTTTCTGCTTGTGTCCTTCCTTAACGGGCTTGAGCAGCGTTGCGCACAGGGCCGGGGTCAGGATGAGCGCGACGGCGACCGAGAGGATCATCGCGGTGACGATGGTCACGGAAAACTGGCGATAGATGATGCCGACCGAGCCGGAGAAGAACGCCATCGGCACGAAGACGGCGGACAGCACCGTGGCGATGCCGATCAGCGCGCCCTGGATCTCGCCCATCGACTTGATCGTCGCCTCCTTGGGCGGCAAGCCTTCTTCGTCCATCACGCGCTCGACATTCTCCACCACCACGATGGCGTCGTCGACGAGAAGGCCGATGGCCAGCACCATGGCGAACATGGTGAGGGTGTTGATGGAATAGCCGGCGAAGGAGAGCATGGCGAAAGTGCCGAGCAAAACGACCGGAACGGCGATCGTCGGAATGAGCGTCGCGCGGATGTTCTGCAGGAAGACGAACATGACGATGAAGACGAGGACGATGGCCTCAAACAGCGTCTTCACCACCTCTTCGATGGAGAGTTCGACGAAGGGGGTCGTGTCGTAAGGATAGACGATCTCGACACCCCGCGGCAGCGTGCCGGCGTTCGCGTCGAGCACATCGCGAACCTCTGCCGCCGTTGAGATGGCGTTGGCACCGGTGGCGAGATAGATCGCGAGACCGGCGGCGGGTTTGCCGTTGTAGCGTGAGCTCGTGTCGTAGCTCTCCGAGCCGATTTCGACACGCGCCACGTCGTTGAGCCGCACGATCGATCCGCCGGTGGCGCTCTTCAGGATGATGTTCTCGAATTGCTCGACCGTCTGAAGGCGGCTCTTGGCGGTGAGGGTGACGTTGAGCGCCTGTCCCTGGACCTGCGGTTCGGCGCCGAGCTGGCCGGCGGACACCTGCGTGTTCTGGGCCTGGATTGCCGCCGTCACGTCGCTCGGCATCAACGAGTATTTTTGCAGCTTGGCAGGGTCGAGCCAGACGCGCATGGCGTAGCCCGAGCCGAAAAGGCGGGTCGAGCCGACGCCGCCGAGGCGGCTCAACGGGTCGTTCAACGTCGATTGAACGTAATCGGCGAGGTCCGTCGTCGTCTGCGAGCCGTCGGTCGACACAAATCCGACGACCATCAAGAAGCTCTGCGTCGACTTGGTGACCGTCACGCCATTGTTGACGACGGCCTGGGGCAGTTGCGATTCCACAAGCTGCAGCTTGTTCTGCACCTGCATCTGCGCGACGTCGGGATCCGCTTGATTGGTAAAGGTGAGCTGGATGGAGGCGGAGCCGGTCGATGTCGACGACGAGGTCATGTAGTCGAGAAAATCGATGCCGGTCATGCCCTGCTCGATGACTTTGGTCACCGAATTCTCGACCGTCTCCGCATCGGCGCCGGGATAGTTGGCTCGGATCTGCACCGTCGTCGGTGAGATCTGCGGATATTGCGAGATGGGCAGGGTCGTCAGGGCAAGGAGACCGCCCAGCATGACGACGAGCGCGATGACTGCGGCGAAGACCGGCCGTTCGATAAAGAAGCGCGACATGGGTGTGGGTCAGCCCTTCTGAGCGCGGTCGTTCGAGAGGGCGGCTTTTTCGGGGGGCGTCTCCGAAAGAGCCTGAACTTCGCCGGTCTCCTCGTCGAGGGTGACTTCGGTGGCGCGCACGCTGTCACCGTCTTTGACGGATTGCGCGCCTTCCACGATGAGCCGGTCGCCATCCGAGACACCGCCGTCCACGAGCCAATTGCGGCCGATGCTGCGCTGCACGCTCAACACGCGCTGGTCCACCTTTCCGTCGGCATCGACGAAAAACGCCACTGCCTCGCCATCCGGGTTGTGGGTGACGGCGCGCTGCGGGACGAGAAAGCTCCCCTCCGCGACGCCTTCTTGGAGGATGCCGCGCACATACATGCCCGGCAGAAGCAGTCGATCGGGATTGGGAAAGACGGCGCGCACCGTGAAAGTCCCCGTCGTCTCGTCGATCACCGATTCCATGAACTCGAGCGCTCCGTCCTGAGCATAGGTGCTGCCGTCGTCGAGTTTCAGCCTGACCGCGACGTTCTCGCCCGAGGTTTTGATGCGCCCTTCGTCGACAGCGCGCCTTAATCTCAGCAGGTTCGTGCTCGACTGCGTGACATCGATATTGATCGGGTCGAGCGTGCGGATCGTCGTCAAAGGCGTCTCTTGATCGGCGGTGACGAGCGCGCCGACGGTGACAGCCGAGGCGCTGATACGACCGGAGATCGGCGCCTTCACCTTGGTATGATCGAGATTGATGCGGGCGGATTCGAGATCGGCCTTGGCTGACGCGACATCGGCCTGCGCTTGCAGAAGGTCCGATCGAGCATCGTCGACATCCTGCTTCGACACGGCGTTCTGCGCCACGAGCCCTTCATAGCGTTCCACCTTGGCCTTGGCGCTTGGGACCTTCGCTTCGGCTTTCTGGAGAGCTGCAGCCGCCACGTCGTAGGCTGCCTGGTAAGAGGCGCTGTCGATCTCATAGAGAACGTCGCCTTCTTTGACCTCGCTGCCTTCTTCGAAGGCGCGCGCACGGATGATGCCGCCAACCTGGGGTCGCACCTCCGCGACCAGGGAGGCCGCTACGCGCCCAGGAAGTTCGGCCGTGATGGTTGTCGATCCCGGATGGAGAGCAATGACGCTCACCTGCGGGGAATTGCTCTGCGCCGGGGCTGTCTTTTGTTCCTCAGACGGGTTGCAGGCGCTGAGAAGCAAGGTCGCAGCAAAGGTCCCCACAATGAGGTTCGGACAGTGCAGGCGCAACCTGTCGTAGAGTCTACCTATGCGGCTGGTCCGGGGGGAGGTAGGGAGGGTGGAAATAGCCGTCGGGCGCGGAGTTTCGGGGGCGTCCGTCGCCGCAAAGCGAAGGAAGATCTCCTTGCGATGGCCACCTGAAGAGGAGCTGCAGAAAATCATTCGCGCATTTCGCCGTTTACGTGAGGCGTTATTTCCGCGATAACCATATTTGGGAAAAGGACTGTCTTGAGCCATGTTGAGACCGGGGGGCGATACAGCATAAGGATTGGGAGGGAGCAGCTGTGCCCGTTAATATAAAACGCGATCGTACCTATAAATGTCCCTGGCGCTCTGTCAAGCCGCTCAGGTGACCGATATGCATTCCGTAGCCTCTTCAAAAGACGAAGAAACCTTAAATCTCGGCAAGGCTGAGGGGGGCTCTGAGGCTCCTCGTGGACGTGGCCGTCCCAAAGTCATGTCGGATGAAGCCCAAAGTGCGATCATCCTTCAGAAGGCACGCGAGCTGTTCCAGGAGAGCGGCTATGCACGCACGACGATGGATGAGGTGGCGGCGCGGTGCCGGATTTCGAAGCGCACGCTTTACCGGCTTTTCCCCAGCAAGACGGAGCTTTTTGCCGCGATCATCGACGCCCATCGTGAGACCATGCTGGCGCTCCCGGGCGACTACGAGGAGATGTCGCTGCAGGAGGCTCTGGAAGCCATTTTCCGCATCGACATTTCAGAAGAAGCCGATCGTGAGCGCGTCGCTCTTTTGCGTTTCGTGATGGTGGAATCTCGGCATTATCCGGAATTGCACGATTTGGCGCGCCAGCGCGGCGGCGAGAGATCGCGAGCTCTCTTGGGCGAATGGTTTGACAAGCAGCGTCAACTCGGGCGTATCGATGTCGACGATGCAATGAGTGCTGGGAAGATTTTGATGGACATGATCTTCGGTGCCATTGTCTTCAAAACGCCGGGAGACCCCGAATTGGGCGGTGGCGATGACCGTAAGAGCTATCTGCGCCGCTGTATTCGGATATTTTTGAACGGAGTGCGTCCCCGGTAGCGGGCGACGGTGGCGAGCAGGTCATGGATCAACACGTTAAGAAGACCGATTCACACTCTGCCTTTGATTGGGCGGATCCTTTTTTCCTCGAAGATCAGCTGAGTGAAGAAGAACGGCTGATCCGTGATACGGCGCACGATTATGCGCAGGAGAAGCTCGCTCCTCGGATTCTCGAAGCCTACGCCAAGGAAAGAACCGAGCCAGAGATCTTTGCGGAAATGGGCGAACTCGGCCTTCTCGGGATCACCATCCCCGAAGAATATGGCTGCGCCCACGCCTCCTATGCCGCCTACGGCCTTGTGGCGCGTGAAGTCGAGCGCGTCGATTCGGGCTATCGCTCCATGATGAGCGTGCAATCCTCGCTCGTCATGCATCCGATCTACGCCTATGGCGACGAAGCGCAGCGGCAGAAATATCTGCCGAAGCTCGCAAGCGGCGAATGGATCGGCTGCTTTGGTCTGACCGAACCCGATGCCGGCTCCGATCCCGCCGGAATGAAGACGCGGGCGGAAAAGGTGAGCGACGGCTATCGTCTCACCGGCTCCAAGACGTGGATCTCGAATGCTCCGCTCGCCGATGTCTTCGTGGTGTGGGCGAAATCGGCCGAGCATGACGGTGCGATCCGCGGTTTCATTCTCGAGAAGGGCATGCCGGGTCTTTCCGCACCGAAAATCGGCGGCAAGCTGTCCCTGCGCGCGTCGATCACCGGCGAGATCGTCATGGATGGCGTCGTGGTGCCGGAAGAGAATCTCCTGCCCAATGTTTCGGGGCTGAAAGGCCCGTTCGGTTGCCTCAATCGCGCGCGCTATGGAATCGCCTGGGGCGTCATGGGGGCCGCCGAGGATTGCTGGTTCCGCGCAAGGAGTTATGCGCTCGAGCGGAATCAGTTTGGCAGGCCGCTCGCCGCCACTCAGTTGGTTCAGAAGAAACTGGCCGACATGCAAACGGAGATCGTTTTGGGTCTCCAGGCGGCTTTGCGCGTCGGTCGTCTCTTCGACGATGGCAAGATGGCGCCTGAGATGATCTCGCTCATCAAGCGCAACAATTGCGGCAAGGCGCTTGATATCGCCCGTGTCGCTCGCGACATGCATGGCGGCAACGGGATCCAGGAAGAATACCACGTCATGCGCCATGCGCAGAACCTCGAGACGGTCAATACCTATGAGGGCACGCACGACATCCACGCGCTGATCCTCGGCCGTGCCCAGACGGGTATTCAGGCCTTCTTTTGATCTGAGGCTCGGGGTCGGAAAATGAATAAGCCGCTTGAGGGCGTCAAAGTCATTGAGCTCGCCCGCATTCTGGCCGGGCCTTTTGCTGGTCAGGTTCTCGCCGATCTCGGTGCGGACGTGATCAAGATCGAGGAGCCGAGCCAGGGCGACGACACCCGGCGCTGGGGACCGCCTTTTGTCGTCAATCCGGAGGGTGGATCGGAGGGGGCCGCTTATTTTCACGCCTGCAATCGGGGCAAACGGTCGATCGGCGTCGATATCGCCACGCCCGACGGGCAGGAAATCGTGCGACGGCTTTGCGCCGAGGCGGACGTGCTCGTCGAAAACTTCAAACTCGGCGGCTTGAAGAAATATGGTCTCGACGCGGCGACGCTGCGCCGTGATTTCCCCCACCTCATCGTCTGCTCCATCACCGGCTTCGGCCAGACCGGTCCTTATGCGTCCCGCGCCGGCTATGACGTGATGATCCAGGGCATGTCGGGGATCATGTCTCTGACGGGCGAACCGGACGGCGAGCCGATGAAGATGGGTGTCGCTTTTGCCGACATCTTCACCGGCCTTTATTCCGTCATTGCGATCCAGGCGGCGTTGCGCGCGCGCGAAGCGAGCGGCGAGGGGACGCACATCGATATGGCGCTGTTCGATTCCATGACGGGCGTCCTGGCGAACCAGGCGATGAACTACCTCGTGACCGACAAGAACCCGCAACGCGCCGGCAACGCCCATCCCAATATCGTTCCCTACCAGGTGTTCGCCGTCAGCGACGGCCATCTCATCATCGCGGTCGGAAACGATCGGCAGTTTCGTGGGCTTTGTCGAATTCTCGGCAACGAAGAATGGGCGGACGATCCGCGTTTCGCCGACAATGCTGCGCGTGTCGCAAACCGCCCCGAGCTTCTTGGGCTTCTTTGTCCGAAACTTGCATCCTGGCGGCGGACAGACCTCCTTCAACGTCTCGAGACGGCGGCAATCCCTGCAGGACCGATCAACACATTGTCGGAGGTTTTTGCCGACCCGCAACTGCGCGAGCGCGGCATGGTGATCGAAGCCGAAATGGCGGGTGGCGCCTTCACCCTTCCTGGGCTACGCACGCCGATCCTCTTCGACGGAACGCCGCTCGCGGCCCAATCGGGCTCTCCGCGGCTCAACGAGCACGGTGAGGAGATTCTGCGCGAGATCAATATGGAAGAAGCGGCCTCCGAAGCCTGACGCCTGCAGGATGCTTCAGGGGTATGTCGGCTGCCGTGTCTCCTCAAAGTAGGCAAGAGCCTGCGGATTTGCAGGAATCGTCAGCGTCTCGCCACCTGAGCGGGAGTGAAACGCGGCGAGGAACGTGGGCACGTCCTCGGCTGGCATCGGGCGGGCGAAGTAGTAACCTTGGGCTTCGTCGCACTTCATCTCCCGCAAGATCGCCAGCTGGTCGGCATCCTCCACACCTTCTGCGACCACTTTCATTCCAAGACGCACGCCGAGTGTGACGATGGCGTGGACGATGGCACCGTCACTCGTGCCACGCAGAAACGACTTGTCGATCTTCAGCCGGTCGATCGGAAACTGATTGAGATGGGTGAGGGAGGCGTAGCCCGTTCCAAAATCGTCGAGCGCGATCTTGATGCCCGCAATATGGAGGGCGCGCAGAGCATCCCCGACCATTTCGGCACTCCACCCCATATAGGTGTTTTCCGTCACCTCGAGGACGAGGCGGGAAGGGGGAACCCCTGCGGCCGCGAGCTTGTCCAGAATCACCTCGGTGAGATTGCCGGTGCGAAACTGTGCCGATGAGAGATTGATGGCCACGCGGCTGAATTCGACACCCTCGTCGAGCCAGCGCCGCATCTGCTCGATGGCGCTGTCGAAAGCGAGCTCGCCGAGTTGATGTCCGCATTCCGTATCCTCGAATGCGGCGATGAAGGCTGCGGGCGTGAGCAGACCTTTGCTGGGGTGCTCCCACCGCATCAGCGCCTCAAGGCCGGTCACCTGACAGGGCTCCGCAAGACTGACAGTCGGCTGATAGAAGAGCTTGAAATGGTTCTGCTTAAGGCTGCTGCGCACATCATGCATGAGCTCGGCCTTGCGCTCCACGGCAAGGCGCATCCAGGGTTGGAAGCCGATCAGGCGATTGCGCCCTGTAAGCTTCGCCCGAAAAAGCGCGATGTCGGCGTTCTTCAAGAGATCCGTCGGGTTTTCATGATGCTGGGGACACATCGCCGCTCCGGCGCTGGCCGTGATGGAGAAGTTGCGTCCGTCATGCTCGACGGGATGGCGAAGTGATTCCATCACCCGCTCGACGGCTTTGTGGATGTCGGCGGCCGTTTTGATGCCGGGCATGATGATGGCGAATTCGTCGCCGCCGAGGCGCGCGACCGTGTTGTCTTCTCCAAAGACGCGCTGGAGCCGTTCTGCAATCAGGCACAGAAGCTGGTCGCCCGCGTCGTGACCGAGCGTGTCGTTGACGGTCTTGAAGTGATCGAGATCGAGCATGATGAGCCCGACGCTCGTCCGGCTTTGCCGCGCATGATCTATGGTGTCCGACAAGCGCTCATGAAACAGGGCCCGGTTGGGAAGCCCCGTCAGGCCATCGCGGAAGGCGAGTCGCTCTATTTCGGCATTGTGCTGGTGTTGTTCGGTCACGTCCTGGACGCTGCCGATCACATGCGCGACCCTGCCTTCGCTCCACTCGGCTTCGGCAAGGCACCGAATCCAGCGTCGATGGCCTTTAACAGTGGTGATTTCGACTTCACGATCGAAGCGTTTGCCTGCCTGAACCAGGGCCGTCACGGCCTGATGCGCCTCTGTGTCGCTCGCGCTCGAGAGTGTCTGTTTGAAGAACTCGCGCGTTGGATTGACCCGGCGATCAAGCTCGAAGATGCGGTACATCTCCTCCGACCAGGTCAGGCTGTCGTTGCGCACATCGAGTTTCCAGCTGCCGACTTTGGTCAGGCGGGTGGCCTGTGCCAGGAGCCTCTTCTGACGGCGCAGATCGATGATGGTGCGCCTGCGCGACAATTCGTTCATGGCGAGCGCGGCAAGCATCGCAAGTCGCACTCTTTCGCCCGCTGAAAAGCGACGCGGCCGGGTGTCGATGAGACAGAGCGTACCCACGGCAACGCCGGGGCGTACGATGAGAGGCGCTCCCGCATAAAAACGCAGATGACGCCGCTGTACCCATTCGTTGCTGTGAAACCGTGGATCCTGCAGGGCGTCTTCTACGATGAGGACGTCATCGGACAGGACTGTCCAGCTGGAGATCGCGTCGCTGCGTGGAATCGGGCGATCACCAGCCCCACAGCTTGCGAGGACGACTTCCTCGTTCGCGTCCATGAGCGTGACGAATGCAAGCGGAACCTCAAACAGGCTGTGTGCGAGAGCGCAGATCTCGTCGAGGGCCTTTTCCGAACCGCCATCGGCAAAACGATAATGTAGAACTTCCTGGAGCCGTTCCTGCTCATTGGCCGGGCAGGGGCACATCGCCTCCTGTATCTGTGCGGCCGTCATGATGTTGTCCTCTTGGTTCCCCCGAGCCAAACCTGCCGGCAAGCAGTAAAAGCTTTGTCCACTTTTTGAGATAAAGGGGAGTTAATCGCTCGGCGCAGACGCTGTCCGGGCGACGGCAATCCGTCACAGTGTCAAACCGACGTGACACATTACGCCGTCCGCGTAGATTGCCTATAAAGAGGCTTATGGCGACAGGACGGTCTTTGAGGGTGATCCTAGCCCAGCCACGCGGTTTCTGCGCGGGCGTCGAACGTGCGATCACGATCGTGGAGCGCGCGCTCTCGCTTTATGGCCCGCCGGTCTATGTGCGCCACCAGATCGTTCACAATCAGCACGTTGTCGACACGCTCAAAGCCCGCGGCGCTGTTTTCGTGGAGGAGACGGACGAGATTCCGGACGGCTCCATCACCGTCTTCAGCGCCCATGGTGTGTCCCGTGCGGTTGCCAATCGTGCCGCGGCCAAGAAGCTGGACGTCATCGATGCGACATGTCCGCTCGTGCAGCGAGTGCAGAGGGAAGGTCGCCGCTACGCCGAGCAAGGCTACGACGTGGTGCTCATCGGTCACGCCGGTCACGCCGAGGTGGAAGGCACGCGTGGCCAGATCGACGGTCGCCTCCATATCCTGGCGACGCCCGATGCGGTGGCTGAGATCGATGTCGCGGACCCTGAGCGCGTGGCTTACATCACTCAGACGACCTTGAGCCTGCTCGACACGCGCAACGTCATCGCCGCTTTGAAGGCACGCTTTCCTTCGATCGTCGGGCCGGAGACGTGCAATATCTGTTATGCGACGCAGAACCGGCAGACCGCAGTGCTGGAGCTTGCCGCAAGCGTCGAAAAGCTGGTGGTGGTGGGCTCCGCCAACAGCTCCAATTCAAGCCGGTTGCGCGAACTCGGAGAGGCGTCGGGTATTCCGAGCTATCTGATCGAGGCCCCGCAAGAGCTTGATCCAGCATGGCTTCGCAATGTCGATCGGCTCGGCGTCACGGCCGGCGCTTCGGCACCGGAGGCGAGCGTACAAGCGGTGCTGAACTGGCTGCGAACTTTCCGCACACTTCATGTAGAAACCCTGGACGGAATCAAAGAAAAAGTTCACTTCAAACTGCCTCAGAGACTTCTTCGAGAGGCTCTGGCCGATGCCTGAGCCTTGCTGGCGGAAAGCTTGATTTTGCATTCCTGGCTTGTGAGGATGGTGTTTCATCTGGCGTCTCTCTTTCGAAAAAGTCTCAATCCTTTCATGAACCTGGGCGAGCGCTTTGGCGCCAGCCCGTCGTTGTCCGGCCCGGTGTAAGCCTGTCGGATGTTGAGCTGCGAAGCTGACATTTCGGGCGCGTATCGGCCCAAGCCGCAAGGTTGAACACACATGGCAATGCCGTTTCCCTTCTCCGCCATCGTCGGCCAGGACGAAATGAAGACAGCGCTGCTTCTGGCGGCGATCGACCCTTCCATCGGCGGTGTCCTCGTTTTTGGTGATCGTGGCACCGGAAAATCGACGGCCGTGCGCGCCCTGGCGGCTTTGCTGCCGAAGATGCGCGTCGTCGTGGGCTGCCCCTATGGCTGCGATCCCGCCAATCCAGGCGCTTTTTGCGACAGCTGTAAGGAGAAAGCGGCGGAAGGCGACCTGAAGACGCGCCAGGTCCCGGTACCGGTGATCGATCTGCCGCTCGGAGCGACCGAAGACCGTGTGGTCGGGGCGCTCGATCTCGAACTCGCGCTCACAAAGGGTGAAAAGGCGTTCGAGCCCGGTCTTCTGGCCCGCGCCCATCGCGGCTTTCTGTATATCGACGAAGTGAACCTTCTCGAGGACCACCTCGTCGATCTTCTGCTCGATGTGGCGGCTTCTGGCGAGAACGTCGTCGAGCGCGAAGGTTTGAGCGTTCGCCATCCTGCCCGCTTCGTGCTCGTAGGCAGCGGCAATCCGGAAGAAGGCGAGCTGCGTCCGCAGCTTCTCGACCGTTTCGGTCTGTCCGTCGAAGTGAAGACGCCGACGGATCTGCCGACCCGTATCGAGGTGATCCGCCGTCGCGACACGTATGAACATGACCCCGCTGCGTTCGTCGAGCACTGGAAGCGCCGAGACGGCAAGCTGCGTTCACGTCTGACCGCGGCGCACAAGCGTCTTGGCGACGTGTCCGTGCCCGACAAGGCTTTGGAGCGCGCGGCCGAATTGTGCATGGCGCTTGGCACCGACGGTTTGCGGGGCGAGCTGACGCTGATGCGGGCTGCTCGCGCTCTTGCGGCTTTCGAAGGTGACGCGGAAGTGGGCGACAAGCATTTGCGTCAGGTGGCGCCACCGGCACTCCGACACCGCTTGCGGCGCAACCCGCTCGACGATTCCGGTTCCTCCGTGCGCGTCGATCGCGCCCTGGAGGAGCTTTTCGGCGCTTAAGGGTGTAACGGTGATGAGAGAGCGCTCAGCAGAAGATCCGATTTGGGGGGATGCGCTTCTTGCGGCGGCACTTTTTGCTGTTGCCCCGGCGCAGCTCGGCGGTGCTGCGATACGCTCTCTCGCAGGGCCGGGCCGCGATGCCTGGCTTGAAACCTTGCGCGCGCTTCTGCCCGATGAGGCCCCCATGCGCCGGGTGCCGCTGCATGCCAGCGAGAGCCGTATTCTGGGCGGACTGGATCTGACGGCGACCTTGCGCGCCGGGCGTCCGGTGGCCGAGCGCGGCATCCTCGCCGCAGCCGATGGCGGCGTCGTCGTTCTCGCCATGGCGGAACGCATGGAGCTGAACAAGGCCGCCCATCTCGTCGCCGCGCTCGATGCCGGTGAAGTCGTTTTGGAACGCGATGGTTTGGCGTTGCGGACGCCGAGCCACTTCGGTGTCGTCGCCCTCGACGAGGGCTTGTCGGAAGAGGAGCGGCCGCCCGCCGCGCTCATGGACCGTCTCGCTTTCCATATCGATCTTTCCGGCGCCACCCTGCGGGACCTGGAGCCTTCGATCGTGACGGCCGAAGAAGTGACGGTCGCCGCTGCGCGTTACAGCGCCGTCTCGCTTTCAGACGACGCGCTGCAGGCGCTTTGCACGACGGCGATGGCACTTGGAATCGGTTCTCTGCGCGCACCGCTGCTGGCCGCACGGGCCGCAAAGGCGCACGCAGCCTTGTGCGGGGAGGATTCCGTCAGCGAGGTGGATCTGCAGACGGCCGCTCGTCTCGTTCTGGCGCCACGCGCCACGATGATCCCGCAAATCGAGGATCCGGAGGACGAATCCACCGAGGAACAACCGCCCGAGCCGCAGGAACCTCCAGAAGAAGCCGAGCAGAAGGACGAATCTGAGGCCAAGGACAAGCCGCTCGACGACGTGATCCTGGAAGCCGCGCAAGCCGCCATTCCTCCGGGCCTTCTTGCGATGTTGAAGATGGGGCTCGACCGGCACAGCCGCGGCGCCTCTGCGGGCGGTAAGGCGGGCGCGCAAAAACAGTCGAAGACGCGCGGCCGTCCGATCGGCACACGGCAGGGCGATTTGCGTGACGGGATGCGTCTCAACGTCGTGGAGACGTTGCGCGCGGCCGCGCCCTGGCAGCCGATCCGCAGGACTGCGCGCGGTGAGGTGCTCGAGCCCGGCAAACGTCCGGCGCGCGTCGAGGTGCGGCGCGACGATTTCCGCATCTCGCGTCACAAGGAGCGGTCGGAGACGGCCACGATCTTCGTCGTCGATGCCTCGGGCTCGGCGGCTTTACACCGCCTCGCCGAGGCCAAGGGCGCCGTCGAGCTCCTCCTGGCCGATTGCTATGTGCGTCGCGATCAGGTGGCGCTGATCGCCTTTCGCGGACGTGAGGCGGAGCTTCTTTTGCCGCCGACGCGGTCTTTGACGCGCGCCAAACGCAGCCTCGCGGGGCTGCCGGGCGGAGGCGGCACGCCGCTCGCGACGGCGATCGATGCGGCCGCGGCGCTCGCTGATAGCGTCAAGCGCAAGGGTCAGACGCCGAGCATCGTGTTCTTGACCGATGGACGCGCCAATATCGCGCGTGATGGCGAGCCGGGTCGTCCCCAGGCCGAGGAGGATGCGTTGGCCTCTGCCAGGGCCTTTCGTCTGGCTGGATTTCGCGCCGTCCTCGTGGATACGTCGCCACGGCCGCAACCGAAGGCGGAGAAGCTTGCCGGGGAAATGGCTGCGATCTATCTGCCTTTGCCCTATGCGGATGCCGAGGGCCTCTCGCAGGCGGTGCGCGCCGTATCCTCCAATGTGCCGGCGGCGGCATAGTCCGCCCGAGGCGCGGCGAGGAAAAAGTGCGGGTGGTGGAGTGAGCCGAGGGCGATTCGTCGGATGACCAGGAAGGTCGACTGGGAAAAGGAAGGCCGCAATTGGCCGAACCGTGCCGCGAGCCGCTTTGTCGAGGCGGCAGGGCTGCGCTGGCATGTGCAGCAGATGGGGGAGGGACCGTCGCTCGTGCTCCTTCACGGCACCGGTGCGACGACCCATTCCTGGGGATCGATCCTTCCGCTCCTGGCTGAACGATTTTCCGTGACGGCCATGGATCTGCCGGGGCACGGATTTACCTCAACGCCGGCGGCTCATCGGCTGTCGATGCCGGGAATGGCCGATGCGGTCGCTGGCCTCCTCGATGCTCTTTCCGTCCGTCCGACCATCGTCGCCGGACATTCGGCGGGCGCGGCCATCCTGATGCGTATGGATCTCGATGGGCATTTGGATTCCGATCTCCTGATCAGCCTCAACGGAGCTATTCTCCCTCTCTCGGGGATGGCAGGTCAGTTCTTCTCTCCAGTGGCGAAGATCCTGGCGCGCACGTCTTTGTCCGCGCGCTTTTTTGCCTGGAGTGCCGATCGGGACGAAAACGCCGTCAAACGGTTGATCGACGGAACGGGCTCGAAACTGAGCCAGCAGGACATCGACTGGTACGAGATGCTCGCCCGCAACACTGGTCACGTCTGGGCGGCGATCAATATGATGGCGAATTGGGAGCTCGGGCCGCTGGAGCGGGATCTGCCGAAGCTCAAGACGCGGCTCGTTCTCGTCGCCGGCGGTGAGGATGGTTCCATTGATCCCTCCACCGCGTTTCGTGTCAAAGACATTCTGCCCTCTGCCCGGGTCGAGTATCTGCGCGGTCTCGGGCATCTCGCGCATGAGGAAGCGCCGCGGCAGGTGGCCGACCTCATCTTCCGTTTGGTCCTGGAAGAAACGCGGGTTTTCGACGCCTGAGGTGGGGTGATGGGCCGGAATTGTCGCGGTCATGATGGCTTGCGCCGCGTTGCGCCAAATGGCCTCTCAGGTGTACATGTCAGTTTATGTTGACACGTGCTTCAGCTTCAAACCCGGTCGCTGAGATGGCGGAGCGTCGCCCGCATGCGATCGTCATTGGCAGCGGCTTCGGTGGTCTTGCTGCAGCCATCCGTCTCGGTGCTCGAGGATACCGCGTAACGGTTCTCGAGAAGCTCGATCAGCCGGGCGGTCGCGCCTATGTCTTTCGCCAGGACGGCTTCACCTTTGACGCCGGGCCGACGATCGTCACGGCGCCGTTTCTCTTCGAGGAACTCTGGCGCCTCGCCGGACGCGAGTTTGCCGACGACATCACGCTGAAGTCATTGAGCCCGTTCTATCGGCTAATTTTTGCCGACGGCACGACGTTCGAAGAGTTTTCCGATCCCGATGTCATGCGCAAGGAAGTGGCGCGCATCTCTCCGGAGGACGTGGAAGGCTACGACCGTTTCATGGCCGAGAGCGAGGCGATCTTCCGCGTCGGGTTCGAACAGCTTGCGCATGTGCCCTTCGGCTCCTTGCTCGATATGGCAAAGGTGCTGCCGGACTTCGTGCGGCTGCAGAGTTTCCGTAGCGTTTATTCCTGCGTCTCGCGCTATGTGAAAGATGAGCGCCTGCGCATCGCGCTGTCCTTCCATCCGCTCTTCATCGGCGCCAATCCCTTCCGGACCACGTCGATCTACGCCATGATCACCTTCCTGCAGCGGCATTGGGGGGTGCATTTCGCCATGGGCGGAACGGGCGCGCTGATCGAAGGGATGGCAGGCCTGGTTAAGCATCAGGGCAACGACATCCGTCTCAATGCGGAGGTCGACGAGATCCTGGTCGAGAATGGGCGCGCCTGTGGGGTGCGTCTCGCCTCGGGAGAGACGATCGCCGCCGATGTCGTCGTCTCCAATGCGGATTCGGCCTTCACGTATCGCAAGCTCTTGCGCAGCGTGAAGCGGCGTCGCTGGACCAACGAAAAGATCGATCGTGCGCGCTATTCGATGAGCCTCTTCGTCTGGTATTTCGGCACCGATCGCACCTATCCAGACGTCGCGCATCACACGATCCTCCTCGGCCCGCGCTACCGGGAATTGCTGAGCGACATCTTCGACAAGAAGCGTCTCGCGCCAGATTTCAGTCTCTATCTGCACCGGCCGACGGCGACGGATCCTTCGCTGGCGCCTGCTGGATGCGACGCGTTTTACGTGCTCTCGCCGGTTCCGCATCTCGGCGGCAACACGGACTGGCGTACTGAAGCGGAAGCTTATCGCCAGACGATCGAAGAGCATCTGAGCAAGACCGTCTTGCCGGACCTCAAATCGCATGTCGTCAGTTCGCGCATGACGACGCCTTTGGACTTCCGCAACCGGCTCCTGTCGCTCAATGGCGCCGCCTTCGGGCTGGAACCCGTTTTCACGCAAAGCGCCTGGTTCCGTCCTCACAACAAGAGCGAAGAGGTGGACCGTCTTTATCTCGTGGGTGCAGGTACGCATCCGGGAGCCGGACTGCCGGGTGTTCTCTCTTCCGCCCGAATTCTCGATGAGGTCGTCCCTGATGCTGCCGCACTGGCCTGAGCAACGTCTGGCCACACCCGCCGATCACGCCGCCTGTCGCGAGCTCATTCGCACGGGCTCGCGCACTTTTTTTGCGGCATCGCTTCTTCTCCCTCCGGCGGTGCGCGCGCCCGCTTATGCGCTTTATGGCTTCTGCCGCCTTTCCGACGATGCCGTGGATCTGTCGAACGGCAAGGCGGAGGCGCTCGACCGTCTGCGTGCCAGGCTCGATGCGGCCTATGCGGGCCGCCCCGCGGCCGTTCCTGCGGACCGTGCCTTTGCCGAGATGGTTCTTTGCTATGGCCTGCCGCGTGCTCTGCCGGAAGCGTTGCTCGACGGTTTTGCTTGGGACGTCGAGGGGCGCCGTTACGAGACGATCGGCGAACTCAACGCTTATGCAGCACGTGTCGCCGGCACGGTCGGCGCCATGATGACGGTGCTGATGGGCGAGTGCGATTATCCGGTCCTGGCGCGCGCCTGTGATCTCGGCGTTGCAATGCAGCTCACCAATATCGCCCGCGATGTCGGCGAGGATGCGCGCGCAGGCCGTATCTATCTGCCGCTCGAGTGGATGCACGAGGCTGGCATCGATCCCGATCTCTGGCTGGATAACCCGACATTCTCTCCCGAGCTCGGCAGCGTCATTCAACGGCTCCTCGATTATGCCGACGTGCTTTACCTGCGTGCTGCGAGCGGTATCGCACGGTTGCCGTGGCGATGCCGGCCCGCCATCAGGGCTGCGTGTTATCTTTATGCCGAGATCGGACGTGAGCTGGAGCGCAGGGGACTCGATTCGGTGTCGAGCCGCACCGTCGTTCCCGCCTCCCGAAAGGCCTTTCTGCTTGCGTGCTGCGCGGCCGGTCGATCGGCACAGGAGCATCTGGTGTTCGCACCGCTTCCGGAGACACGCTTCCTTGTGGAAGCGGCCGCTGCCTCGTCAGCCTATCCATTCCGGGATATGCCGGTGCGGCGGCGTGGCTTCGGCGAGCAGGCAGAATGGGTGATCGACCTCTTCGCTCAGCTCAACGAGAGGGAAGCGACGGGCCGTATTCGCCTCTAGGGCAGCTGCGGCTGCCCATCTTTGCCTCGGGGGGAGAGCATGGACGCAACGACGATCGTCCTGACCGAACTCATCTTTTTCTTCGGCGGCGTCCTCGTCTTCGGCATTTGGCAGATCGTTTCGGTGCGTCGCGCGGACAGGCAAGCAAAGCTTGAGGAAGAGAGCAAGCAGGCACTCGACCGGCGGCCGCCGCGCTGAGCGATATCGGCCGCTGTTCCCCGCGCGCGCCAGGCCTTTGGTGAAACCTTCACGAAGAGCAGGGAGAGGAAAATGGGTGAAATGGCATTGTTGCCGTCGCTGACGTTGATGACGCTCGGCGGCCTGATCGCGTTGGCGATTGTCTTCGTCGTCTACAAAATGAAGAGCCGCCGACCGCGTTGAGGCGCATCGGCAGTGCCGGCGACAAGCTCGTCGCCGGCGCCTTTTCTGCGTTGACGCTCAGCGCAGCCGCGGCATGCGGAAGGGCAGCAGCATCTTCACCCATCTAGTTTTGAAGCGGTCGAGCGACAGGCTTTCGTGCACGGCTTTGACCGGGGCGCCTGCCAGATGCGTCGCCACGAGAGAGCGGGTGTAGAACGGCGTGTCCTCGAACGTGTCGAGCACGCGCGCCTCGCTGCCGACTTCGCAATGCGTGCTGCGCGCAACGCGCCAAAGTGTCCAAGGCAGCGGAGCGGGGGCGGGAACGTCGAAATCCCGGGCATTGCCTTCACGGTCGAAGAGAAGCGCCAGGGTCTTGTTGCCTCCGCGTCGCCGCTGCATGTCGTAGAGGATCGCAGCGCCTTCCGGATGCGCGGAGCGCGACCAGTCCCACTGGCGAAAACCGTCTTCCAGCGGTTCGCTGCCCCAGTTGGAATCAAGATACGCCTCGCCCTGCCAGACGCGCGACGGCTTTTCCATCGCCACCTCTGCATGGCCGCAAGGTCCGATAGGCCACCAGAAATGCTTGCCCGCTTCGTCGAGCTGATAGGGGCCGGGAGTGACCGCATGCGGGGTGATTTTCACCGTACCCTTGAGGCTTGTGGGGATCGGCACCGTGGTCTCGTCGATTCGAATCGTGAGCGTTTGCCCGTCCCACGAAAGCGCGCTCGGTCCGATGACGAGTGCATCAGGACCCTGCTGCAGGCGTCCGCGGCCGCGTTCGGTAAGCGACCAGCGCTTGCCGCCGTCGCCGTACAAGGCGACGTTCAATCCGCAATGATCTCTGGGATCCGTCTCGCCGCGGTCCCGCGCCCAGGCGTAATAAGGTGAGAAGACGGAGCCGATGAAGGCGATGATGGTCAGCCCCTGGCGACCATCCTCGCTCAGCGCATCGATGTACCACCAGCGATAGCCGCGGGGCGGGACCGTTGTGTCGAAGCACAATCGTCCATCAGGCTCGTGGCGGCGATCTTGCCCGACAGCGCCGCCATCGGAACGCCCGCTCCCGGATGCACGCTGCCCCCGGCCAGATAGAGCCCTTTCAGCTTCGTTCGCGCCCCCGGCCTCTCGAACGACGCCTTCCATCCGTGTGACGCCTGTCCGTAGAGGGCTCCCCCCGTCGCCGGGAAAAGCTGATTGAATCCCTGCGGCGTCGTGATCACCGTCGCCTCTGCGCTGTGTTTGATCGTCAGGCCGCATTTTTCCATGAGTTGGAACGTCTGTGTCTCGCATGCCGCGATCTCGCTGTCGGTGAGGGGCGCGCTGTCGCCGCGCGCTGGTGCGTTGATGAGGCAAAACAGGCGCTCAGGTCCAGTCGCGACAGAGGCCGCGCTGTCGTCGCGATCTTGAGCGCAGAGATAGGCTGTCGGAACGTCTGGCGGACGTCCGGCTTTAAAAATGCGCTCGAACTCGCCCTCGTAATCGTTTGAAAAGAATACGTTGTGGCGAATGAGTGGGAAGCCCGCTGCCTCCGCCGTCATCGCCCAGGTGATGGCAGAGAGGGAGCGTTCGGCCGAGGCCGGGAGGCTGATGGCGCGGCGAGAAGCCTCACCGCCGAGCCCTGCCGCAAGCGCTGCGACATCTCCGTTGAAGATGACGGCATCGGCTTCCAGGCGTTCGCCCGACGCAAGAGCGACCCCTGTTGCTCTTCCTCCGGCGGAAAGGACTTCCGTGACCGTTTCTCCATAGAGGAACTGCGCGCCCTTGGCCTCCGCGAGGCGGGCGAAGGTTTCCGCCACTTCGTGCATGCCGCCATCGACCAGCCACACGCCCTCCTGTTCGACATGGGCGATCAGCATCAAGGTGGCGGGTGACGAAAACGGCGAGGAACCGCAATAGGTGGCGTAACGGCCGAAGAGCTGCTTGAGGCGCGGATCTTTGAAGTAGTCACCGAGTGCTTGCCACATTGTCGTGAACGGGCTGATCTGCATGAGCCCCGGCAGGCCGAAGAGACCGACACCGCGAACGAGACTTTCGACGCTCGGCCGCGGCGTGCGGATGAAAGGTTCGTCGAGCGTTTCGAAGATGCGTTTGGCCCGCTTGCAAAAGCGGCGATATCCGCGCCCTTCTTCGGGGCCGGCAAAAGCTGAGATCGCTTCGGCGCTTTCGTCGATGTCGGCGAAGAGGTCGAGACGCTCCTCTGCGCTCCAGGCGTGACGGGCGAGGATCGATAAGGGTTTAAGCGAAAGCGCATCGCCGAGACTGACACCGGCATCTGCGACGATCTCCTCGAAGAGACCTCGCATCGTGAACACGGTCGGACCTGCGTCGATCCGGCGGCCTCCGGCTGCGACTTCTCGCATCTTGCCGCCAGGCGCGTTTTCTTTATCCACGACCGTCACGGCGCAGCCTTTGGCAGAGAGGATGAGGGCCGCCACAAGGCCCCCGATCCCGGCCCCGACGATCACCACCCGTTCGCTGCCCACCGCGACATTTACTCCTACATGACTTTGTTGACTTCAGGCTAGCATCTGTCCATCGTAATTGACACTCCCTGTGACAATAGGGACTTACAGACAGCGCGAAGGGGGGCGTTATGGAAGCCTTGGTCCGCATCGAGCAGGCGCTCGACATGGCTGTGGCCTATGCCGAAGCACCAGGGGCCCCGCCACAATTGGCGCAGGCGATGCGCTATTCTGTGTTTCCGGGCGGCGCACGTATCCGTCCGCGGCTTTGTCTTGCTGTTGCGCATGCCTGCGGTGACGACGAGCCTGATCTTTCCAATGCGGCAGCGGCTTCGATCGAACTCTTCCATTGCGCGTCGCTTGTTCACGACGATCTTCCTTGCTTCGACGATGCAGAATTGCGGCGTGGCCGTCCTTCGGTCCACCGTGCCTTCGGCGAGCCGCTGGCGGTTCTTGCTGGCGACGCTCTCATCGTTCTTGCTTTTGAGACGCTGGCGCGGGCAGGAGCCTGCGCCCCTCAGCGGCTCGCCGGTCTCACTTTGACGCTCGCCCGCTCGGTCGGCATGCCGACCGGAATTATCGCCGGTCAGGCGTGGGAAAGCGAGCCGCGGGTGTCTGTCTCCGATTATCAGCGGGCGAAGACGGGGTCGCTCTTCGTGGCCGCGACCGCGGCGGGCGCTCTCGCCGCAGGCGCCGATCCGGCGCCGTGGCGCGCGCTCGGTGATCGCCTTGGGGAGGCCTATCAGGTCGCCGACGACATCGGTGATGCGGTCGCTGCCGAGGAAGACAACGGCAAGCCGGTCGGGCGGGATATTGCTTTGGGGCGCCCGAGTGCGGTCGTTCAGCTCGGTCTCGCCGGAGCCATGGAGCGCCTGCGTGATCTCGTGAAGGGCGCGGTCGCCTCGATCCCGGAGTGTCAGGGGTCCGACGAGCTCAAAGCGCTCGTGATGTCGGAATCGACACGGCTCGTACCGAAACAGCTCTCCGATCGCGTCGCCGCCTGAGCCGGCGAAAAAATCGAAGGCAACCGGGTCGGCCGCAAGATGAAGGCCTCGAAACTGCGCGCATCGGTACTCGACCGGGTCTACGCCCTGCGGGACCGTCTGGTTGGGAGCAAGGAATTTCGCGAGCGTGCCTCGCGCAATCTCCTGACGCGCCCGGTTGCGCAGCACAATGCGCGTTCGCTTTTCGATCTCTGCGCGGGGTTCGTTTATTCGCAGGTTCTTTTCGCCTGCGTGCGGCTCGACCTGTTTCGGATTCTTTCCGAGGGGCCCCAGGATCTCGCAACGCTCGCCAGACGGTTGAAGCTTGAGGAGAGCGAGGCGCGCCGGCTTTTGCGGGCGGCCGCGTCTTTGGGGCTCGTCTCCGTTCGCGGCGAGGCGCGTTACGGTCTTGGCACCCTCGGCGCTGCCATGCTCGACAATCCGGGTGTTGCCGCGATGGTCGAGCACCATGCGCATCTTTATGCCGACCTCGCGGATCCGGTGGCCCTGTTGCGGGGCGACGCGCAGGAGAAGCGGCTTGCGCGATACTGGGCCTATGCCGAGGCCGACGATCCGCGCGCTCTGCCAGCGGAAGCGATCGACGAATACACAGCCTTGATGGGCGCCTCGCAGGCTATGATCGCCCAGGAGGTGCTGGCGACGAATGCGCTCGCCACACGGCGGCGTCTCCTCGATGTCGGCGGTGGCGACGGCACTTTCCTGATGGAAGTGGCGAAGCGGGTTCCCGATCTTCAGTTGATGCTGTTCGATCTGCCGAGCGTCGCTGCCCGTGCCGAAGCGCGCTTCGCCCAGGCGGGGCTGGGCCAGCGCGCCGCCGCCGTCGGAGGGGATTTCCTGCGCGAACCTCTGCCGCTTGGTGCCGATGTCATTTCGCTCGTACGCATCTTGCACGATCATGACTATGCGTCGGTGATGACGCTTTTGCGCGCCGCGCACGCTGCGTTGCCACGCGACGGCATGCTGTTGATCGCAGAACCGATGGCCCCGGTACCGGGCCGGGATGCCGCTGCGGAGGCTTATTTCGGCTTCTATTTGCTCGCCATGGGCAGCGGTCGGCCGCGCGCGGTCGGCGAGCTTCAGGCCATGTTGCGGGAGGCGGGTTTTGCGCGTTCTCAGCAGCTTGGAACGCCGACCCCGGTCTTGGCGCGCGCTTTGGTCGCCTTCCGTGATGGGGCGACTGTGTAAATCTAGCTTGACGTATTGATGGGTCAAGCTAGACTTACACTCCATAAAACGCGCCAAAACAGAAGCGTGAACACACATTTAGGAGAGGCCGGTTTGAACACTCTCGCCGTCGTTCTGGAACAGCCTGAGCATCTTGCTCTTAAGGAAGTCGCGCTTGTGACGCCTGGCGCGGACGACGTTGTCGTGGATGTGGAGTGGAGCGGCATCTCGACGGGTACGGAGCGTTTGCTCTGGTCGGGGCGGATGCCGGACTTCCCGGGCATGGGATATCCGCTGGTCCCCGGATACGAATCCGTTGGACGGGTGAGCGATGCAGGCGAGGGGGCTCGCGCCAGAATTGGCGAGCGGGTCTTCGTGCCGGGGTCGCGTAGCTTTGCCGACGTACGCAGTCTTTTCGGTGGCGCCGCCAAGCGGCTGATCGTGCCGGCGGCGCGGGCCATCACCATCAAAGAAGATCTTGGCGAGCGGGGGACGTTGCTTGCTCTGGCCGCGACCGCATATCACGCGATCGCGGCCGAAGGGGCGAGAAAGCCGGATCTGATCATCGGCCACGGCGTTCTCGGACGTCTTCTGGCGCGCGTCACAGTGGCGCTCGATGCCGAGCCGCCCGTTGTCTGGGAGCGCAACGCCGAACGCGCAGAAGGTGCACTCGGCTATGTCACCATCGATCCGGAAAAGGATGTTCGGCAGGATTATCGCGCGATCTATGACGTGAGCGGCGATTCGACGATCTTGGATCGGCTGATTGCGCGTCTTGCTCCCGGCGGTGAGATCGTCCTCGCCGGTTTCTATTCCGCACCGCTGTCTTTCACCTTCCCGCCGGCATTCCTGCGCGAGGCGCGACTGCGCGTCGCGGCCGAATGGCGCGAGCCGGATCTGGTGGCGGTCAAGGAATTGGTGGAAACGGGGCGCCTGTCGCTCGACGGTTTGATCACGCATCGCTGCCCGGCGCAGGACGCCGACGGCGCCTATCGAACCGCATTTGGCGATGCCGCCTGTCTCAAGATGATTCTGGATTGGAGAGCTGCATGACCCTTGACGTCAACGCGCCAGGCCCCAACCGCCGTGGAATGCAAGACTATCTGCGGGACGAGGCGGCGATCGAGCCTGATCCGGTTGCGACGGGTCCCGTAACGCGCGAGACCCAGATTATCGCCATCTATGGAAAGGGCGGCATCGGCAAGAGTTTCACGCTCGCCAACCTCTCGTACATGATGGCGCAGCAGGGGAAGAGGATTCTCCTGATCGGCTGTGACCCGAAGAGCGACACGACCTCGCTGTTGTTCGGTGGGCGCGCCTGCCCGACGATTATCGAGACCTCGGCGGTCAAGAAAGCCGCCGGTGAAGAGGTCAAAATCGGCGACGTCTGCTTCAAGCGCGACGGCGTCTTCGCCATGGAACTCGGCGGTCCGGAAGTCGGGCGTGGCTGCGGCGGTCGCGGCATCATCCATGGCTTTGAGCTTCTGGAAAAACTCGGCTTCCACGATTGGGGGTTCGATTACGTCCTGCTCGATTTCCTGGGCGACGTGGTTTGCGGCGGCTTCGGTCTGCCGATTGCGCGCGACATGTGCCAAAAGGTCATCGTCGTCGGCTCCAACGATCTGCAGTCGCTCTACGTCGCCAACAACGTCTGCAATGCGGTCGATTACTTCCGCAAACTCGGCGGCAATGTCGGCGTGGCCGGCATGGTGATCAACAAGGATGACGGGACCGGGGAGGCGGCCGCCTTTGCCGAAAAGGTCGGCATCCCGATTCTTGCCGCCATCCCTGCGGATGAGGACATCAGGCGCAAGAGCGCTGCTTATCAGATCGTCGGACGCCCCGGTACGCAATGGGCGCCGCTTTTCGAAGGGCTCGCGACCAATGTCGCCGAGGCACCTCCGATGCGGCCGGATCCGCTCAGCCAGGAGGATCTTCTCGGTCTCTTCAAGAGCGACGAGGTCGGGCGCGACGTGGTCTTGGAGCCAGCCACCATGGAAGACATGTGCGGCAAAGCTGCCCAAGAGAAACCGTCGCTCGAAGTGATATACGACACAGTGTGACAGCCGTCTTGGGGGGCTAAGACGATGGCAGATACCGAAGACCGGAAAGGTGGGGACCGCAAGACGACGGAAGTCGTCTACGACGGTGCCGCTGCCACGCCGACGGCGAATGATCTCGCCGCGGCGTCCGGGACCGGTATGCCCGCTCCAGGTGAAAGCATGACGAAAAGCCCCTCGAACGCTCCGTCTCCAGAAGGGGACGGCCTTGGTTGCCACGGCGGTCAGGCCGAAATGCGCGCTGCAGCCGAAAAAGCCGGCCAGAGCGAGATTCTCGAACGTTACGCTGCCGATTATCCGAAGGGTCCTCACGACCAGCCGCAATCTATGTGTCCGGCCTTCGGCTCGCTGCGCGTCGGTTTGAGAATGCGTCGCACGGCGACGGTCCTCTCGGGTTCCGCGTGCTGCGTCTATGGCCTGAGCTTCGTCTCGCACTTCTATGGCGCGCGTCGGACCGTCGGCTACGTGCCCTTCGATTCGGAGACGCTCGTCACCGGCAAGCTCTTCGAAGATATTCGCGAAGCGGTCCATAAGCTCGCGGATCCCGAGAAATACGACGCCGTCATCGTCACCAATCTCTGCGTGCCGACGGCTTCCGGCGTGCCGCTCAGGCTTTTGCCGAAAGAAATCAACGGTGTGCGGATCATCGGCATCGATGTGCCGGGGTTCGGTGTGCCGACTCATGCAGAGGCGAAAGACGTCCTCTCGGGTGCCATGCTGCGTTATGCACGCACCGAGGCGGAGCTTGGTCCCGTTCAGGCGCCGCGTGGCGGGCCGAGCGACAAGCCGACCGTGACGCTTCTTGGCGAAATGTTCCCGGCCGATCCCGTGGGTCTTGGCATGATGCTGGAGCCGCTCGGTCTTGCCGCCGGCCCGGTCGTGCCGACACGCGAATGGCGCGAGCTCTATGCCGCGCTCGACTGTGCCGCGGTCGCCGCGCTTCATCCGTTCTATACGGCGAGCATCCGAGAGTTTCAGGAAGCGGGGCGCCCGATCGTCGGCTCCGCACCGGTCGGCCATGATGGAACGGCCGCCTGGCTCGACGCGATCGGCGAGGCGTGTGGCATCTCCCGCGACTGTGTCGACCAGACGAAGAATCGCTTCCTGCCGATGATCAAGGGCGCACTGGCGAATGCTCCGATCAAAGGGCGCGTGACGCTTTCCGGCTACGAAGGCTCTGAACTTCTCGTCGCACGGCTTCTCCTCGAGAGTGGGGCGGATGTGCCCTATGTCGGCACGGCCTGCCCGAAGACACCTTATTCGGCTGCCGACCGCGAATGGCTCGAGGCCCGCGGCGTTCACGTTGAATACCGCGCGTCGCTTGAAAAGGACATTGCCGCGGTCGAGGAATTTCGGCCGGACCTCGCCATCGGCACGACACCAGTCGTGCAGAAGGCGAAGGAGATGGCGATCCCGGGTCTCTATTTCACCAACCTCATTTCGGCGCGGCCGCTGTTCGGTGTCGCGGGCGCCGGCTCGCTTGCGCAGGTCGTCAACGCTGCGATCGGCAACAAGGCTCGCTTCGACGAGATGCGCGAGTTCTTTGAGGGCGTCGGCCACGGCGATAGCGCCGGCTTGTGGGAAGAGATTCCCGCCGACCATTCAGATTTCCGCCGCAAGGAACTTGCCAAAGCGGAGAAAGCTCGGAAGGCCGCAGACCCGAAACGGGTCGCGGAATCGGTGGTCTGATGCTGGTCCTCGATCACGATCGCGCCGGCGGCTATTGGGGCTCCGTCTACGTTTTTACCGCGATCAAAGGGCTCCAAGTTGTCATCGACGGCCCGGTCGGCTGTGAGAACCTGCCGGTCACCTCGGTCCTGCATTACACAGATGCCTTGCCGCCGCACGAATTGCCGATCGTTGTCACCGGGCTGTCTGAAGAGAATCTCAACCAGACCGGCACGGAAGGCGCGATGCGCCGGGCGCATGAAACGCTCGATCCCGCGCTCCCTGCCGTCGTGGTGACAGGTTCGATCGCCGAGATGATCGGTGGCGGTGTGACGCCGGAGGGGACGAATCTCCAGCGCTTCCTGCCGCGTACGATCGATGAAGACCAATGGCAGAGCGCCGACCGCGCGATGACGTGGCTCTGGAATCAGTTTGGCGCCAAGAAGGGCAAGATGCCGAAGGCACGCGCCCGCAAGGAAGGCGACAAGCCCCGCGTCAACATCATCGGTCCGATCTACGGCATGTTCAACATGGCCTCCGACCTCGCCGAAATCAGGCGGCTGGTGGAGGGAATCGGTGCCGAGGTGAATATGGTCTTCCCGATGGGCAGCCATATCTCCGAGGTCGGCCGGCTTGTCGACGCGGACGTCAACATCTGCATGTACCGCGAGTTCGGCAGGCTCCTCTGTGAGGCGCTGGAAAAGCCCTATCTGCAGGCGCCGATCGGACTGCATTCGACGACGAAATTCCTGCGCGCCCTGGGCGAGCTTCTGGGTCTTGACCCGGAACCCTTCATCGCGCGCGAGAAACACACGACGATCAAGCCGATCTGGGATCTGTGGCGCTCCGTCACTCAAGATTTCTTCGGTACGGCGAGCTTCGCCATCGTCGCGAACGAGACCTATGCGCGGGGCGTGCGCCACTTCCTCGAATCGGAAATGGGCCTGCCTTGCACCTTTGCCTTTTCGCGCCGCGCGGGCGTCAAGCCCGACAACGAATCGGTGCGCGAATCGGTCAAGGAGAAGACGCCGCTCGTTCTGTTCGGCAGCTACAACGAACGCATGTATCTGGCCGAAATCGGCGCGCGCAGCGTCTACATTCCGGCCTCGTTCCCGGGAGCTATCATCCGGCGCCACACAGGCACGCCGTTCATGGGCTATTCGGGTGCGACGTATCTCGTTCAGGAAGTGTGCAATGCGCTTTTCGACGCACTCTTCCACATTTTGCCCCTCGCAAAAGACCTTGACGAGATCGATGCGACGCCTTCGCGGCTCCATGATGAGCTGCCGTGGGATGACGATGCCAAGAAGTCATTGGATTCATTGGTGGAATCGCAGCCGGTTCTGATCCGCATCTCTGCAGCGAAGAAGCTGCGCGATCAGGCTGAGCGCGAAGCCAGGCGCGTCGGCACGCCCCGCGTCACCATAGCATGTGTTCGTAGGGCTGCGACCGGTCTAAAAGAAGATCAGCTCGTATGACGGGGGGTCATCCGCAGCACGAAATCTTAACCGGACTGGCGCGGGGGCGCGCTGTCCGAAGAGTTTGATGTGGAGAGGCATATGGCTGCAATCGAAAAATCGAACGTAGCGCTGCTGCGGTCCAAAGAAGAGCGCGATTTCCGTCTCATCGTGATGGTGAGCTTCGCTTTCTTCCTGGTCGTTTGCATGATTGCGCGGCTTCTGCCGCCGCAATGGCGTCCTTTCTCGCCGGGACCGAATGGTCGCCGGTCGGTGATTGAAGAGGCGCGCGTCGCGGCCAACACGACGATCCCATTCGCTTTTATGCGCTAAGGCGCATTCGCTGGAATTCGTCCGGCATTGCTGGGCGGAGATGTGTCACGGCTTTCGTGTCGTGACCATTCCCTGCCGCGCGGGAGGTGCGCGGTAACGGCCGAAAGGCTGATTTTAACGAGGGTAGATCAATGGCTGAAATCGATAGGCCGGTCTCGCTGTCGGGTCTGACGGAAGGCGAGGCTCGCGAATTTCACGGTGTGTTCATGACCAGCTTCATGGTCTTTGTCGCCGTGGCAATTGTCGCTCACATTCTTGCTTGGATGTGGCGTCCTTGGATCCCGGGGCCGGAAGGCTACGCGTTCCTTCAAGACCTGCCGACGACCGCTTCGGCGTTCCTGTCAACTCTCGCATAGGGGGAGAGAGAAATGTGGAAAGTTTGGCTCCTGTTCGATCCGCGTCGCATGCTGGTCGCGCTGTTCACGTTCCTGTTCGTGCTGGCTCTGCTCATTCACTTCATTCTGCTGAGCACCGACCGGTTCAACTGGATGCAGGGCGCTTCGACGGCCCCGGCGCAGACCAGCCAGGTCGAGCTGATCACGCCGCTCGCCTAATCGACGAGACGGAAGGTTTTGCGAATGGCAGCGGACTGGGTTCCAGTCCGCTGGGATTTTCAGCCCGCTGCCATCTTCACGCAGGAGCGACTTCGCTCCTCGTCTCGTTGACCGGAGGATTGAGCAATGGCGATGCTCAGCTTTGAAAAGAGGTATCGCGTTCGTGGCGGTACGCTAGTCGGAGGGGATCTCTTCGACTTTTGGGTGGGGCCGCTTTACGTCGGCTTTTTTGGCGTAACGACGGTCTTCTTCTCAGCGTTGGGCACCGGGCTCATTCTCTGGGGCGCGGCGCTGGGACCGACCTGGAACATCTGGCAGATCAGTATTGCTCCGCCAGATCTTTCTTATGGCTTAGGCTTGGCGCCGCTCCGCGAGGGCGGGCTTTGGCAGCTCATTACCATTTGCGCCCTGGGCGCATTTGTTTCCTGGGCTCTGCGTCAGGTCGAAATCTCCCGCAAGCTTGGCATGGGCTATCATATTCCTATTGCCTATGGCTTTGCGGTCTTTGCCTACTTCACGTTGGTCGTCATCCGGCCCGTGTTGATGGGTGCGTGGGGGCACGGTTTTCCTTATGGCATCATGAGCCACCTCGATTGGGTGTCGAACGTCGGGTACCAGTACCTGCACTTCCACTACAATCCGGCTCACATGATCGCCGTCAGCTTCTTCTTCGCGACGACGCTCGCGTTGGCGTTGCACGGAGGCGTGATCCTTTCCGCCGTCAACCCGCAGCCTGGTGAGGCCGTCAAAGGCCCGGAGCACGAGAACACCTTCTTCCGTGATGTGGTGGGCTACTCCATCGGTTCGCTCGGCGTGCATCGTCTGGGATTGTTCCTGGCGCTGTCGGCAGCGTTCTGGAGTGCCGTCTGCATCGTCATCAGCGGTCCGTTCTGGACCCGCGGATGGCCCGAATGGTGGGGTTGGTGGCTCAACCTCCCGATCTGGAGCTAGGGCAGGGGGACTATTATGGCTGAGTACCAAAACATCTTTAACCGGGTGCAGGTCCACGGACCTGTCTACGCCGGTGTCCCGGTCGCTGGCTCTGCTACCGGTCGGGCAGGACAGCCGATTGTCTCCTATTGGCTAGGCAAGATCGGCGACGCACAGATCGGACCCGTTTATCTCGGGTTGTCCGGTGTCGCTTCGTTGATCTTCGGCTTCCTGGCCTTTGAGATCGTCGGTCTCAATATGCTGGCCTCGGTGAACTGGAGCCCGATTGAATTCGTGCGCCAACTGCCGTGGCTTGCGCTTGAGCCGCCGCCTGCCGAGCTTGGTTTCTGCGTGCTGTGTCCGCTCGACCAGGGCGGCTGGTGGCAGATGGCCGGCTTCTTTATGACGACGTCGGTTCTTCTTTGGTGGGTGCGCACGTACCGCCGGGCTACCGCGCTCGGTATGGGCACGCACGTTGCCTGGGCGTTCATGGCGGCGATCTGGCTGATGATTGTGATCGGCTTCTTGCGCCCGCTGCTTCTTGGCAGCTGGTCTGAGGCTGTTCCGTTCGGCATCTTCCCGCACCTCGACTGGACTGCGGCTTTCTCGATCCGCTACGGTAATCTGTACTACAACCCGTTCCACATGCTCTCGATCGTCTTCCTTTATGGCGCGACTCTTCTGTTCGCCATGCATGGCGCGACGATCCTGGCCGTGGGCCGCTTCGGCGGCGACCGGGAAGCTGAGCAGGTCGTGGATCGCGGTACTGCAGCGGAGCGCGCCGCGCTCTTCTGGCGCTGGACCATGGGCTTCAATGCCACCATGGAATCCATCCATCGCTGGGCCTGGTGGTTTGCGGTTCTTTGCCCGATCACCGGCGGTATCGGCATGCTTCTCACGGGTACGGTTGTCGACAACTGGTTCCTGTGGGGTATCAAGCACGGGCTCGTTCCCGCCTATCCGCAGGTCTTTGACGCCATTCAGGATCCGGCTCTTATGTCAGGAGGGGCGCAATGACCTTCACGATGAAAATGGCCGTTGCATTCTGCGTGCTAGTTGGCGGCCTGTTGCTGTTCACCCTTAATCTGCCGCAGCCGGATCATATCTGGCCTTTGGCACAGGGTACGCAGCTGGGTTACCGCGGCACCGGCATGCAGCAGATCAAGTCTGTTGAGGATCTGCGCAAGGCGGCGGACCAGATTCCCGATCCGTTCCCAGCGGTTTCGGCTGAAGGCCCCCGCGCTTCGGAAGTCTATGAGAACGTTCATGTTCTCGGTGATCTTTCGGAAGAGCAGTTCCTGCGTGTCATGACCGTGATCACGGAATGGGTGGCGCCGGAACAGGGCTGTGCCTACTGCCACGATGAAAACGACCTGGCCGCCGAGCGGCCTTACACCAAGATCGTGTCGCGTCGCATGCTTGAGATGACGCGCCACATCAATTCCGACTGGACGAACCACGTCGCCCAGACGGGTGTGACCTGCTACACCTGCCACCGCGGCAACCCTGTCCCGACCGAGATCTGGTTCAAGGACGAGGCTCCCACGAAGGCAGTCTATGCAGGCTACAGCCCGAACGGGCAGAACCATGCGAACGAAGTTGCCGGCCTGACGTCAATGGCTGCCAACCCGTCGGATGTGTTCCTGACCGGTCCGTCCAATCCTCGTATCGTTCCGACGACTGCTCTCCCGGCTAAGGGCAGCGGCCTCGGCGCGAGCATCAAGGATACGGAAGACACCTATGCGCTGATGATCCATCTGTCTGACGCGCTTGGCGTGAACTGCACCTACTGCCATGACAGCCGGTCGTTCATGTCTTGGAATGAGAGCAGCCCGCCGCGGCTCACGGCCTTCCACGGCCTTGACCTGGTGCGCGATCTCAATGCGAACTACCTCGTGCCGCTGCAGCCGGAATATCCGGCGATGCGCCTCGGCCCGACGGGAGACGCTCCCAAGGCGAACTGCGCGACCTGCCATCAGGGCGAGCCCAAGCCGCTTGGCGGTGCGCCGATGGTCCAGGATTATCCTGAGCTGATTTCCGCTCAGGTCTCCCCTGACCAGGCCCCAGCTGAGCAGCCCCAGGCTCCGGCAGAGCAGCCAGAGGCCCAGCAGCCCCAGGCTCAGCAGCCGGCCCAGCCTCAGGCTCCGGCTCAGCAGCCCCAGGCTCAGCAGCCGAAGGCGCAGCAGCCGGCTCAGCCCAAGGCCCCGGCTCAGCAGCCCCAGGCTCAACAGCCGAAGGCACAACAGCCGGCTCAGCCTCAGGCTCAGCAGCCGGCCCAGCAGGCCCCGTCTGGCGAGATGACGCCGCAGCAGCAGCTGATGCAGCAGCAGATGCAGCTGATGCAGCAGCAGATGGAGCAGATGCAGCAGATGCGCCAGCAGATGGAGCAGATGCAGCAAAATCAGTAAGACGGCGGCGTCTTCGGGCGCCTCCTGAACCTCGATCCGGGAGATGTCTCATCTCCCGGATTTTTTTTGTTTCGATTTCCTGCCGGACCGAGCGAGCAGCCAAAAGCGCAGCTTGAGCTCAAGCGACGTGAAGATCGGGAAGGGCGGCATAGAGCGGGATCGTCCGATCTCCGAGGCCGTTCCGGAACGTGCAAGAATTGCCGAGGTTGTCGTCCTTGGCGGTGAAGATCCCCGAAATTGCGAGAGGAGCCCCAGGCGGCCCATGACGCATCCAGCCATCACGACGGAGCCAATGGCCGGAGTTGTGGTGGGCGGAGCGTAACTCTGCGGCGCGCTTGAGAGGCGCCATCATGTGGCTCAGTTATAAGAGGACGGGGCTGAGTGTTGCTCGCTGGCTGCACGTGAGGCGGTCTGCGCGAACGCGACAATTCTGGCGATCGGACCGCGAGCGCTGACGCCGCTTTGGGTGAGGCATCCCGTTGCATGCATTCGTGGTCGCAGATGCCGTGTCAGGAAACGGCGAACGGTGCGGATTGCCTGCCGGATCACGCGAGGGGCACCGCTTGGCGCGAGGCGATCACTTGAATCAATCTTTGAAGTTCCTCCTCTAAGCGGCACAGAGAACGCGCCAGGGGCGTCGCCAAACATGAATCAAGACGTGAGCAGTTCCGGGCAAGTGATTCTTCAAAAAGGGTAACGACGGCATCAAAGGCTGCGGACGGGGGGGGGCGACGACACAGAGGACGGTCCGCTCCAGAGGTGCAACTGTCCAATCGGGTTAGGGCAAGCCTCAGATGGCGTGGTCCGCGATCTGCCGGAGAGTGCCGAAAGAGCCGGGACACGGCTCGCTCCCGTCCGGCAGGTTACATCTCGGCCGGCCGCAAAAAAAAGCGCCGGCGAGGGGCCGGCGCTTTGACAGACTTGCGACTAGGACAGGTCAGGCGGCGCGTTCGAGGCCGATCTCGGACCAAATCGCCTTCAAGGCGTTGATGAGGCGGTCGACGTCCCAGTCGGAATGAAGCGGCGAGGGCGTGACACGCAGCCTCTCCGTGCCGCGCGGGACGGTCGGGTAGTTGATCGGCTGCACATAGATCCCGTACTGCGTGAGAAGCCGATCGCTGATCTGCTTGCACAAAACGGCGTCGCCCACCATCACCGGAACGATATGGCTCTCGTTCATGAGGTGCGGCACGCCGATCTCGTCCAGGCGACGCCGAACCGTCGCCACGCGCTCCTTCTGTCTGTCGCGTTCGGCCTCGCTCGCTTTCAGATGCCGGATGGAGGCGAGCGCACCCGCCGCGACGGAGGGCGGCAGAGCGGTCGTGAAGATGAAGCCGGAGGCAAAGCTGCGAATAAAGTCGCAGAGGGCGGTGGAGGCTGCGATATAGCCCCCCATGACGCCGTAAGCCTTGGCGAGGGTACCCTCGATAACGGTCAGACGATGGGCGGCCTCGTCACGCTCGGAGATGCCGCCACCGCGCGGGCCGTAGAGGCCGACGGCGTGGACCTCGTCGAGATAGGTCATGGCTCCATGCGCATCGGCGACGTCACAGATCTCGGCGATTGGCGCGATATCGCCATCCATCGAATAAACGGATTCGAACGCGACGAGCTTGGGCCGAGCCGGGTCGATCTCGGCGAGCTTGCGGTTGAGATCTTCCGGATCGTTATGCGCGAAGATCATGCGGTCTGCGCGGCTGTGGCGAATGCCCTCGATCATTGAGGCGTGGTTCTTGGCGTCCGACAGGACGACGCAGCCCGGCAGCTTCGCGGCAAGTGTGCAAAGCGTGGCCCAGTTGGAGACGTAGCCTGAGGTGAAGACGAGGGCGCTCTCCTTGCCATGCAGGTCGGCGAGCTCGTTCTCCAGAAGCACGTGATAATGGTTGGTGCCTGATATGTTGCGCGTGCCACCGGCACCCGCACCGCAGCGATCGAGAGCGAGATGCATGGCGTCGATGACCAAAGAGTTCTGGCCCATACCCAGATAGTCGTTGGAGCACCAGACGGTCACCTCGGCCCGGCCGCGTTCGCGATAATGCGTGGCGCGCGGAAACTCGCCCGCATGACGCTCAAGATCGGCGAAGACCCGGTAGCGACCTTCGTGGCGCAACGCCTCGAGTTCCTGCCGAAAGAAATTTTCGTAATCCATGGATCGCCTCCCCAAATCCGCGCTGACCTCGCGTGCCATCCCGATCGCTCCCGATTATTCCCCCGGCGGTGACGCGCCATACGTGCTCAAGGCCGGCTGCGCGCGCAGTCGGCTGCCGGGCAATGCTGCGGCTGTCCGCGCTGAAAAGGGCGTCGACGGCCGCGCCGGTGAAGTCTCGTCTTTGGGCTGCTGCACCTCATGTGTCCGCAGCCCCCATTTCCACAGCGCTTCAGCCGGCAGCGGCAGCACCATGAACCAGTGCTCCAGGACGGCGAGCGCCATCAGTGTGGCGAGGAAGGTATAGGCGGTTGCTTCGAAGGGGCTCGCAACATCGGCGATGGCGCGCTGTGCAAACAACACGGTGATCACCGTTGCAACTGTAACGGAGATAGGGAAGAGCGGATTCATCGGCTTCTTGACCATGAAGCTCTTCAGATAGGCGAGGCTGTCGGGCAGGAACTGCTCGGAGAGGTTGCGCACTCCGAGGAAGAGATTGAGCTTGGCGCTGGCCCTCATGCCCCACAAGAGGAAGAAAATGCCGGTCCCAAGCTGGTTGGGGCCGCCCCAGGTGAGGGTGACGATCACGGCCGCCGAAAGGAAGATGGCGAGCTCGTGATAGAGAATCGTTTGTACGGCGAAGAGGAAACGCTTCCAGCCTGAAATGTCGCTCGGGCACAGGCTCTTTCTCGGCCCGGTGACGTATCCCATGAGAAAGCTGATCTCATGCCAGCCCCACGCGGTCAGGCCGCAGGTGAAGGCGATAAAGGCGCCCGAGACACTCGCATCCCGACTAGAGACCGCCAGGCCGTAAAAGGCCGCGCCGAGCAGAACCGTCGCGCCAGCAAGACTCCAGCGAAACGTCCGCCGGGGCAGGCCGTCGAGATACAGAATCGCTCCCGTCGAGAACCACCAGGCAAACAACGCGAAGACGATGGGCAGAGCGTAGAGCGACACTCTGATGCCTCCCTACCAGGCCGGAACGAGCCGGCTCTCGGCCGGCGGGGCATTGTCCTTGACCGGCAGGAAATAAAGACGGGCGATGGCAGCACCTACGCCGGCACCATGGAAGAGCTGCTGCAGGCCACCGACGAGGCCACCCTTGCGTTTGGCGGCCGCCATTCCCTCGCTCGCCTGCCGTAGCCTTTCGAGGCCGGCGCGAAAGCGGGGATTGTCGATGTCGAGCGTCAGCGGGAAGACCTGCTTGCTGATTTCCGACGTGATCCGAAAGACCGTGAAATCATATTCCGTCGGGTCGATGTCGAGAGCCTTGTGGAACGCAGGGCGGGCATGGTCGCGCACATACATCGTCGCGAAAACGGCGAGCACGAAGAAGCGCACCCAGTATTTGTTGAGGCCCTGCGTGACCTCCGGGTTCGCACGCATCAGGAGAGCGAAGGCTTCACCGTGCCGGAACTCGTCGTTACACCATTGCTCGAACCATTTGAAGATCGGGTGGAAGCGCTTCTCCGGGTGCTTTTCAAGATGCCGGAAGATGGTGATGTAGCGCGCATAGCCGATCTTTTCGGACAGATAGGTCGCGTAATAAATGAATTTCGGGCGGAAGAAGGTGTACTTCTTCGTGCGCGTCAGAAAGCCAAGATCGACGCCGATATCAAAATCCTTGAGCGTGTCGTTGATGAAGCCCGCATGGCGCGCCTCGTCGCGGCTCATATAGCGGAAGAGCTCGCAGATATCGGGGTTGTTGCCGCGCTTCTTCATTTCCGAATAGAGCACGCAGCCCGAAAATTCGGCCGTGAGCGAACTTACCAGAAAGTCGACGAACTCCTTCTGGAGATCCTCTGGCAGATCGGAGAGCTTCACGTCGTCCCAGGCTTCTGTGCGCTTGAAATGGCCCTTGTTGGGGTCGCTCTTCATCTCTGCGATGAGCGCGTCCCACTCGAGGCGAATGTGACTGACATCGATGGCGTCAAGCTCGTCGAAGTCCGTCGTGTAAAAGCGCGGACTCAAAACCGTGCTTTCTTGAGCCTTGAGGGTCGTGTCGTTCGGAGAGAGGGAGAGGGTCTCGATCGTCATAGCCTGCTTTCGGAAGAGAAGCTGAACTCAAGGAGCTCCATGAACTCCATGTCACCGGTCATGCGTGTCCAAAGCCGTTCCAGAGCGGTCGCCCGCACCACCGTCGCGCGGCGGTGAAACGTAGCCGTCTCGCCGTAAGGGACGGTGATCGGCTCACCATGGACTCGCACCGCATCGCCCGGGCGGATTTCGATGCCACCATCGAGATCCACATGAGCGTGCAGGCTTTCGAAGGTGTTTTGCACCTCAATGGTGCACTCCACTTCGATCTCTTCGCGTCCGCCGACCCAATTGCCGATCATTGCGCCTGCCTCGTCTTGGAGAGGAAGCGGGCGAAGACCTGCGCATTCGTCGGTCCGAAAGCTTCAAGGGCGACGAGCCGGCCGGTCGAGGGATCCTCGAGCGACAATTGTCCGTCGTCCCAATAGGTCAAACGAAATGGGCTGTCGGGGCTGATGCCGCGACGTTCCCGTTCGTGTGCGAGGCCGCGCAAGGTCGCGCGCAAAAAACCATTCGTGCCGGGAGCGGCAACGGCGATCTGGCTGCCGTCGGAGGCGTCGAAAATCCCGACGCCTCCGTTCGGCAGATCTCTGAATTGCAGAAGACGCACCTCTACGGCCGTCGTCCCCGGCATCTCGGTGCTGTGGCCTCTACGGTCAAATGCGCTCACGGCTGCAAGGACGATCGAAACCGTCAGCAGCGCCGCCACGGCCAGAAGGGGGCCTCGCGGAAAGGGCGCAGTGTTCGTAAAGCCGCTCACCTTGATCTCCTATGCCACCGCACTTGCGTGCGATGACCATTGTGCGTGCGTATCAGTCTCTGCCTCGGGGGCAGCTTCTGCCGTTTGGTCGCTACGTTCGGCGGTTGCTGCGAGCGCGCCTGCCAGGATCTCAGCGACGCGCTTGGCATCTGGAACAGACCTCAGCATGGGCTCAGGCTGCTTGATTTTCCATGGCCGGGCATGCGGCCACAAAGCATAGTAAGCGACACGGTGTTTTGGGGAAAGAACGAGAGGAATGTCGCCAATTCCCTGTCCGTAGAGCCGCAGCGCGGCCGATTCCACCGCTACGAAAGGGATGTTGAGCGTCATCGGCAGCACGACACCGCTGCGGATGACGAGACGCTTCTCCGTGATCGTATAGACCGTGGTGCGGGCTATCAGCCAGCCATAGACGGTGAGGATAACGACCGCGAGAGCGGCGACCGGCAAAAGCCAGGTCGCCGACAGGATCGCGTCTTTTACCGTTCCTCCCGCCGAGAGAGCCAGAATGGCCCGCAGGACGAGAAGAACAGCAAAATAGACGACGAGGGTTGGAAGGTAGAAAAGGCGCCGGGCAAGACTTGCCCAGCGCGGTTCCCCCTGCCAGAGGATCCGTTCCCCCTTCGGCAAGCGCTGAGGCAGGCCGCGGATAGGCTCGGATTCGTATTCGTTCACAGCAGCGGCTCCTGCCGTGCCGGCGTTGCGTAAAGAGTACCACCGGCGAAGTAGCCCTGAATACGGTCTTCTTCCATCATGGTGATGCTGTTCGGGCTGGCCGTGCGCGGCGCATCGGCGAACTGCTTGGCAACCAGTGCATTCACGCGGATCTGACGCTGGCGAGCGTTGAGGTTCGTCATCACGAACGGAACCAGCACAGTGCCGGCGCCATCGAGCGCGACCTCGAGATAACGGATCATCACGTCGGAACGATCGACCCAGACATCTTCAACGCTACCCACGACTTCACCATCGGCGGCGATGACGAGCATGCCCCGAGGATCCGGATCCTTCGGATCGAGATAGAAGCTCTCGTCGCTTGAGAGCGGAACGATCTTCGGATCGCCATCGAGCGTCAGCTCGGGCTCATGGGCACGATCGGCATAGGCGGCCGGGCCAACGCCATCGACCAGCGGATTGCCGACGGGACGGAACGGTGCGCCGTTCGACGGGCCGGCCGGCGTAAGACGCACGTCGCGGTCGTCGCTGCGGCCGGACTGTGCCGTGCCACCGCCATGAAGTTTGAAGTATTTCGGTGCCGGTGCGTCGGGGAACCCGACGATCCGGTCATTGGTCTCACCGCGTTCCGCAACAAGCGGATAACCTTCGCGCTTATCTTCGCGACGAAGGTAGATGATGAGACCGGCAAAAAAGATCCAGAACGCGTAAAGCGTCATCTGGGCCACATCCATATACCCAGTAAGTGCTCCGGCGGGCATTGATAACCTCCATTGACAACGGCTAGCCAGGAAACTCGGCTAGACCGAAGGACGATGATGGATCGGAGCGTGTTCGCCCCCCCGACCCCACGAGCGGCCCGATCGCCACGAGCGTGACGGCGAGCAGCGCGATTTCGAAATGGTAAACAAAGCTGTAGCCGGTGGCCGGACCCGTGAGAGCCGACCCGAGAACGCCTTGTTCTGCCAATGTGGAGAAGGTGTCGCGAACGACGCCACCGAGCGCGATCGCGAGACCCGCGGCGGTCGCCTGAACGGCGCCCCAGGCGCCGAGGGCGAGGCCGCTCTGCCCATTCTCCGATAATTCCATGGCGGCTGTGAGCGTGCCGACCGAGAAGAGGCCGCCGCCGAAGCCGATGATGATGGTGCCTGCCCGGAAGAGCATCGCTGATTCCAGGGGCGCGGCGAAGATCACGGCGACGAACGCAACGACGCCCGCAAGCGCGCCATAGGCTGCAAGCTTGTGCGGATCCTGGCCGCGCCCGAGACGGCGGGCGGCGAGCGCAAATCCGACGAGCGAGCCTCCGGCGAGGAGAGCCGTCAACGTTGTCGTGCCGCTCACGGTCAGGTGCAGGACTTCGCCGCCATAAGGCTCGAGCAGAATATCCTGCATGCTGAAGCCTGCCGTGCCGAGACCGACAGCGACGAGGAGGCGGCTTGCGCGTCCACCTTTGGCGAAGGAGCCCCAGGCTTCGCGGAAGCTGGTTCTTGGCGCGTCTTTTGCGGTGAGTGCGGGATTGCGCGCCTCCTGCTTCCACAAGGCGACGACGTTCAAGACCATCGTCAGGAAGGCGGCACCCTGAATGACCTGGATGAGCCGGAACGGGCTGAAATTGTCGAGAACCACACCGAAGACGAGGGCACTCACCATCATGCCGAGAAGCAGCATGACGTAGAGCAGCGCCACGACGCGCGGGCGGGATTCGGCCGGCGCGATGTCGGTGGCCAGCGCAAGCCCGGCTGTCTGCGTCGTGTGCAGCCCCGCGCCGACGAGGAGGAAGGCAATGGCAGCCCCGGCCTGACCGGCTACCATCGCGGGCCCCTGGCCCTCCGAAAGCACCAGAAGCGCGAATGGCATGATGGCGAGACCGCCGAACTGGATCAGCGTGCCCATCCAGATATAGGGCACACGACGCCAACCAAGCAGCGAGCGATGGGTGTCCGATTTGAAGCCGATCAGGGCGCGGAATGGCGCGAAGACGAGCGGCAGCGACACCATCAACGAAACGAGCCAGGCATGCACGCCCATCTCGACGATCATGACGCGGTTCAACGTGCCGTTCAAAAGCACCACCGCCATGCCGACGGAGACTTGGAACAATGACAGACGCAAGAGGCGGCCGAGCGGAAGCTCGGCCGTTGCAGCATCTGCAAACGGCAAAAAGCGGGGGCCGAGACGGCTCCACGCTGCGCTCACCGAATTGTTCAGCCGCTTCATGCGGGCACGAGCTCCATAGCCTGTGACGTGTAAAATCCGCTTACGATACGACGGCTTCGACCCGGCCGCCATGCCGTTAGCTCAGGTGTCGCAGCGACCAGCTGGCGCAGCCGCGCTTCGCTGATCGGTTCGATGGAAGGCGCGCGGTCGCTGCGCGGAAAAAACCGCCCCGCCATGTGCATGGCCGCGAGCAGCGCTGTGCGGGGCGCGAAGGTGAAAACCACCCCCTGCCGGGCCCGCGTCGCCATCCGGGCGAGAATATTCGCGAGGTCCTGATCACGGTAATGGATGAGCGAATCCATGCCGACGATGAAGTCGAAATCACCGAGCGCGGGATCGAGCATGTCTCCGACGTGGAAATCGATCTTCTGTGCCTCCGGCTCGTCCTTGGTGCGCTCTTTGGCGAGTGCGACCAGCGACGGCGACAGATCGATTGCGACGATATCGCCGCCGCGGCGCGCCGCTTCCAGGGACAGCGCACCGGTTCCGCAACCGGCATCAAGGAGCCGCAGCCCAGAGAGGTCGTCCGGCAAATAACTCAACAGGGTTGCCCGCATCTGGTCGCGGCCGGCGCGCACGGTGGCCCGAATACGGCTCACCGGCGCGTCGGACGTGAGTTTGGACCAGGCATCGGCCGCGGTGCGGTCGAAATAGGTCTCAAGCTCTCCGCGGCGCTCCAAATACGAGGCTGTTGGCATCAATCGAATCCCAAAAAGTCGAAGATCTCGCGATCTTTCATCGGTGTCGCTGCAAGCGGCTCGACGCCTGCCCAGAGCTGAGCGGCAAGGCGCAGATATTCGTTCTGCACCTGCTCCAGTTCGGGGGAGGGTTCCATTTCAAAAAGCGTCGACTTCTTCAGACGGCTGCGCCGGATCGCATCGAGATCGGGCAGATGCGCCAGACGCTTCAGTCCGGTCGCTTCGTTGAAGCGGTCGATCTCGTCGGTTCCAGCGCTGCGATTGGCGATCACGCCGCCGATCCGCACGTCGTAGTTCTTCGCCTTGGCGAGGATCGCCGCGGCAATCCGGTTCATCGCGAAGATGGAATCGAAATCGTTGGCGGTCACGATAAGCGCGCGCTCGGCATGCTGCAGAGGTGAGGCGAAGCCGCCGCAGACCACATCGCCCAGGACGTCGAAAATCACGACATCTGTGTCTTCCAGGAGGTGGTGCTCCTTGAGGAGCTTCACGGTCTGGCCGACGACATAGCCACCACAGCCTGTGCCGGCAGGCGGTCCGCCGGCCTCCACGCACATGACGCCGTTATAGCCTTCGTAGACGAAGTCTTCGACACGCAGCTCTTCGGAGTGGAAGTTCACAGACTCCAAAACGTCGATGACCGTCGGTACGAGGCGCTTGGTCAAGGTGAAGGTCGAATCGTGCTTCGGGTCGCAACCGATCTGCAGAACCCGTTTGCCGAGCTTTGAAAAGGCCGCTGACAGGTTCGACGAGGTCGTCGACTTGCCGATCCCGCCCTTGCCATAGACGGCGAACACTTTCGCCGTTTCGATATGGATCGACGGATCGAGCCGAACCTGAACGCTGCCTTCTCCGTCCTCGTTCTTCGCGATCGGTGGCATCGGTCTCAGAGGGATGTTCATGCGGCTCTCTCCACGGGTATGCCTTCGAGCTGGTCTTCCAGTTCTTCACCCGCCTGCCGCAGGGCTTCCACCACGGCTTCGTCGGGCTGCCAGTACTGGCGCTCATGTGCCTCCAGAAGCCGGTGCGCGACCTTTGCCGACGCAACCGGATTGAGGGCGGCCATGCGCTGCCGCATTTCCGGATCAAGCACGTAAGTCTGCGTGATCTGCTGATAGATCCACGGCGCGACCTGACCTGTCGTGGCCGACCAGCCCATCGTATTGGTGACCGCGGCCTCGATCTGACGCACGCCTTCGTAACCGTGCTTCAGCATGCCCTCGTACCATTTCGGGTTGAGCATGCGGGTGCGGGTTTCGAGTGCGACCTGCTCCGACAAAGAGCGAACCATGCCTTCCGAACGGGTCTGGTCGCCGATGTAGACGGGAATCTCGCCGCCCTTGGCCTTGCGCACCGAGCGGCTGATTCCGCCGAGCGTGTCGAAGTAGTGATCGACGGTGGTCACGCCGAGCTCGACCGATTCGAGGTTCTGGTAGGCGAGCTCCACATCGCTGAAGATCGTCTGCAGAAGATCGGCTTGCTGCTTGGGCGCGCCCTGGCGTCCGTAAGCGAAGCATTTGCGCTTTGCGTAGGTGTCGGCGAGCTCGTCCTCGTCTTCCCATCGCCCGGAATCGAGCAGCATGTTGACGTTGGAGCCGTAGGCACCGTCGGCGTTGGAGAAGACGCGCAGCGCGGCCGTCTCCAGGTCGCATTGATGCTCTTCCTGATAGCGCAGCGCGTGCTTGCGCACATAGTTCATTTCAAGCGGTTCATCCGCCGTGGCGGCAAGATAGGCGGCCTCGGCGAGCAGCTTGGTCTGCAACGGCAGGAGGTCGCGGAAGATGCCCGATAGCGTCATGACGACGTCGATGCGGGGCCGGCCGAGATCTTCCAGGCGGATGAGAGCCGCCCCACAGAGACGACCGAAGCTGTCGAAACGCGGCCGCGCGCCGAGCAGCGCCAACGCCTGGGCGATCGGACCGCCTTCGCTCTTCAGATTGTCGGTCCCCCACAGGACCATCGCCACCGATTCCGGGATCGGATGTCCGTCTTCGACGTATCGGTCGAGGAGGCGCTTCGCCTGGCGCGCCCCATCCGTAACGGCGAACGCACTCGGCATGCGGAAGGGGTCGAAGCCATGCACATTCCGGCCCGTCGGCAGGATCGCCGGCGTGCGCAGAAGATCGCCGCCGGGGGCAGGGCGCACGAAGCATCCGTCGAGCGCGTGGATGAGGGACGGGAGTTCGTGGTCTTCCGACAGGAGCTTGTTGGTCGAGGCGAGCTCATCGAACAATTCGATGTTCGCGTCGTTCTCATCCATTCCGCCGACGACCAGAGCCTGCCGCGGCTGCCGCCCGGCAACGAGCGCCTCGACAGCGTCCTTCTCCGGCTTGGTGCCGAAACGGGCTTCAGCCACCGCGAGGAGGAGATCGGCACGCTCTTCCGCCGAAGGTGGCTCGCCGATGACGTGCAGTCCGTGCGGGATGAGGCTGTATTCGAGGTCGAGAATGGCCTCACTCAGCTTCGCCGTCTCCGCTGCGGGATCCTCCCAGGCGGGTTCCGGAGCCGCCAGGTCGAGCTCTGCGGCCTGAGCCTGAATGAGCGGGGCGAGCTGCTCGCGCTCATTCGTCTCGTCCGGCGGCAAAGCCCGCCAGCGGTCGAGAGACGCTTTGAGATCGAGAAGGCCGCGATAGAGCCCGGCCCGGGCCACGGGCGGCGTGAGGTAGGAAATCAGTGTTGCTGCGGAGCGCCGCTTGGCAATCGAGCCTTCTGACGGATTGTTGGCCGCATAGAGATAATAGTTCGGCAGATCTCCGATCAGCCGGTCAGGCCAGCAGGCATCCGAGAGCCCCGTCTGTTTGCCGGGCATAAATTCGAGCGCGCCGTGCATGCCGAAATGCAGAACCGCGTCGGCACGGAAATCTTCGCGCAGATACCGATAGAAGGCGGAGAACGCGTGCGTCGGAGCAAAGCCCTTCTCGAAAAGCAGCCGCATCGGATCGCCTTCATAGCCGAAGGCCGGCTGCACACCGACGAAGACATTGCCGAGCTGAACGCCGAGCACGAAGATCGAGCTGCCGTCGCTTTGTTGCCGTCCGGGCGCCGGGCCCCACTGCGCTTCGATGTCCTTCAGATAGCGCTCGCGCCTCACGTGATCGTCGGTCGCGATGCGATCATGCACATTGGCGTCCGTGCCGTAGCGGCTCGCATTGCCCTTCAAAATCATGTCGCGCAGGGCATCGACGCTTTCCGGCACGTCGACCGTGTAACCCGCTTCCTTCAGGGATTTCAGCGTGTTGAAGAGCGAATGATAAACCGAAAGGTAAGCGGCGGTGCCGGTGCTGCCAGCGTTTGGTGGGAAGTTGAAGAGAACGACGGCGAGCTTACGCTCAGCGCGCTTCGTGTGACGAAGCCTGACGAGCTTATCGACACGCGAGGCGAGCATTTGAGCGCGTTCTGAATGCGCCTGCATGTCGCGCGTTTGTTCGGCATTCTCCGAACGACCGCCGAAGAGCATCGGTCCGGTTGCCCCGTCGAGTTCCGGGATCGCGACCATCATGGTCGTTTCGACCGGAAGAAGGCCGCGGTCAGACCCATCCCATTGCTCGAGCGTCTGGAACTCGACAGCCTGTGCCGAAATGTAGGGAACGTCGAGATGCGTCAGCATCTCTTCGGCCGCCTTGGCGTCGTTGTAGGCGGGGCCGCCGACGAGCGAGAAGCCCGTCAATGAAACGACGGCATCGACGACCGGGCGTCCGTTCGGCGTGAAGAAAGCTTCAACCGCAGGGCGGCTGTCGAGACCGCTCGAATAGGCCGGCACCACCTGCAGGCCATGGGCCTCCAGGGCGTCGATCACAGCGTCGTAATGCGCCGTGTTTCCGGCAAGCACATAGGACCGCATGATGAGGAGGCCGACACGGCCCTTGCGCTCCTTCGACGGGGAGGGCAGGGCTTCCAGGCGCTCCGTGATGCGTCCCTTGAGCCTCGGATGATAAAGTCCGACCTCCGGATAATGGACCGGCGGCTTGGCCTTCAAATGGTGGCGCAGCTGCTTGCGCGGGCCCTCGGCGTAACGCTCGACGAGAAGCCGCACCATGTTGACGATATTGTCTTCCGAACCGGCGAGCCAGTACTGCAGAACCAGGAAGTAGGCGCGAACATCCTGGGCCGTGCCCGGGATGAACCGCAGGAATTGCGGGATTCGGCGCAGCATCGCCATCTGCTTGGCGCCGGAATTGGCGGCCTGCTTGGCGCCTTCCTTGTCGCGCTTGTCCGAGCCGCGAAGCCGCTTGAGAAGGGCGAGCGCGCCGCCTTGCGAGCCGTCCATCTTGAAACGGCCGATGCGGGTGAGGCGGATCACTTCGCCGGCCGACATGAAGCCGACGATGGCGTCGCATTCGTCCTGCCGCGCCTTCAAGGCCGGCATCACCGCCTGAATATGGTCTTCCATGAAGAGCATATTGGCGAGGATGATATCGGCCTCGGCGATGTCGGCCTGGCACCGGCCGAGCGCAGTCGCATCGTCGCCCCATTCGGTGGCGGCGTGCAGATTGAGCGTGAGACCGGGGATCTCTTTCTGAAGAATCGGGCGTGCGCGCTCGACTGCGCTCGCCAGATGGCTGTCGAGTGTCACGATGACGACGCGCAGAGGCGTCGCGTTATCGGCCGAAATGGGCTTTGGCATCGTAGAGTGTCTCAACTGTAATCGTCGCTAAGCCGCGTTCTTCGGCGAAACGTTCGGTATTGCGGCGCGCCTTGCCGCGGACGAAGAACGGTATTTTGCGCAGTTCCTGCTCCGCTTCTGCCGCCCAGGTGACAGCTTGGACGACACTGGCAATCTCAGCCTTTTCGATCTCCGTTTCTTTGATCTGAGTCTGGTCTGGCGCCGGTGCGGCGCCGTGCCCCAGATGCGACGGCTGGACCTCGTCGTGGAATTCGAAATCGCCGCGGAACATGCCGAGAAGGTGTTCTTCGAGGCCCATCATCAAAGGATGCACGAAGGTGTCGAAGATCACATTGGCGCCTTCGAAACCCATCTGCGGCGAATAGCGTGCCGGAAAATCCTGGACGTGGACGGGCGCCGAGATGACTGCGCAGGGCACACGCAGCCGCTTTGCGATATGGCGCTCCATCTGCGTGCCGAGAACGAGCTCGGGATGAAGCTCTGCCACCTTCTCTTCGACTTCGAGATAGTCGTCGGTGATGAGCGCTTCGACGCCATAGCTTTCGGCGGCGGCGCGCACGTCGCGGGCGAATTCACGCGAATAGGTGCCAAGGCCTACGACCTTGAAGCCGAGCTCCTTGTCGGCGATGCGCGCGGCTGAAACGACATGCGTCGCATCCCCGAAGATGAAGACGCGCTTGCCGGTGAGATAGGTCGAATCGACGGAGCGTGAGTACCACGGAAGACGCGATGGCGCGCCCGCGAGAACGGCGGTGGGATCGACGCCTGCGATCTCGGCGACTTCCTTGATGAAGTCGATTGTCGCGCCGAAGCCGATCGGGACCGTTTTCGTTGCCGGCTGGCGGAACGTGCGGGTGAGCCAACCGGCGGCCGTTTGCGCAATTTCCGGATAGAGCACGACATTGAAATCTGCCTCTCCGAGTCGCGCGATATCGGCCGGAGTGGCGCCGAGCGGCGCCGTCACGGCGACATCGATGCCGAGGCGGTCGAGAAGTCGGGTGATCTCCGCCACATCGTCGCGGTGCCGAAAGCCGAGAGCGGTCGGTCCGAGCAGATTGCACCGCGGCCGGCGGCCTGCGTCCCGGGGCGGTCGTTCCGTGCCAGGCGCCGGCGCATGCGGGCCGGCGAGGGCGCGAACGAGATGATAGAAGGTCTCCGAGGCGCCCCAGTTTTCCTTCCGCTGATAGGATGGCAGTTCCAGCGGAACGACGGGGATCGGCAGGGCCAATGCTTTGGCAAGGCCGCCCGGATCGTCTTGGATGAGTTCCGCCGTACATGACGCGCCGACCAGCATCGCCTGCGGCTGAAAGCGCTCATACGCATCGCGTGCCGCGTTCTTGAAGATCTCGGCCGTATCTGTGCCGAGGTCGCGCGCCTCGAAAGTCGTGTAGGTGACCGGTGGGCGTTTGTTGCGCCGCTCGATCATCGTGAAGAGAAGATCGGCGTAGGTGTCGCCCTGCGGTGCGTGCAAGACGTAGTGGATGCCTTCCATGGCGGTGGCGATGCGCATCGCTCCGACATGCGGCGGCCCTTCATAGGTCCAGACGGTGAGCTGCATCTCACACCTCCAGCCGAGCGGCGCGGTTGAGCGGCCGCGCAAAGAGTTCGGCGAGATCGCCAGCCTGCTCGTAGCCCTGGATCGGCGTGAACACGAGTTCGATCGCCCATTTGGTGGTCAAACCCTCCGCCTCCAGCGGATTGGCGAGGCCGAGCCCGCACACGGTCAGGTCCGGGCGCGCGGCCCGCGCGCGGTCGAGCTGCCGGTCGACGTCCTGGCCTTCGGACAAGACGACGCCTTCCGGCAGCAGATCAAGCTCTGCCGCGAGATTCTGACGATGCAGATAGGGGGTGCCGATTTCGGCGATCCGCATCGACAGCTCCCGCGACAGAAACCGTGCAAGCGGTATCTCGAGCTGAGAATCGGGGAAGAAAAAGATGCTCTTGCCGGCGAGCTGCTCCTGATAGTGCGACAGCGCGCGTTTGGCGCGTTCGCGGCCAAGCGCGGTGACCGCCGTGAACCGGCTCTCGTCGACGCCGAAGCAATCCGCTGCAGCTTTCAGCCATGCAGTGGTGCCTTCGGCGCCGAAAGGGAAGGGCGCCTGCAGAGCCTTTGCCCCGCGGCTCTCCAGGATCCGCCGCGTGTCGGCAAGATAGGGCTGCGCCATCAAAAAACGGGTGTTCGGGCCGACCTCGGGCAGCTCTGTCGACGATCGCGGCGGCAGGAAGCCGACTGGCCCTACGCCGAGATCGTCGAACAGCCGCCGGAACTGGTCTTCCACCACATCGGCGAGCGAGCCGACGACGAGGAGGGAGGCGGGCGCCTGTGCAGATGCTTCGGGCATCTGCGGGACAAGTGCGGCAAGGCATGCATCCTCACCCTGCGTGAAGGTGGTCTCGATGCCGCTGCCGGAATAATTCAGGATGCGGGTCGTCGACGCGAATTTCTCGTTGAGGCGATCGGCAGCTCGCGACAGATCGAGCTTGATCACTTCCGAGGGGCAGGATCCGACCAGGAATAGAAGCTTGATCTCAGGGCGGCGCGCCAGAAGCTGCGTGACGACCCGGTCGAGCTCTTCGTTGGCATCGGCCATGCCGGCAAGGTCGCGCTCTTCGATGACGGCCGTCGCAAACCGCGGCTCGGCGAAGATCATCACACCCGCCGCCGACTGCATCAAATGCGCGCAGGTGCGAGATCCGACGATCAGAAAGAAGGCGTCCTGGATCTTGCGGTGCAGCCAGATGATACCGGTGAGGCCACAAAATACCTCACGCTGGCCGCGCTCCCGAAGGATCGGCGCTTCACTGCAGCCCGTCGTGACGCGTGCGACGCCTGCTGGGTTCATCGTGCGAACTCCATATCCGTCTTGGACGCGGCCGCCGCATCGCGATTCGCCTGCTCCTGCAGCCGCGCGGCGCGCAGCTTCAGAACGAACTGCGTCGCGTTGATCACGTATGCGAGATAGGCGGCGAGCGCCAAGATCATCTGCCCCCCAGCATCCAGGAAACCCGTCCAGAGCGCGCCGAGATAGGCCGTGTGAAGGGCCAGAACGAGCATCGAGAAGACGTCTTCCCAGAAGAAGGCCCGTGCAAAGAGATAGCGGCCGAAGACCACTTTCTCCCAGATCGAGCCCGTGATCATGATCGTATACAGGACCGCGGTTTTGACGACGACGGACGCAGTTGCGACAAAATACCCTTGGCCTGTCGTCAAATACCGGATCACAAGGGCTAAACTAATGAGAAATACGAGGAATTGAATCGGCGCAAGCACACCCTGAACCAGCGTCCAGGAGGTCGAGTCACGCCGTCGACGTTCTTCCTCTGTATAGAGAGAAATGATTGGTTTATTTGGCGTTTTCACCGCGCCCCGTCTCCCCAACCGGCACAACGTAAGACCGACTCTAGGGCTGCCGCTCGGCGACTGTCAACAACACTAGACGTAAATCTCACTTTACATTCCGCCGAGCCGAGGCGTACGCTCCGGCTCTATCGCTGAGGGACCGAAAGTGCTTAAACTCGCGCGTCGAAAGGCGGAGGTCTGAGGCCTCCATCCGGAGCCGCTGCCGGGAAGGTGAAGCGGTGCAATATCCGTTTTATGGCCAGTTTGAGCTCGGGGGTGCGAGAGATGGTCGACATTAGGCAACACGCTGAGGACCGCTGCGGAAGCTGGGACGTAAATAGGCCATGGGAAGATGTCCCCATGCGCTCGTTCCCGGTCTCAGACATTGAGGCGGCTTCCAGCGAGAGCGCCTGGAGTGGCCGTATTCTCACGACGATCGAAGGTGAGATCATCCCGCGGTTGATGCTGGCCCACCGGGTCGGGTGGGGAGAGCCGCATCTCAATTGCGTTGAGGGAACTGGCGTCGACGCGGTTGATATCGACGAATTCGCCCGTCTTTTGCTGGCGCGTGATGGGAGCGTCGCCTTCGCTTATGTGGATATGGCACGCGCGCGCGGTGTCGGGCTCGAGGCACTTCTGCTCGAGCTGATGGCGCCTGCAGCAGCGCGGCTTTGGGATTTCTGGAACGATGATCGCTGCGATTTCGCCGAGGTGACCATCGGCATGTCGCGGCTTCAGCACCTTTTGCGGGAGCTCGGCCCGGCCTTTTACAGCCAGTCAGCCGATTGCGGCGACGGACGGCGCATCCTGCTCGCCTCTGCACCGGGCGAGCGGCATTCCTTCGGCATCTTTTTGACGGAGGCTTTCTTCCGTCGCGGCGGCTGGGATGTATCTGTGGAACTCGATGCGAACCCCGCCGATCTCGTTGGAACCGTCAAGCGCGAGTGGTTTTCGATGGTCGGGTTGTCGCTGTCGAGCGCGCGTGGAATCGACGATCTGGCGGCGACGATAAAGGCGGTCCGTCTGGAATCTCGTAACAAATCCATCGCTGTAATCGTTGGTGGACACATTTTTATGGAGCATCCAGAGCTTGTCGCGTTGGTCGGGGCCGATGTAGGAGCGACGGATGCGCGCAGTGCAGTATCGCAGGCCGAGCGTATGCTCGGGCTTCTAGCTATGCGTTGCTAATGATTCATGCCTGATGCGGGACTAAGTGCAACAGATGGACGGCTTGGTTACAAAATCAGCCCCAAGCGAGTTCTCGGTCCCGCATAAGTCGGTCGGCGACCTGGACGCCGAGATCGCCGGAAAGCTAATCGCCCACGCGGCAGATATTGCCCTTGTCCTGGACAAGGAGGGCGTCGTTCAGGATCTCGCCTTCGGCGACGAAGAATTCTCTCACGAAGGCGTTTCAGACTGGGTTGGAAAGGCCTGGCGCGATCTTGTCACGGCCGATAGCGAAAAAAAGGTTGCGGCTCTTCTGAGCGAGGCGGGTGCGAAAGGCGTTTCGCGCTGGCGCGAGGTCAATCACCCTTCAAACCGTGGCGCCGACGTGGCCGTCCGTTATTTCGCGATGCAGGTGGGCGGTGGTGAGCGTTACATCGCGATCGGTCGCGATTTGCGTCCCGTGTCCGCGCTGCAGCAGAGGCTGATTGAAGCGCAGGTGGCGCTGGAGCGAGAATATTCGCGCCTGCGGCAAGCCGAGACACGCTACCGCCTGTTCTTCAAAATGGCCTCTGAGGCCGTCTTGATCGTCGATGCCAACAGCCAGAAGGTCGTCGAGGTCAATCCCGCCGCCAGCGGGCTGCTCGACCAGTCTCCGGAGCAGCTTGTCGGGGCACCGCTGCGCAGGCTCTTTTCCGACGAGTCGGAGCGCGCCGTGCAGGCGCTGCTTGCGATGGTGAGGGCTGCCGGTCATGCTGAAGATGCGCGCGTGCGGCTTCCTTTTAGCGAGCAGGAGTGCGTTCTCTCCGCTTCGCTTTTCCGGCAGGAATCCTCGGCCCATTTCCTCATCCGCCTGTCGCCGGTCGACGGCGAGAGAGTGAGGCAGGATGCCGGGACGACCTCGCTTCTGGTCGATATCGTGGAGCATCTGCCCGACGCTTTCATCGTGACCGACCCCGACCGGCGGATCCTGGCGGCCAACATCGCTTTTCTTGATCTGGCGCAGACCGCGAGCCTCGAGCAGGTTCGTGGAAAGCGCTTGGAGCGTTGGGTCGGGCGGCAGGGGATCGAACTCGACGTTCTCATCGCCAATCTGCGCGAACACGGCTCGGTTCGGCATTTTCGGTCGATCCTGCGCGGTGAATACGGCTCTGTCGTCGATGTCGAAGTTGCCGCGGTATCGGTGCTCGAGGGGGAGCAGCCCTGCCTCGGTTTCGTTCTTCGCGATGTCAGTGCGCGGGTGGAAAGAGAGCGCCCGGCGGCGAGGCAATTGCCCCGCTCGGTCGATCAATTGACGGAACTCGTCGGCCGCGTGCCCCTCAAGGATCTCGTGCGCGAAACCACCGACGTGATCGAGAAGCTCTGCATCGAGGCGGCCCTTGAGCTGACCGGCGACAACCGCGCGTCGGCGGCCGAAATTCTCGGTCTCAGCCGGCAAAGCCTCTATTCGAAGCTTCGCCGGTACGACCTCGTAGATTTTACGCCGGAAAGCGGCAGCGACCACTGAAATGCATTGCGGCCTTGAGACAGGCCCGAGAGGTCTGCGCGAGACGCCTCAGGCTTTTGCGGACGTGAGAAATTCTTCGAAGCTCGCGAGGAAAGCTTCCGGCTGCTCGAAATAGACCATCGCGCCGGTCTTGAACGGCTTCACCGTCCAATTGGGTTGCGCGCGCAGCCAATCGACCTCGGAGAAATCCTGAAAATCCCCGCGGGTGCCGTGGGCGAGGAAGATCGGCAGCGTCAGCTTCTCGTAGATACGCCTGATATCGTTGGCGAAGAGGCATCCCGAAACGAAGGCATAAGGCGCGTGACGAGCCCCGTCCTGATGCGTCGTCTCATAGGCGTAGTTGAAAAGCCCCTCGTCGATGTCCTTGCTGCCGAAGGTTTTTTCCAGGAAGAAGCGAATGCTCGGCCTCGTGGTGAGGAGGCGAAAGGCCCCCTTGCTCCAAAGCGGCACGTTGAGCGTTTCGTAGAGAAACGGCACCTGCCGCGTGGAGCCTTCGGGACCACGACGTTTGCTCGACCCGGTCTCGAACCCGGTTGGCGTGACGAAGGTGAGGCTGCGAAGCCTTTCCTGCCGTTCGGTGGCGGCGCGCGCCAGAAACTCTGACGACAAGGAGAGTGCCATGGCGTCGATCGCCTGTGAGCCGGTCTCCGCTTCGATGAGATCAAGCATGTCGTGGACCGCGTCGACGAAGAGCCGAATGTCGTACGTGCGGTCGGAGCGATCGGAAAACCCGAAACCCGGAAGATCGACGGCATAGACGCGGTGCCGCGTCTGTGTGTGCATGAAAACCGGCCGCACTTCATAGGCAGAGCCTGCGGCGTTGATGCTGTGGATGAGGAGGAGGGGGCTCCCTTCGCCTGCGACATAATAGGAGAGGCGGCCGGCACGTCCCGTGATCTCGCGCCTTTCGGCGGGAAAGGCCTCAGGCAAAGAGGGCATTGGCGCGGCAGGTCGGCTGTCGCTGACCGGCGAGACGCTTTTCGCGGCGGGTTCGGGGCGCATGTGAGCGCCATTGCCCAACGCTGCGCTGCCTTCAGTTTCGTTCTGCGATGTCATCGCCTTATCCTCGCTCGTCATCCGCTCCGCCATTTTGCTCTGCAACATTCGCGATGCTCTCGCAACGTCCGCCAGTGACGCGGGTTCCCCGCTGCCGGGGGGGCGCGAGATTCCGCCGCGGGGGCGAGTGTAAAGTTGAGTTGACGGTGCGCGAGGCGGCCAATACTGTCCCGGCCATGTCTCGTTCGGCTTCGATTGCATCCGATACTTTAACCCGCCCGAAACCGGCGGCCGTGCTCGAATTGTTGAAGCCGATCACATGGTTCGCACCCATGTGGGCGTTCGGCTGCGGCGTCGTCTCCTCAGGCGTTCCGATCTCTGAGCGCTGGCTGGTGATGCTTGCCGGCATCGTGCTCGCGGGACCGATGGTCACGGCGACGAGCCAGGCCGCGAACGACTGGTACGATCGCCATGTCGACGCGATCAATGAGCCGAACCGCCCGATCCCGTCTGGGCGCATTCCGGGCCGTTGGGGCCTTTATATCGCACTCATTTGGACGGCTTTGTCGCTCGTCCTCGCAGCGTTTCTCGGCATCTGGGTGTTCTGGGCGGCAGTGGTCGGCCTCATTCTCGCCTGGGCCTATTCGGCGCCGCCCTTCCGGCTGAAAAAGAACGGCTGGTGGGGCAATACAGCGGTCGCGGCCTGCTACGAGGGGCTTCCGTGGTTCACCGGCGCCGCTGTCATGGTGGGCGGGCTGCCGGACTGGCGGATCATCACGCTTGCCGCGCTCTACAGCCTCGGCGCCCACGGGATCATGACCCTCAACGACTTCAAGGCGGTCGAGGGCGACCTCAAGATGGGGATCCGGTCGCTGCCGGCGCAATTGGGCGTCGCGCGCGCGGCGAGGTTTGCCTGTTTTGTCATGGCTTTCCCGCAAGCCATTGTGATTGCGCTCCTGTTTTCGTGGGGAAAGCCGATTTACGCGGCCGCGGTCTGTGTCTCCTTGCTCGTGCAGTTCGTGCTGATGGCGCGCCTGTTGCGTGAGCCGAAAGAGCAGGCCGCCTGGTACAATGCCACCGGCACCACGCTTTACGTTCTTGGCATGCTGATTTCGGCTTTCGCACTGCGTACGATTGGAGCGTGACATGCAGACAGCCACGTTGGGCTGGGTCAGCATCGTCCGTCTCGGACTGGTGCAGGCGGCGCTTGGAGCGATCGTCGTCCTGACGACGTCGACTTTGAACCGGGTGATGGTCGTGGAGCTTGCGCTCCCTGCCACTTTGCCCGGCGCTCTGGTCGGCGTCCATTATGCGGTGCAGATGCTGCGCCCGCGTTGGGGTTATGGCTCGGACATCACCGCGCGCAGAACGCCGTGGATCATCGGAGGTATGGCTGTCCTCGGGGGCGGCGGCTTCCTGGCCGCGGTCGCGACAGCCTGGATGAGTGTCAATCTCGCCGGTGGTATCGCGCTTGCCGTCATAAGCTTCTTTGCAATCGGCATCGGCGTCGGCGCGGCCGGCACCTCGCTTCTCGCCCTGCTTGCCGCGAAGGTCGATCCCGGCCGTCGCGCGGCGGCAGCGACGCTCGTCTGGGGGATGATGATCGTCGGTTTCGTGGTGACGGCGACCTCCGCCGGCCATTTCCTCGATCCGTTCTCTCCGCAGCGGCTCGTTGCCGTGACGGGAGCGGTCTCTCTGGCGGCTTTCCTGGTGACAGTCGTAGCCGTCTTCGGTGTCGAAAAGCGCGTTGCCCGGCCCGATGATGCGCATCCCGCGGGGAAGGACGGGGCGGAGGAAAAGCCCGCATTCCGGCAGGCGCTGAAAGAGGTCTGGAGCGAGACGACGGCCCGTCGCTTCACCATCTTCATCTTCGTGTCGATGCTCGCTTACAGCGCCCAGGATCTCGTGCTTGAGCCTTTCGCGGGCACGGTCTTTGGAATGACGCCGGGCGAATCGACGAAGCTCGCCGGCGTCCAGCACAGCGGCGTCCTTGTCGGCATGCTTCTGGTCGGCGCTCTCGGCAGCAACGTGATCGGCCGGCGCATCGGCACCATGAAGAGCTGGACCATCGGCGGCTGCTTTGCCTCCGCTTTGGCGCTCTTCGGGCTGGTCATGGCAGGCTTCTGGGGGCCCGGTTGGCCGATCAGGGGCTCGGTCTTCTTTTTGGGTGCGGCAAACGGCGCCTTCGCTGTGGCCGCCATCGCGTCGATGATGGGTCTTGCGGGTGCCGGGCGCGAGCGCCGTGAAGGTGTGCGCATGGGCCTGTGGGGTGCCGCGCAGGGCGTGGCTTTCGGCCTTGGCGGATTCCTGGGCACGGTGGCCATCGACACGACACGCACGATCTTTGCTTCGCCGGTACCGGCCTATGCCATGGTCTTTGCGATCGAAGGCGTGTTCTTTGTGATTTCGGCCTGGCTTGCATACCGGGTCGATCGCGCGGGGGAGGTGATCTCGGCCCCGCTGGATGTGACGGCCGTGGGCGAGGAGACGCTCGCAGGTTTAGGGGGACGGTAATCATGCCTGAGAGCAAAACATACGATGTGGTCGTCGTCGGGGGTGGCCCGGCTGGCGCGACGGCTGCAACCGATCTTGCCTCCAAGGGGCATTCGGTCCTGCTGCTCGACAGGCAGGGCCGCATCAAGCCGTGCGGTGGCGCGGTGCCGCCACGTCTTTTGCGCGATTTCAACGTCCCGACGTCGATGCTCGTCGCGCAGGTCTCCTCCGCGGAGATCGTCTCGCCGACCGATCGGCGCGTGAACATGCCCATCGAAGGCGGCTTCGTCGGCATGGTCGATCGCGAACATTTCGATGAGTGGCTGCGTCAGCGTGCGGCCGAGGCCGGCGCTGAGCGCTGTGCCGGCACGTTTGAAGCTTTCGACCGCGACACCGACGGGGTGGCGCGCATCCATTACCGGCCGAAAGACGGCGGACGCGACGCGTCTCTCGAAGTCGTGCGCGCACGCGCCGTGATCGGCGCGGACGGCGCAAATTCCGCAGTCGCGCGCGAGGCTGTGCCGCGGGCTGGCCGGGTGCCGTACGTTTTCGCTTATCATGAGATCGTTCGCTCGCCCCAAGACGGCGCCGCGCATTTCGATCCAAAGCGCTGCGATGTCTATTACAATGGCCGCATGTCGCCGGACTTTTATTCCTGGGTCTTCCCCCATGGCGATACGACGAGCATCGGTACCGGCAGTGCCAACAAGGGCTTTTCGTTGCGCAACGCCGTCGCCGATCTGCGCGGCATCACGGGCCTCGACGCGGCCGAAACGATCCGCAAGGAAGGTGCGCCGATTCCGCTGAAGCCCCGCCGGAAATGGGACAACGACCAGGATGTGCTTTTGGCGGGTGATGCCGCTGGCGTCGTGGCGCCGGCTTCCGGCGAGGGCATCTATTACGCCATGGTTTGCGGTCGCTTCGCCGGAGAGGCCGTCGAGGAATTCCTGCGCACCAACGACGCGAAGGCGCTCGCGGGTGCACGCAAGCGCTTCATGAAAGAGCATGGGCGCGTCTTCTGGATCCTCGGGATCATGCAGTACTTCTGGTACAAGAACGACAAACGGCGCGAGCGCTTCGTGTCCATGTGCGCCGATCCGGACGTGCAGCGGCTGACCTGGGAAGCCTATATGAACAAGAAGCTCGTGCGGGCGCGCCCGGGGGCACATATGCGGGTCTTCTTCAAGGATATGGCGCATCTTCTGGGGCTCGTGCAGCCGGACGAGGCGAGCAAGCTCGGTCCCCGTCGCCGCGTTTCCTGATCCCTTTCAGGAGGCGCTCTCATGGCCGGTCTCATCGAAAGCGGTCGGATCGCCGACCTCATCCTTCTGCTCGTGCTCGCGGAGGCTGTCGGCCTCGTCTACTTTTATCGGCGGACCGGGCGGGGCGTTCGCCCGCTCGAACTTCTCGTCAATCTTGCCGCGGGCGCGACGCTGATTTTGGCGTTGCGTGCTGCACTGGTGGGGGCGGAGTGGCAGGTGATCGCCTTCTTCCTGACGCTCGCGGGGTTTGCGCATCTCGGGGACCTCGTCCGCCGCTGGCGTTGAGCGGCTCTGCATCGGCCTTCGTTGACTTCGCCTCGGCCTGACGGCTAAAGCCGGCGCCTTGAAGCGAGGGTTTGATATGCACGAGAAGATTCGCATCGGCGTCCTTGGCGCCTCCGGCTACACCGGCGCCGATCTGGTGCGTCTCGCGGCGCGCCATCCGCATGTCGAGATCGCTGCGCTGACCGCCAACACCCATGCCGGCAAGGAGATGGGGGCGGTGTTTCCGCACCTCGCAATCCTCGATTTGCCGCGTCTCAAAGCCTGGGAAGAGGTCGATTGGAGCGAGCTTGACGCCGTTTTCTGTGGCCTTCCACATGGGACGACGCAAGAGATCACGGCGGCGGTTTTGAGCGCCAATCCGAAAGCGCGCATCATCGATATGTCGGCCGATTTCCGTCTCCGCGATGCATCCGTCTATGCCGAGTGGTACGGCCATGAGCATCAGGCGCCGGAGCTTCAGGAAGAGGCGGTTTATGGCCTGACCGAGCATTACCGCGCTCTCATCAAGGATGCCCGGCTGATCGCCTGTCCGGGCTGCTACCCGACCGCGGTGCTGATGGCACTCCTGCCGCTCGTGCGCCAAGACATGATTGATGCGAGCGATCTCATCATCGATGCGAAATCGGGCGTGACCGGTGCCGGCCGCGGTCTCAAGCAGAATACGCTCTTTGCCGAGGCGGGCGAGGGGCTGTCACCCTATTCCATCGGCAAGCATCGCCACGCGCCGGAGATCGAACAGGAAATCGGCGTTGCCGCGGGGATGCCCATCACCGTGAATTTCACGCCGCATCTCATCCCGATGAGCCGGGGCGAGCTCGTCACCTGCTATGTGCGCCTTGCCGAAGGCGCGACGGCCGGCGATCTTCGCCAACGGCTCGTGGAGGATTACGCGCCGGAGCCGTTCGTGCACGTCCTGCCGGAAGGGGGCGTTCCCCAGACGCAGAATGTCCGCGGCTCCAACTACGTGCAGATCGGCGTTTTCCCCGACCGCATCCCCGGACGTGCGCTGGTCATTGCCGCAATCGACAATCTCGTCAAAGGCTCCGCTGGCCAGGCCCTGCAGAACATGAATGTCGCGTTCGGCTTTGAAGAAGGCGAAGGCCTCTTGCAGCTGGCGCTGTTTCCTTAAGGCGTTCTTTTCCGCGATACGAAAAGAGCCCGTCCGGGTGTCCCGGACGGGCTCTTTTTTAGCTCAACGAGCGATCGCTGTGTTCAGAGGAATGAACGACGCTGCCACCAGCCGACGCGCTTCGGCCGGTTCGGGTCGTCCTTCGGCTCGTCGTCCTTGGCCTTTTCGGCAACGTCAGCCTGTGCCGAAGCGGTCTCATCGGACTGCCGCTCTTCTGGCGTGCCGCTCGAGGTAGCGCCGCTTTCGGTTGCCTCTGGTTCGGCAGGCATTGCCGCTTCCGCCACACGATCGGCGTTCTCGTCCTTGGCTTCTTCGTAGCTCGAACGGTTTTCGTCTTCTTCGACAGCTTCGTCGCCGGCGTCCAAGCTTGTGGCAGGTTCCGCCTTCGGCTCGCTCTCAGCGCCCGTTCCGACCTGTTCTGACGCGGCCGGGAGCGACGGCTGTTCCACCGCCGTCTCCTCGGAAGGCTCGGCCGACGCGGTTTCCTGCGTCGCTTCGACGGTCGGAGAGGTCTGCTCCGCCGACGGGGCTTCTGGGGTCTCAGAGGGGTTCGCTACTTCGTTCTGCTCTTCGGTCTCGGGCCGGCGCGCGTCTGCGCGATCGTCGTCCTCATCGTCGTCATCGGAGCGCGAACCACGATCTTGCGCATTGTCGCCGTTCGTTGCATTCGCATCCTGCTGCTCGTCGCGATTGCGACCGCGCCGCCTTCCGCCACGGCGGCCACGGCGCCGCTTCTTCGGCTTTGTCTCGTCGCCATCGTCGTCTTCCGAGTTTTCGTCCCGCCGGCCTTCGCCGCCATTGGCTGCGGCGGCTTCCGAGGTCGCGGCCTCCGCCTCCGAGCGGTCGCTTTCGGCTCTCTCGCCCTTCGGACGACGACGCTTGCGCCGCCGGCCTCCGCGGCGGCCACCATCCTCGCCGTCCTCATCGAGGCTCGCTTCGCTCTCTTCTTCGACTTCGGCCGGAGCCGGCTCGTCGAAATCAGACACGTCGAGCATCGCGACGGCGGCTGAGTGCGGCGGCTCCTCTTCGGAGAGGTCGGCGCGATCGATGGTGAAGCCCGAGGCCGCATCCGGAGCATCCCCGGCGACGCTGATCGAAACCGCGAAGCGGCGTTCAAGGTCGGCGAGATGCGAACGCTTCTGGTTCAGCACGTAAAGCGCAACGTCCGGACGCGTCGACACTTCGAGATTGCGGCTGCGGTCCTGAATGAGGTGCTCTTCCAGCATGCGCAGGAGCTGCAGCGCCAGAGACGCCACAGAGCGAACCTGGCCGGTGCCATGGCAGGCGTGGCAGAGCGCCGTCGAACTCTCCAAGACGCCGGTCCTGAGGCGCTGCCGCGACATCTCCATCAGACCGAAATGCGAGATGCGCCCGAGCTGGATGCGCGCCCGGTCGAAGCGCAGGCAGTCCTTCAGCTTGCGTTCGACCGCCCGATTGTTGCGCTTCTCCTCCATATCGATGAAGTCGATGACGATGAGGCCTGCCAGATCGCGCAGCCGCAATTGGCGCGCGACCTCTTCGGCCGCCTCGAGGTTCGTTCGAACCGCGGTGTCCTCGATCGAATGCTCGCGCGTCGAACGGCCTGAATTGACGTCGATGGCGACGAGCGCCTCCGTCTGATTGATGACGATGTAACCGCCCGAGCGCAGGGTGACCTGCGGCAGGAACATCGCTTCGAGCTGACGCTCCACCGAATGGCGCGAGAAGATCGGGGCGGCATCACGGTAGGGCTGAACATTCTTGGCATGGCTCGGCATGAGCATGCGCATGAAGTCCTTCGCCTCGCGATAGGCTTCTTCGCCGGCCACCATGACCTGGTCGATCTCGCGCGAATAGAGATCGCGGATAGAGCGTTTGACGAGACTGCCTTCCTCGTAAACGAGGGTCGGTGCCGCAGATTTCAGCGTCAGATCGCGAACATTCTCCCACAATCTGAGGAGATACTCGAAATCGCGCTTGATCTCCGTCTTCGTTCTGGAGGCGCCCGCTGTGCGCAGGATGACGCCCATTCCGGACGGCACCTCGAGCCCTGCCGCAATGCTCTTCAGGCGCTTGCGGTCGGCCGGGTCCGTGATCTTGCGGGAAATGCCGCCGCCACGGCCCGTATTCGGCATCAAGACCGAATAGCGACCGGCGAGCGACAGATAGGTCGTCAGCGCAGCGCCTTTGTTGCCGCGCTCCTCTTTGACCACCTGCACCAGCAGAACCTGGCGACGTTTGATGACTTCCTGGATCTTGTACTGCTTGGCCCGTTGGCGGCGCCGTTCCGGCACCTCCTCCATCGCATCTTCCGCGCCGACGCTTTCGACGGCATGGTCGGCGTCGTTATCGTCGCCGTTGGAGTCGTCGCTGTTGTCGTCGTCGGAATCGTCATCGGACGACTTGTCCGCCTTTGCGGGGGCGTCGTCGCCGTGGGCGTCACCGCCATGATTGTCGGAATCCTCGTCGCGGTCGGATTCTTCCGCATCGAGAAGCGCCTGCCTGTCGGCGAACGGGATCTGGTAATAGTCTGGATGGATCTCCGAGAACGCCAGGAAGCCGTGCCGGTTGCCGCCATAATCGACGAAGGCGGCCTGCAGCGACGGTTCGACCCGCGTTACCTTCGCCAGATAGATGTTGCCTCGAAGTTGTCTTCTCTCTGCTGATTCAAAATCAAATTCTTCAACCTTGTCGCCGCGCAGCACCACGACCCGGGTCTCTTCCGGGTGGGCCGCGTCGATGAGCATCTTGTTCGACATAGTGTGTGACTCCGCCCCGGGCCAAATATGCGTTGGGCGCGCCAGTTGCTCTTGGCGCGCGGCCGGGGCCAAATGTGAATAAGGGGAGAACAGGCGCCAGCGCGTGTCGCCGCGGAAGCATCGGCTGCTGCGCGATCTGCCTTTGCGGCAGAACCATCAGCTGCTGAGCGTTGCGGGCGCGGTCACCCATGGGCTGCCTTTCCAAGTCGTTGCGGCTCATGCCGCCTGAGACCAGCGGTGTGTCCGGCTGGTCCGTCTTCGCCTCCGTACAGTCGGCTGAAGGGCGTTGATCTTTACAACGCCGCACCCGATGACAGCCGGAGAAGAATCCGTCATTCTCTCTCTTATAAACGAGCTTCGTTCGATTCAAGAGAACGTTGCGACGTGGAGACGCGAAAACCACATTCGCTCGCCTTTGCCTTGCCACATCCTTTAGAGAGAAGCGAGGCGTTTTCTAAGAACTGAAGAAGGTGGGCATGGTCCGCTTCGCCCTCATGCTGCTCGTCTTGCCTTGGCTTGTAGCTTCTCCAGCGCTTGCCGCGAAGGTTTCCGACATCCGTGTTGTTGGAGATAGTGAGCGCACGCGTATGGTGCTCGACGTGGAAGGAGAGCCCCGCTTTCACATCTTGCGGTTACGCGCGCCCTATCGGCTTGTTGTCGATCTCCCCGATACGGAATTTGCCGCCCCAGCCTCCAAGACCAAAGCGATAGGTCTCGTCAGCGATTATCGGTTCGGCCAGATTGCGGCCTCGCGCGGTCGCGTGGTCCTCGACCTGACGGGTCCGGTGGAGGTGGAAAAATCGTACCTGATGCCGGGAGTTGCCGAACAGCCGGCTCGTCTCGTCCTCGATATGGTTCCCTCCACGGCGGAAGCCTTTTCGGAGGCGGCGGCGCCGATCAGCGAGCCTACGCCGGCGCTCGCCTCGCTTCAGGAAGGGGAGGAGGGCACATCACCCGAGACCCACGAAATTCCGATCGATCGGCCCGACGCGGCCGACACCCGTCCGGTCGTCGTCATCGATCCTGGCCACGGAGGCATCGATTCCGGCGCGATCAGTTCAGATGGGCTCTTGGAAAAGGACATTACGCTCGGCTTCTCGAAGGCATTGCGCGAAGTCCTGATCGAGCGTGGCAAGACGATCCCGATCCTCACGCGCGACGACGACGTCTTCCTGCCCCTCGGCAAGCGCGTCGCCTTCGCCAGACGTGAGGGGGCGGCGCTCTTCATCTCGGTGCATGCCGATACCGTGCCGCAGGATTACGTGCGTGGCGCAACCGTTTACACGCTCTCGGAAGAAGCCTCCGATGTGCTTGCGGCGCGTCTCGCCGCACGCGAGAACCGGGCCGACATTCTGGCGGGCCTTGCCATCGAAGATCAGCCGGACGAGGTGGCCACGATCCTGTTTGATCTGGCGCGGCGCGAGACCCGCAACCTCTCGATGCGTTTCGCCGCCGATCTCGTAAAGGATCTGAGCGCGGAAATGGTCCTGAACAAGAAACCTCGGCGGGGTGCATCCTTTCGTGTTCTCAAGGCCCCGGACGTGCCCTCGGTGCTCTTGGAACTCGGCTATCTTTCCAATAATGTGGACGAGAAGCTTTTTCAGTCGGATGAATGGCGAGAGCGCACGAGCGAGGCGGTGGCCAGCGCCGTCGAGAAGTATCTCGCCTTGCCGGGCGTCGCGCGGCGCTGAGGAAGATCACGAGAAAGCGTGTGGCTTATTGGCGACAGAGCCAGCGCCGGGGCGGTCCCGCCGGGGAACCGCCTCAGTTTCATCACAAAACTGGATGAAGCCGATCTTTAGCAATCTCGGCTTTTCCGAATAGGTGGGGCAGCCCCTTCATGTTCTTGCGATTAATCGGCTATTTGTTCGGCATCGGCGCGCTTCTGGCGCTGTGCGTGGCGGCTGTGGCCGGCTTCCTGTTGCATCGCTACAATCAGGATCTTCCAGATTACGACGTGCTCGCCAAGTACGAGCCGCCGGTGATGACGCGCATCCATGCCGATGACGGCCAGCTCGTTGCCGAATATGCGCGCCAGCGTCGGCTCTATCTGCCGATTCAGGCCGTGCCGGACCTGGTCAAGGCTGCCTATCTGTCTGCCGAGGACAAGAATTTCTACAACCATCCTGGGATCGACGTGGAGGGCATCCTTCGCGCCATCGTCTCCAACCTCAGGAACAGCGGCTCTGGCAAACTGCAGGGTGCCTCCACCATCACCCAGCAGGTGGCGAAGAATTTTCTTCTCACCAACGAGCGCACTTACGAGCGCAAGATCAAGGAAGCGCTTCTCTCGCTGCGCATCGAACAGGCCTATTCCAAGGACCGTATCCTGGAGCTCTATCTCAACGAGATCTATCTCGGCCTCGGCTCCTACGGCATTGCGGCCGCGGCTCTCAACTATTTCGACAAATCCGTGAACGAGCTGACTCTCGCTGAAGCGGCCTATCTCGCCGCGTTGCCGAAGGCGCCGGAGAACTACAATCCGTTTCGCGACACCGAGCGCGCCGTCGATCGCCGCAATTGGGTGATCGATCAGATGCTTGAGAACGGTTACATCCGGGCCGAGGATGCGCAGAAGGCAAAGACCGAGCCGCTCGACGTCAATCCGCGCCCGCGTGGGCAGTATCTTTTCGCGTCCGAATATTTCGCCGAAGAGGTGCGCCGCCGTCTGATCGATATGTACGGCAGCGAAAAGCTCTATGAGGGCGGCCTGTCGGTGCGCACCACGCTCGACCCGCAGCTTCAGGCGCTCGCCCGCAAGACCCTCCAGAAAGGTCTCATCGCATTCGACGAAAAGCGCGGCTTCCGTGGGCCGGTCGATCGTATCGATATCGCCGGCGACTGGGGCAAGAAGCTGGGTGAGGTGGACGGCCTCTCGGACGTTCCGGAATGGCACCTGGCTGTCGTGCTGGCGACGGGTGACGGCGAGGCCGACATCGGTTTGAAGCCGAAGCGTCTCATCTCTGGCAAGCTTTCCGATGAGCGCGAAACCGGCGTCTTGCCTGTCTCGAACATGAAATGGGCGAAGCGCAGCGTCAAATCCGCGAGCGATGTGTTGAGCGCCGGCGACGTCATCTTCGTCGAAGAGGATGCCGATAAGAAGGGCGTCTACAAACTGCGGCAGGCGCCGAAGATCCAGGGTGCCATGGTCGCCATGGACCCCTATACGGGCCGCGTCCGCGCGCTTGTCGGGGGATTTTCCTTCGACCAGAGCAAATTCAACCGCGCGACGCAGGCCTATCGCCAGCCGGGCTCGTCCTTCAAACCGTTCGTCTACGCGACGGCTCTCGACAACGGCTACACGCCGTCCTCCGTGGTCATGGATGCTCCGATCGAGATCAAGGCTGGCGACAAGATCTGGCGGCCGCAGAATTACTCGAACAAATATTACGGCCCCTCGACGCTGCGCATCGGCATCGAGCATTCCCGCAACGTCATGACCGTGCGTCTGGCGCAAGATATGGGCATGCCGCTGATCGCCGAATATGCGGAGCGCTTCGGCATCTATGACGACCTGAAGCCCTATCTGCCGATGGCGCTCGGGGCGGGTGAAACGACCGTCCTGCGGCTCGTCACCGCCTATGGAACGATCGCCAATGGAGGGCGTAAGATCAACGCGACGCTGATCGACCGCATTCAGGACCGCTACGGCAAGACCATCTATCAGCATGATCAGCGCGAATGCATCGGCTGCGAAGCTCAGGACTGGCACGGACAGGCCGAGCCGGAGCTGATCGACCAGCGTGAACAGATCCTCGATCCGATGACGGCCTACCAGATTACCTCGATGATGGAAGGCGTTGTCCAGCGGGGCACCGGCAGCCGCGTCAAGGTCGTCGGCAAGCCGATCGCCGGCAAGACTGGAACGACGAACGAGGAGAAGGATGCCTGGTTCATCGGCTTCTCGCCGGATCTCGTCGTCGGTGTCTTCATCGGCTACGACCAGCCAAAGCCGATGGGTCGTGGGTCGACGGGCGGTGTGCTCGCGGCGCCGATCTTTGCAGATTTCATGAAAGTGGCGCTTGCCGACGAGCCGGCGAAGCCCTTCCAGGTACCGCCGGGTATCCAGCTCATCCCAATCGATGCCCGTACCGGTCTACGCGCCAGCGGCGCTGAAGGTGAGAAGGTCATCATGGAGGCCTTCAAGCCGGGCACGGCACCTCCCTCCAGCTATTCCATCATCGGCTATCAGGATTCCTCCGGTCAGCCTTTGACCGTGACGCCCGAGGCCGACAGAGCGATCAGCACCGGGACGGGTGGCCTTTACTAGGTCGACGCAAAAGCGTTACGGCTCCCTCTTTCATCAGGCGGCGCTCCTCTGGGGCGCCGCCGTCGGTACATTTGCATGAGGACAAGATGCGCGCCGAAATCGAAAACCTCGTTGACGAGATCAGGGAGGCGCTGACCCTGATAAGGAGGCATCTTTGACTGGGATGTCTCTCAGAAACGTCTCGCCAAGCTGAACGAACGCGTCGAAGACCCGACGCTCTGGGATGATCCGCAGGAAGCTCAGAAGGTGATGCGCGAGCGCCAACGGCTGGAGACGGCCATTTCCGGCGTCCGCGAGATCGAAGCGAGCATTGCCGACAGCATCGAGCTGATCGAGCTTGCCGAGGAAGAAGACGACGACACCGTCATCGCCGAGGCTGAGAAGTCCCTCGTCGCTCTGCATAAGGACGTGCAGAGACGGCAGGTCGAAGCTTTGCTTTCAGGCGAAGCCGACGCGAGCGATGCCTATCTCGAAGTCCACGCCGGTGCGGGCGGTACGGAGAGCCAGGACTGGGCCTCGATGCTGCTGCGCATGTATACGCGCTGGGGCGAGCGCCGGAAATTTTCCGTCGAACTCATCTCGCAGACGGACGGCGAAGAAGCCGGCATCAAGTCAGCTACCCTCCTGCTCAAAGGCGAGAATGCCTATGGCTGGCTGAAGACCGAATCGGGCGTTCACCGTCTCGTCCGGATTTCGCCCTTCGACAGCCAGGCTCGCCGGCATACGTCCTTCTCGTCTGTCTGGGTCTATCCGGTCGTCGACGACAACATCGAGATCGAGATCCAGGACAAGGATATCCGTATCGACACCTACCGGTCTTCAGGTGCCGGCGGACAGCACGTCAACACGACCGATTCGGCTGTGCGGATCACGCACTTGCCGACCGGCATCGTGGTGACGTCATCGGAGAAGTCGCAGCACCAGAATCGCGCCAACGCCATGAAGGCGTTGAAGTCGAGGCTCTATGAGATGGAGCTGAAGAAGCGCGAGGAATCGATCCAGGAGGCTCACGAAGCCAAATCCGAAATCGGCTGGGGCCATCAGATCCGCTCGTACGTGCTGCAGCCGTACCAGCTGGTCAAAGATCTGCGCACATCCGTGGAGCACACGACGCCGTCTGAGGTTCTCGACGGGGACCTGGATGGCTTCATGGAAGCGGCTCTCGCCCAGCGCGTGGGCAGCACCGACAATACCGAGGAAGCGGCCGAATAGCCGCTTCCTTTCCGCGAGCCATCCCTCTCAAAAACCCAAGGTCAGGTGAGGGATGCGCTTCGCGGCGTTTAGCTGAAGCGTTCGGTTTTCAAGAACGGTGTCGGGTCTTCCGGCCGGCCGTCGCGCCTTGTTTCGTAGTGAAGGTGCGGGCCGGTTGAGCGCCCGGTCGAGCCGACGCGACCGATCACTTCACCGGCGGTGATCTTGTCGCCGACCTTCACGTCGATGCGCGACAGATGCCCATAGCGCGTGCTGACGCCGTGGGCATGTCGGATCTCGATCATCTTGCCGTAACCGCCGTTCCATCCGGCCTCGACGACTTCACCCGGAGCCGTGGCGCGAACCGGCGAACCGCTCACCGCTCGGAAGTCGATGCCGGTATGCAGGGCCGGCCGCTTCAGAAACGGATCCGTGCGATAGCCGAAGCCGGACGACCGCGGCGCGATGATGGGGCGCCCGAGAGGCAAAGACGCGAGTTTTCGGCGCATATCCTGCAAATTGGCGAGCGTGGTATCGATCCCATCGATCGTTTCCACGAAGGCGAGCCCGCGCAACGCGGCATCATCGTCGACCGGAACGAAAGGTCCGCCTGTGGCATCGTCGCCTGACGATCTGTTCTTCCTCGGAACGAGATCGGAAAAACCGAGATCGTTCAGCGTCGTCTCGAGACGTTCCGTTTCAGCGTGAGACGCGGCTGAGAGAACCGCTGCGGCATCCAGTTGGGTCGCAAAGCTGTCCCGCAAGGCTCCATCCATCGATTTGAGGAGAGGGCGAAGTTTTTCGCTCTCGAGATCGCTCGTCCTTGCAGCTGCCGGTTTGATCTGCGCCTCGCCCGGATGGGCGAAGATGCTGCCGGTGATGATGTCCGCCCGAGAAGGGCCATCCTCGGCATAGCCGAGCGCCGGGCCTTCCTCTGGATTCGCAACCTCTCCTGGCGCGGCTGCCAATTGCTGGGACGGTCGGTCGGGGCGCGGTCGCGGCGTCGTCATGCGTGTTTCGGCAATGCTGATGCCGGCAGCCTCGGCCTTTTGCATGACATCGTCGAGCAGGGACTGGCGCCGGAAGATCGCCTCCTGGCGGTCGAGCAGCGTTGCCAGCTGCTCCTCCATCGATTGTGTCTCGACGAGATGCTTGCTGGTGACCTTGTCGATTTCACCTCGAAGCCGGGCAATCCTGTCTTCATAGACATGTTGCAGTTCCGCCTGGCGTGCGGAGGCCGCATCGAGAAGGCCGTCGCGGTAAAAGAGGTAAGCGGTTCCGCCGATATAGCCGGTGCCGAACAGGACGAAGACGCTGGCGATCGAGCCGAAAAGCCAGGGTCGAAGCGTATAGGACGTGAGTCGTCCGCGCCGAGCGATGATGACGCGGGGCGGTTCTTTTCGGGGTTTGGAAGCAGGCTGAGAACTTGAGAAGGGGACCATGAGCACGAAGGCGCGGTATGGTTGAGAGGAGGTAAAGACCCTCGCAGCCCATGGTTAATATCGCGTTTCCTTAAGAGCGATTAGCGCTCTCGGCGGTCTCCTCAGGTCGCCATCATCCGCGCGGCTTCCAAGACGTCATCCACATGGCCCGGGACCTTCACCTTGCGCCAGACGCGTGCGATGACACCGTCGCGGTCGATCAGAAAGGTCGAACGCTCGACACCCATAAAGCGGCGGCCGTACATGGATTTTTCCGCCCACACGCCATAAGCCTCGCACACCTTCGTGTCTTCGTCGGCGACGAGCGTGATGGAGAGATCGTGCTTCGTCTTGAACTTGTCGTGGCTTGCTGCGCTATCGGGTGAAATCCCGACCACGGAAATGCCGGCGGAGCGGAAGGCGTCTATTTCGGAGCTGAAGGAGATCGCCTCTTTGGTGCAGCCGGGCGTGTTGTCCTTCGGGTAAAAGTAGAGAACGACCGGTTCGCCGCGATGCGCGGCGAGCGAGAATTCGCCGCCGCCATCGGTTGGAAGAGTGAAGTCCGGGGCCGGATCGCCCACATCGGGGGCCTTCGCCATCTCGTCATCCTTTCGACGTGTTTGGAAATCAGGTGAACTCTAGGGTGCGATTTCGTGCCTGCGCTCGCCAAGTTGTCTATCGTTGGCAGCCACCTTGGGAAGAGCGAGACCCGATTCGGAAGAAAATGCTGTCGCAGGAACCCAAGTCAACGACCGAGAAGCCAGGGAAGAACGCTCCGCGAACGACACGTCGTGTCATGCGTCGGATCCTTCGTGTCGCATTTCTATCCTTGCTTGTGGTCGTCGGCCTGTTGGTTTTGGTGACGGGTGGCCTCGTTTACAGCGTGAGCGGGGAGGGCTTCGGCCCGAACTGGATGCGCGATCGCCTCGAGGCGAGACTCCAAGACCGTGTCCCGCCCGGGGCGCACGTCGAGCTTGGCAGCATCCGTGCCTACTGGGAATCGGGCAGTGGCCTCGTGCTCGAAGCTGGAGACGTCGATTTCAGCTTCGGTCCCGCCTTGCACATCAAGGCCAAGACAATGGCCGTTTCCTCCTCGCTGCGTGACTGGCGAGAGACCTGGATCAAGCCGCGTCATGTGCGCATCTCGCAGGTGGAAGTCTCCCTGCAATTGCCGGAAAGCGCGACCGAGGCGCAGCCGCGCGCCGAATTGATCCGTCAGTTCGCGCGGTCTTTCTCGGAAGGCGTCGTGGAAGCGGACGTGACCCTGCGCGAACTCGGATTTGAGGATTTCGAGGTTGAGAACATCAAGCTCGAACTGCCGCGTTCCGATCTGCCTCCTCTGACCGGGCAGATTTCCGATTTCACCTGGCAGCCGCTGGGAGAGGCGCGCAGCAAGCTATGGCTTCAGGCCTCCGCGGCGGGGGCTTTCTGGTCGTTGACCGTGGAGCGCACGCGCGAGAGCGGTGCTGACATCGTGGAGCTCAATCTCGATGATCTGCCGCTTGCGACGCTCGTTCCTACATTGGCGAACCCGCAGACACAGCAAAGCTATGCCGGCCGCCTGCAGCTTCATGCTCGTTTCCAGGCGGGTGTGGATGACGTGCAGCTTCTGGGCGAGATCGGGCTGACGCCGGGGCTCGTCACCGTCGACGATGCCAGTTCCTTCTATCTGAATGATGCGCGCTTTGCCTTTACGCTACCTCCCGAAGGCGACGAGATACTCTTCAACCGGGCCTATGTGGCGAGTTCTGCCGGCCTCTTCGGCCTCGCTGTGGCGCTCGATCTCAACGATGTCGACGAACCGGTGGAGGTGCGTGCGCAAATGCCCTCCGGCGTCGTTTTCGCCCCAGGCGGGGCGCGGGAGCAGGTGCGGGGCGAATTCGACGTCACATTCGATCCCGCCCGCGGCAGCGTCTCGATTGATCGTTTCTCGGTCGCAAACCCTGCCGGTAACATCAGTGTCGTTGGCGGCTGGCATCCCGATGGCGCCTCGCCGGGCCTTGCGCTCGCCGTATCGATCAGCGAGATGCCGAGCTCGCTCTTTGTGGCGCTATGGCCGGGGTTCGTGGCGCCGGGCGTGCTCCACTGGCTTGAGGACAATCTCAAAGAAGGCGTCGTCGGACCGGTCGAGTTGCAGGTTGCATTGCCGCCGGACCACATCGGCCCCGAGGGCAAGGACAAGGTTCTGCCGGAGTACGGTTTGTCCGGCGATGTGCCGTTCCGCTCTGGACGTTTCACACCCGCTCCCGATCTGCCGGACTTTGTCAATGCGAAAGGCTCTGTAAGGCTCGCCGACGCGACGGCCACGATCGCGTTGGATTCGGCCGATGTTGCCGTGCCGAACTATCCGGCTCTCTCGGCCGGAGGGTCTTTGCTCGTTATTCCGGACCTCGGAGGCAAGGACGCCGTCGGCGACCTCACCCTGCGGCTCATCGGTCCGGCGCCCGCACTTGCCGCGCTTTCCAATACCGGACCGCTGGACGTGGCGGCGTCGAAGGGCATTTCGCCGGATGACTTGTCGGGAGAGGCAGAGCTTTCGCTCGTTGCGGCTGTGCCTTTGAAGAAAGAGGCTTCGCTTCTCTCGGTGGAGCCGAAGTTCGAACTCGTCTTGCGCGATTTTTCGAGCAAGGCGCCGATAGAGGGCCACTCCGTCGCGGATGCTGACTTGACGTTGAGTGGGGTCCCCGACGCCTACCGGGTTGCGGGCAAGGCTCGCCTCGACGGGATCGAGGCGAACATCGACATGACGGGGGGCGAGGCCGGCAAGTCCGACACCGACGTTGCCCTCATTCTCGACAAGGCCGCACGAGAGCGCCTCGGCATCAACCTGGATGATTATCTTTCCGGACCCGTGATCGCGTCGATATCCGCCGAAGACGACGGATCGCAGATCATCAATCTCGATCTGACGAAAGCGCGCGTGCGCCTGCCGCCGATTTCGTGGGAAAAGGGCGCGGGTGTTGCTGCCAGCGCCGAGTTTCGCGTGAAGACGAGCTCCTCTGGTCGCGATGTCGAGGGGCTTTCGCTGAAAGGCGAAGGCTTCCACGCCTCCGGGTCGCTGAAGCTGACCTCGGACGGAAAGCTCGACAGCCTCGACCTTAACGATGTGGCTCTGCGGCCGGGGGATGATTTTGCGCTGAAGGCGAACGTCTCCGGCGGAAATGGGAGCATCAGCGTGAGCGGGGCTCAGCTCGATGCGCGTGGTCTCATCCGCGCGCTGAAAAGCAGCAAGAAGGGTGCGGGTGCCGGCATGATGCCATTACGTCTCGATGTCGCGCTCGATCGCGTGAAGGGCGAAAACGATGTCACGGCTTACGGCATCAAGGGCTCTGCGGCGATCGCCGGCGGTCGCCTCCACGGGCTGAACCTTTCAGGCGTGCTTGGGGATGCTGCCGGTGGCGCCTTCAATTGGCGCATCACCGAGAACTCGAAACTGCGAGAGCAGGTGCTGGATGCCGCCGACGGCGGAGCGGTCCTGCGCTTTGTCGATCTCTATGCACGTGTCCGCGAAGGGCTCTTTACCCTCGTCATGCGCGGTCCGCCGGGTGGCGACAGCGCCTCTGGAGAAGCCTGGCTACGGGACTTCCGCGTTGTGGAAGAGGCCGCACTCGCCGAAGCCGTCCGTCCGGCGACGCGCAAACGCGACCAGCCGGGGTCGCAGCGGGCGCGCGAACAGATCACCGAGGAGGTCGACACCTCCAATATGACTTTCACGAAGCTCCGCATCCCCTTCCGCATGGAGAAGGGAGTGGTCGCGATCGATGAGGCTTATCTGCGCGGGCCGATGCTGGGAGCGACCGCGAGCGGGACCATCAACCTGACCGATGAGAAGATCGCCTTAAGCGGAACCTTCATCCCGGCCTTCGGCATCAACAACATGGCGGGTACGATCCCGATCTTCGGACAGATACTCGGGGGCGGTCAGAACGAAGGCCTGGTCGGAGTGACCTTCAAACTCTTCGGCAATCTCGGCAATCCATCTCTCAAGATGAACTTGATGTCGGCGATCGCACCCGGCATTTTTCGAAAGATCTTCGAGTACCGCTGAGGCCGCCGGAATGCGGCCTCGATGGTGTGTGGCGCCGTGACGGCAGGCGGGCGGCTTAGGCCGCCCCGCCCATACGCAAAAGCGCGTGTTTCTTGCGGCCGCTCGAAAGCTTCACGGCACCGTCCTCGGAGAGGTCGGAAAGGCCAATGAGGGCGCGCTCATCGCTGACTGGCGTATCATTCACCTTGATACCCCCGCTGCGGATGAGACGCCGGACTTCGCCATTGGAAGTGGCAAGACCCGCACGCACAAAGGCGGAAAGCACGCCGATCCCGGCCTCGAGCTCGCTGCGCTCCACTTCGATGCTCGGCAACGCATCACCCGTCTGACCGGCTTCGAAGGTGCGCCGCGCAGTCTCTTCGGCGTCCTTCGCCGCGTCGCGGCCATGAAGGAGCGCCGTGGCCTCCGTGGCGAGAACCTTCTTCGCCTCGTTGATCTCTTCGCCTTGCAAGGCTGCCAGACGTTCGATCTCGTCGAGGGGGAGGATCGTGAAGAGCTTCAGGAAGCGACCGACATCCGCATCGGCGGCGTTGCGCCAGAACTGCCAGTACTCGTATGCCGACAGCATGTCGGGGTTGAGCCAGACAGCTCCCTCCGCGGTCTTGCCCATCTTGGCTCCCGTCGCAGTCGTCAGGAGCGGGGTGGTGAGGGCAAACATCTCCACCTGTTCCATCCGGCGTCCAAGATCGACACCCGAAACGATATTGCCCCATTGGTCGGAGCCGCCCATCTGCAGGCGCGCGCCATAACGGCGGTGAAGCTCGACGTAATCGTAGGCCTGCAGCACCATGTAATTGAACTCCAGCAAGGAGAGGTGCTGCTCGCGCTCCAACCTCAGCCGCACGGAATCGCGCTGAATCATCTGGTTGACGGAGAAATGCCGCCCGACATCGCGCAGAACGTCGATGTAGTTAAGTTTCAGAAGCCACTCGGCATTGTCCGGCATGATGGCGTCGTTGCCGCTCTCGCCGAAATGCAGAAGCGGGTCGAAGGCGCGTCGGATGCCCTGCTTGTTCGCCTCGATCTCGGCATCGGAGAGGATTTTGCGGCTTTCGTCGCGGCCGGACGGATCGCCGATCCGCGTCGTGCCTCCGCCCATCAGCGCGATCGGCCGATGCCCTGTCTGCTGCAACCAGTAAAGCATCATGATCTGCACCAGGCTGCCGGCATGGAGGCTCCGGGCGGTGCAGTCGAAGCCGATATACGCGCTCACCATCTCCTTCGACAAAAGGCTGTCGAGCCCTTCCGGATCGGAGATCTGATGGATGAAGCCCCGGGCCTGGAGCGTGTTGAGGAAATCGGATCGAAACGTGGTCATGGGTTCGTTAGTTGCAGGAATGATATGGGGTGCTCCCTTAGCACCTGAAATCACGGAGCGCGAAGGGCGTGACAAAATTTCGTAGCACTTTGGGGGTGATCAGCGGCACATCGATGGATGGGGTCGACGTTGCGCTGCTTGAAAGCGACGGCGAAACGCTCGGCGATATCGGCCCTGCCGCGACTTATCCTCTCGATGATACGCACCGGGCGCTGCTGAGGCGCGCGATGGCGGCTGCAAAAGACGGTACTGTGCGAGGCGCGCCGGTCATCGACGAGGCGGAGGCTGCCGTCACCAAAGCGCATGAGCTCGCTCTTCGTCGCTTTGTGAGCGATCACGCGTTACGGCTTGAAGATATCGCCTGTGTCGGGTTTCACGGACAGACCGTTTTTCATGCGCCTGAACGCGGCATTACGCTCCAACTCGGAGACGGCCAGGCCCTAGCCGATTCGCTTGGCGTTCCAGTTGCTTGGGATTTCCGAACTGCCGATGTGATCGCAGGCGGCGAAGGTGCGCCGCTCGTACCGGTTTATCATCGTGCGCTCGCCCGACGCCTGGGCCGCGGATTGCCGATCGCTTTCGTCAATATCGGCGGTGTCGCCAACGTGACCTATGTCGGTGAGGGCGACACCTTGATCGCGCTCGACACGGGGCCGGGCAATGCGCTGATCGATGATCTCGTGACTTCGCGCCGAGGCCTGGCGTTCGATGCTGACGGTGAAATCACGATGCGTGGGCACCCCGATGTCTCACGGGTTGAGAGGTGGCTCGAGCATCCCTTCTTCACGCGGCCGGTGCCCAAATCGCTCGACAGAGACGCCTTTGCAGCCACCGATGTGACCGGGCTCGACGACGACGATGCGGCCGCCACGCTTGCCGCCTTCACGGCTTCCGCGTTGAATCGAGGTTTTCAGCTTTTGCCGCAAGTTCCTGATCTCGTGGTCGTTTGCGGAGGAGGTCGGCTGAACCGGGGCTTGATGAAGCTGCTTGCCGCAGAGCTTGCCCCGGCGGAAGTCGTCGCGGCCGAGCATCTGGGGCTCGACGGAGACGCGATCGAAGCAGAGGCTTTTGCCTATCTGGCTCTCAGGGCGGCGGAAGGGCTGCCGCTCACATTCCCCGGGACCACGGGCGCTCCGCGGCCCTTGCCCGGAGGCCGCTGGAGTCGTCCCAACCGCAACAATTAACCTCGAATCAAGCCTTTTGGATCAAGGTCAAGTTCCGAAGAAGGTATCGGGTCCGAGTTCATGCGTAAAATAGCGGCCTCCTTCGCGGATATGTTCCGAGGCAAGGCGACAAAACACGGCCGAACGGTCGCATCAGCACAGCCCCTCGAAGAAACATCAGCCCGCGAAACCGCGCCCGCAACGACGCCTCAGGTGATCGAAGCCGGCCGCGAGGCAATCAAGAAGGCTTCCCCCGCCAAGGAGAAGAAGGTCAAGGCCGCAAAACGGCAGAAGAAAGCGGCTCGCTCCATTCCAAGCCGGCGCGGCTCGATTGCGGGCGACCAGACGATCGCGGTCTTCGTCACCTTTGTCGGGCTGATCACGGCGGCACTGACCGCTGGCGTTGTGTATTTTTCTGCCGACGAGCTCTATTCGAAATATGTGCGATCGGAGGCGCTCGAGCGCGCGACCTTTGCGGCAGGCCGACTTCAGGAGACAGGTCTGCAGGACAGGGATGGCAGCATCTCTTCTGGAGAGAATGTCGCCCTTAAGACAATCCTGGCGATGCCCGATGTCTTCCGCATAGAGGTGTTCAACCGGGCGGGTGAGCGCGTCCGAGAGTTGAGTGATGCGCCGGGCGGTGCAGAGATTGCTCCCATTGGTCGCGATGAGGCGCGCACGCTCGTCGAGGCAGGGAAGGGTGCGCTAAGCTGGCAGGACCGCCATGCCGAGGAAGGCGCGGGGCCGTCCTATTACAGCCGTACCCTGGTGCCGATCGAGGATGCAGACGGAAACGCCGACGGCGCGATCGCGGTCTATCTCGACCACAGCGCCGATGAGGCGGGTTTCTGGCAGTGGCTGACAGGAATTCTCGGGACCATCCTGGTGCTGGCGCTCGTCGCCTTCACGATCCCGGCGGTCAGCCTGCTCCTTCGCACGCGTCAGAAGCGCGAGGTCTATGAGGAACTCACCTATGTGAGCGGTCACGATACGCTGACGGGCCTCAGCAATCGCGACGAATTCCTGAGGACGCTGGAGGTCGAAATCCGGCGTCAAAGCGAAGAAGGACATCATCTCGCCCTTCACTACATCGACATCGACCGCTTCAAGGAAATCAACGACACGCATGGCCATGCTGCAGGCGATGAATTCCTGAAGCAGGTGGCCGAGCGGTTACGCGATGTCGTGGAGAAGCCCCAGTACCTTGCGCGGCTCGGTGGCGACGAATTCGCCATCATTCAGCTCGAGGCCGGCGGCACCAAATACGCGGAAATCCACGCGCGACGTATCGGGTCCGCTCTCAACGGCGTCTACAAGGTCGGTGACGGTGAGAACAACGAAGTCGTCGCGAGCGCCTCGATCGGGATCGCGGTATCCCCGGAGCACGGCGAAAACGCCAACGAGCTCCTGAAGAATGCCGACCTCGCCTTGAACAAGGTGAAGGCGGGCGGACGCAACGATATCTCTGTGTTCACCACGGAGCTGACCACCTCGATGCAGGGTCGTCTGGAAATGCAGGCGATTCTCCGCAAGGCCTTCCGAGAGAAGTGGTTCGTCCTCTATTTCCAGCCTCAGTACGATCTCGTGACGCGGCGCCTCACAGGCTTCGAGGCGCTCCTTCGGCTGAAACATCCCGAGCGCGGCGTCGTCTCACCCACGGAGTTCATTCCGGTTGCGGAAGAGACCGGCCTCATCGAGCCGATCGGCGAGTGGATTTTGAAGGAATCATGCCGTGCGGCAAGCCTTTGGCCGGAGCATTTGACTCTGGCCGTGAACCTATCGCCCGCACAGTTCAAGAAAGGCAACTTGCCCCGTTTGATCGCCAAGACATTGAAGCAGACTGGGCTCAAAGCGGACCGCCTCGAGGTGGAGATCACCGAAGGTCTGCTTTTGGAGACGTCTAATCGTGTGCTGTCGCAGCTTCGCGAGATCAAGAAGATGGGGGCCGCCCTCATCATGGACGATTTCGGTACCGGCTATTCAAGCTTGAGCTATCTCTGGCGGTTCTCTTTCGACGGCATCAAGATCGACCGCTCCTTCGTGCACGGTGTGGGCGTCGGCGGGCAGGTGGAGAAGCTTCTGCGTTCCATCATCAGGCTCGGCATTTCGCTCGACCTCAAGGTGACCGCCGAGGGCGTGGAAAGCGCTCAACAGGCACATTTCCTCGTCGCCAACGACTGCCGCAACGTCCAGGGCTTCCTGTTCGGCTGGCCGGTTCCGAAGGACGAAGTGGCAACCGTGATTGCCAAGGACATTCGCGTAGGAACGCGTGCCGCCCAAAAGCGGCATGAGGCGAAGAGGCTCGAGGCGCAAGCGGCAGGCAATGAGTCAGCGAACGCGCAAGCGCCCGAGGAGGGTGTGCGCAAGAGCCGGAACGCCGCCTAGAATTTGCGGAAATATGGTCGTCCGGTCAGCCGGTGTGTCCGGCTGACGGCAAACATCACGCCAGACGATAGACCCGGCTTATCTCGCTCAAAAGCCCGAGGCGTATGAGCTCACCCAAAGCCTCCGAGCGTTCTGGGATTCCCCGTGCAGAGCGCCAACCTTCGGCCGCCGCAAGCTGCTCATCCGTTAACGTCACAACGACCTTGTGAACGGTCTCAGATGTCTGCGACGCCAATTCCTCGCCCACAGCCCAGCAGGATTTTTTTGGTGGCATGACACATGCCCCTTATTTGGGGCGCCGTTGGGGGCAGGCCCGTAACGCCGCCCATTGCTTTTCGAGCGCAAAGTAGGCTCAACCGCAAGGCGGCGGTATCTCGGATATTCCGCTACGTAGAAACTGCGTATATCCAAAACGCTGATCGCAAATAGGCGTCAGCGCATCATCCGGATGAGATCTGCAAGCCCGCGGGCCTCGAGTTTCTCTCGAATGCGGGCGCGGTGTATCTCGACCGTGCGTTGGCTGATGCCGAGCTCGACCGCAATATGCTTGTTGGTCATGCCGAGGACGAGGTGATCGAGAACCTCACGTTCTCGTCCGGTCAATCGGGCCAGCCGCTCCGAGACGATGTGCGGTGGCAGCTTCGAAGATGGGCGGTTTGCTAGCTGGTCGGATGCGGCGCGGATCGCGCCGAGCAGTTGCTCTTCCGAGCCGGGTTTTTCGATGAAGTCGACCGCACCGTTCTTCATGGCTTCGACCGCGAGCGGGACATCACCGTGGCCGGTCAGGATCACAACAGGGATCCCGATGCCATGTTCGGCCATCGTCTTCTGCAAATCCATGCCGCTCAGACCGGGCATTCGCAAATCGATGAACGCGCACAGCCCCTTATCGGCGTCGGCAGCCTCGAGAAAACTCTCGGCGGAGGGAAATGCCTCGGTTTCAAATCCGTGCGCGGAGAGAAGGGCGCCGAGCGAATGACGGACGGACATCTCGTCATCGACGATATAAACCACTCTGCCGCGGGCGGCGTCACGCATCGTCTGGATCCGTAATTCTCAGGGTGAAGACGAAAGTTGCGCCTTCGCCGTTTTCCTGCATCCAGAGCCGCCCGCCGTGGGCTTCGACGATGGAGCGGCAGAGCGACAGGCCGAGTCCCATTCCGCTTGTGGTCGAGTTGTGAAACGGTTCGAAGAGCGTGTCTTCCATTTCTTGCGGGACGCCTGTTCCAGTGTCGCAGATGCTGATCTCCGCCATCGGCGAGGCATTGCGGATCGATAACGTCAAGCGCCTTATCTTGCTACCGGCCATCGCCGTGATGCTGTTGCGTGCGAGGTTCAGGATGACCTGAACGATCTGCACGGGGTCGGCGGATAGAGGAGGGATATCGTCGGCGAAATCAAAGACGATCTCGGGGCGAGGTTCGTTGCTCGCGGCGAGGGCGAGCTCGACCCCTTGCCGTACCACCGCTTTGAGATCCACCCGCTCCACGGTGATCTCTCGTTGACCGATGAAATTGCGCAGACGGCGGACGAGGTCTGCAGCGCGCGCCGATTCGCTGACGGCGCTCTCCATAAGGCCACCGATATGGTCAGGCACGGCAATCCCGTGATTGCGCAGCTCTTGCCGGGATGCGTTCACGTAATTGCTGACGGCTGAAAGGGGCTGGTTGAGTTCATGCGCAAGTGCTGAGGCGAGTTCGCCCATCGAACGATCTTGCGCCGCATCCATCAGCATCAGCCGCAGCCGCGCCTCTTCGGCCTCCGCCCTGCGCATCGCCGCCGTTGCGGCGCGCTCGCGATCGAGACTGTTGATGGCAAAGAGCGCGCGCCGCGTGATGCGGAGGATCTCGCCATCGGTTTCCGTAAACGGCTGGCTGTGTCCGCGCCGCTCTTCAAGCCACAGCGCGAAGGAACCCCGGGGAGACAGGCGCGTCGAGCCGTCTTCCTTGCGGATCTCGATCTTCTCGGGCTTGCCAGCCCATCGGATCGTCTCGCTGAAGGCTTCCCGGAAAAGAATGAGCCAGTCGGACCGATCTTCGGAGAGCTCCATCATCGCGGCGCCGGCGATATCGTTTCCGAGATTGTCGACGCCAAGGAGTTCATGCAACTGATCGCAGGTCGCGATCCCACTCGACATTCTTGCAGCCAGCGGGGCGTAGTTGAAATTGCCGACAGGGACCTTTCCGATAGCCAAGACCTCGTCAGCGAGCTTCAAAAGCATGCCCTGCGCGCCCAGCTGGTTGAGCAGGTCGTCTGCATGCGCCTCGATAGTTTCGCGCAACGGCTGGCCGCTTCGAGCCTCGCTCTCAATCGCAAAAGCGGTTTTCTCCGCACAAATACTGGCGCGCAGCTGGCTGGTGTTTTCCAGGCTATGCAGCAGGGCGGAGATGGTCCCGCCGATCAGCTCACAGGCTCTCAATCTGCTCCAGGACAATTCGAGCGGGCTATAATTGTGGCAGGCGACAAGGCCCCACAGCTTGTTTTCGGAAATAAGGGAGATCGAGACGCTGCCCGCCACTCCCATATTGTTGAGGTATTCGACATGCACCGGCGCGACCGCGCGGAGCTTCGAATAGGTGAGGTCGAGAGGAGCCTGAGACCCGGCATCCGCGACAGTGCCGCCGCGCGTCATGATGGGAACGGGCTCGGCGTTGATGTCCGCGATCACGCGGATCACGTTGCGCACGAAATGGCGCCGAGCCGGATCGGGAATGTCGGATGCAGGATAGTGGAGGCCGAGAAAGCTGTCCGGACGCACGGTGCTTTCGGCAATCACCTCGCCGTGCTGGTCCGCCGCAAAGCGGTAGATCATCACGCGGTCGAAGCCCGTCGCCTCGCGCAAGATCTGTGCGCCGACTTGTGCGAGATCTTCGAGGGTATCAGGGATGATCAGTTCGGAAATGACCCGCTGCCGCAGGACTTCGTCGTCCCAGACGCTGCCTGAGCGGCTTTCGGGGTGGACGAACTCCAAAACGAGCCAGTCACCGCAGCGGTGCGGAAAGCATTCGAGTTCGACGGGCTCACCGTCGACAGAGGGAATCTGGAGCAGGGCGGGTCGGAGAAGATCGGGCGCTGTTGGAGCGAGGCGTCGCGCCAAAAGTGCTTCGCAGCCGTCCGCGCCAAGCAGCTCTGCCAGAGGCAGTCCCAACAGGGAGGGATAGTCTCTTCCGAAATAGGCGCGTGTGTTGGTGCTGGCATATTCGATCGTCAACGAGCCGGCGTCGACTGCGATGAGACAGCCGATCGGCTGGATCGCACCGATCATGTGAATAGGCTCTGTGTCGCAGGCGCTGAGATCAACCGGACTGTTCAGCAAACGGCCGTACCCCTTCGAAACGGTGTGACGTCAGCTCTTCCACGCAGGGCGGCCAAGCGACGCATCAAGACGGCGAAATTGCGCGGACGGAGGCTCAACAGCAACCCCGCGAGGGACAAAAGTGCGACACCGGGACACATGGTACAAACGAGTGGCCAAAGTTCGATTCTCTCGAATCTGCCGGTCTATTGGGATCTGGAGCCTTTGAAGCCAGGCGTTGCATCTGAAAAGCACTGTCCGTTGCGAAGCCCGGGATCCCGGGCACGGATATCTGCCCTGCAATAGGCCCCCGGAAATGTTGCACGTCGGCACTGGACAAACCCTTCATAAAGGGAAACGCTCCCAAGAACATGCGTCTTGTCAACGTGCACTGGACGGTTTTTTCCAGATCGCCGCGAACCACGGCGCTTTCGCTCGACATCCGGCTTTCGATCGTTGAACTCAGATGGCCCTGTATTCTCACAGCCTGTCGCCACTCCTGCAGATGGATTCCGTTGCCGTCACATCCCTGATTTCGGCGATTTCGGATCTCGCTTTAGTCGTGGGCAAAGATGGTACGATTAGCGACGTTTCGTACAATCTTGAATCTGCCTCGGGCGACGAGATCATGCAGTGGCGTGGCCAGCCGGTCGAGAATCTTGTTACGGTCGGTAACCGTACCCGGCTGCGCAGGCTGATCGATTCGGCTCGGCGCGGTCGTGTCCTCGAACGTGCGGACGTCAGCCACCCACTCAAAGCTGGCGGTGAGCTCCCTGTGCGGTATTCCGCTCTTCAGGTCGATGGTGGCGACCAGGTGGTTCTTATTGGCCGCGACCTGCGTCTCGTCGTCGAGCTGCAGTCGCGTCTTCTGGCTCATGCGCGATCGGTCGAGCAGCATGCCCGCAGCCTGCGGCAGGCCGAAGCGCATTACCGGCTTCTGTTCGAGACGGTCTCTGAGGCCATCATCGTGGTCGATGCGGACAGCAGAAAGGTGCGCGAGGCCAACGCTCACGCTGCGCTGCTCCTGGGCGTTCCGGGCAAGGCTCTGAGTGGGCGGAAATTCACGGCTCTCTTCCGCAGCAAGCAAAGGCCGGACGTCCAAGCCTTGCTGCAGGCCGTCGGCGAGACAGGGGCGCCGCTCACGATCGAGGTTGAGGCAGAGGGACGCGTTTCGCTCTCCGCCGAGGCGTTTCGGGCAGGTGACCTCCATTTGCTGATGGTCCGGATATCACCGGTGGAGGAGGAGACAGCGCCGGAATCCGATCTTGTCGCCCTTGTCCGTAACGCCCCCGAAGCGGTCATTCTCGCCGATGAGGATGGCAAGATCGTCTGGGTGAACGAGACGTTCCTTAGGCTTGCAGACGTGCCGTTTGCGGCCAACGCGGCCGGGCGTCATCTCGACGATTTTCTGTCGTGGAGCGGACTGACCCAGGATGTGCTTTTGCAGAACGTGCGCCGCCACGGACGATTGCAGAATGTCTCCGGTATCATTGGTAGCCGAAGCGGTGAGAAAGTCGCTGTGCGCTTTTCCGCGCTCACTCTGCCGGAAGGCACGACGCCAGGTTATGGTTTTGTGTTGCGGCCCCTCGGCCCGGATGAGACGCAGGTGGGGAGCGAGTCGAGCGATCTGGTCCGGGCGGTCGAGAATCTCGTCGAGATGATCGGCTACACGCCGATGAAGGATCTCGTCCGCGACACGACCGATGTGATCGAAAAAATGTGCATCGAGGCGGCTCTAAACCTGACGGGGAATAACCGCACGGTCGCCGCGCGCGTCTTGGGACTGAGCCGCCAGACCCTTTATCTTAAGATGAACCGCTTTGGCCTCGTCGGCCCCGATGATGAGGCCGGCGAGGACTGATAGCTCGGCGGGACTCGTTGCGGTCAGCTCAAGCCTCGACCTGCGCCAGCCGCTTTTCCAGATAGTCGCTGCAATTGCCGATGAGCTCGTCGACCTGGCCCTCGAAGAAGTGGTTCGCGCCTTTGACGGTCTGCTGATCGATGACGATGCCCTTTTGCGATTTCAGCTTGTCGACCAGAGTCTGGACGGCCTCCGGCGGCGCCACGCGATCGTTCTCGCCGTGGATGATCAGCCCCGAAGACGGGCAGGGAGCGAGAAACGAGAAGTCGTAGATGTTCGGCTGCGGGGCGATGGACATGAAGCCTTCCGCTTCTGGTCGCCGCATCAAGAGCTGCATGCCGATCCATGCGCCGAAGGAGAATCCGGCGATCCATACGCCGCGCGCATCGGGGTGTAGCGTTTGCACCCAATCGAGGGCGGCCGCTGCATCCGACAGTTCACCGACGCCGTGATCAAAGAAGCCTTGACTGCGTCCCACACCGCGGAAATTGAAGCGCAGAGCGGTGAAGCCGCGCTCCTGGAACATATAGAACAGGCGATAGACGATTTGATTGTTCATCGTCCCGCCGAATCGCGGATGCGGGTGCAGCACGATGCCGATCGGGGCAGTCTTCGTCTTTCCTGGCTGATAACGGCCTTCGAGACGACCGTCGGGGCCGGGGAAAATCACTTCAGGCATGGTTCACAGGACTCTCAACTCGCTGGGTCAGGAAACTTGCATCTTAGACGGAGGTTTTGTTGACTCCGCCCGAACCCCTCCCTAAAACTTAGTTTGGAATAGTTCAAAAGAAATGCATTCGTCCCCGCTCGTGGCAGGGGCGCATCTAAACACTATGTGTTCGTTCGGTTGCAAGAATAAAGCAGCCGTCCGGCCAGGAGCCATGATGAGTCGGGCTAGAACCTATCTGGACGCAAATGCCACCGAGCCGCTTCGCCCGCAGGCGCGCGAGGCAATGCTTGCGGCTCTTGAACATCCCGGCAACGCGTCCTCGGTGCATGGTGAAGGGCGATGGGCGCGCGATCTGATCGAAGGCGCGCGCGAAGCCGTCGCCGCACTTTTGGGAGCGAAAGCCGCAAACGTCGTCTTCACCAGCGGCGCGACCGAAGCCGCCAATTGGGCACTGACTCCGATGGCGCCGGACGAGCGGCTTTATGTCAGTGCGGTCGAGCATCCCTGCGTTCTTGCTGGCGGCAAGTTCGATCCGGACAGGACGGCTTCCGTGCCGGTGCGCGGTGACGGCGTTCTCGATATCGAGGCATTGCGTGCACGGCTCGCTGCCGACTCAACCGAATCTCGTCCGGTTCTTGCCTTGATGGCCGTCAACAACGAGACGGGGGTGGTACAGCCCGTCGCCGAAGCGGCGGCCGTCGTACATGAGTTCGGCGGGCGGGTGGTCTGCGATGCCGTTCAGGCGGCCGGCCGCATGCCTCTTTCTCTCGAGGGCCTTGGCGCCGACATTTTGTTTCTCTCCTCGCATAAGCTTGGAGGCCCGCAGGGTGCCGGAGCGCTCGTGGTGCAGAGCGACGAGGCCTTCCCGAAGAATCTGCTGAAGGGCGGAGGCCAAGAAAAGCGTCGCCGCGCAGGCACCGAAAACCTCGCCGCGATCGCTGGTTTCGGCGTTGCGGTGCAAGAGGTGCGCCACCATGTGTCGCACATGGAAAGGCTGCAGGAGCTGCGCCAACGGCTTGAGCAGGGTCTGCGCAAAATTGAGGCGCGCACTTTGATTGCCGGCGAAGCGGCTGAGCGGGTCGCCAACACGGTCTTGTTTGCAACGCCGGGCATGGCCGCGGAAACGCTGGTGATCGCATTCGATTTGGAGGGTGTGAGCGTCTCCTCCGGGTCTGCCTGTTCATCGGGCAAAGTCGGCGACAGTCATGTGCTGCGCGCCATGAATTTTGCCGCTCCGAGCGCTGTCAGGGTCAGTCTTCCTTGGAACGCGGACGAGCGGGATATCGATCGTTTTCTTGACGTGTGGCAGACCATCCATCATCGGATGAACCTCGGCCGGGCGGCTTGAACCAATAAAGGAGAACTGAATGCCAGCCGTTCAGGAGACCATTGAGCAAGTTAAGCAGATCGACGTCGATAAGTATAAGTACGGCTTCGAAACGCTGATTGAGTCTGACCGGGCGCCGAAGGGGCTCGATGAGAGCACCGTGCGTTTCATTTCTGCCAAGAAGGGCGAGCCGGAATGGATGACCGAATGGCGTCTTGAGGCTTACCGGCGCTGGCTGACGATGAAGGAGCCTTCCTGGGCGCGGGTGAAATATCCCAAGATCGATTACCAGGAGCTCTATTACTACGCCGCTCCGAAATCGATGAGCGGACCGAACTCGCTCGATGAGGTCGATCCGGAGATCCTGGCGACCTACGAGAAGCTCGGCATTCCTCTGAAAGAGCAGGAGATTTTGGCGGGCGTCCGCAAGGCGGATGAGCCCTCCTCACTCGACGAAGATTCCGGCACTCCGCCCAGTGGCAGCGGCGGCCGGCAGGTTGCGGTTGATGCGGTTTTCGATTCCGTCTCTGTCGCCACGACATTCAAGAAAGAGCTCGCCAAAGCCGGCGTCATCTTCATGCCAATTTCAGAAGCGGTCCGTGAATATCCGGATCTCGTCAGGAAGTATCTCGGCTCGGTCGTGCCGATCACCGACAATTTCTTTGCGACCCTGAACTCGGCAGTCTTTTCCGATGGATCCTTCGTCTACGTGCCGAAGGGCGTGCGCTGCCCGATGGAACTGTCGACCTATTTCCGCATCAACGAGCGCAATACGGGTCAGTTCGAACGCACGCTGATCATCGCCGACGAGGGAGCCTACGTCTCGTATCTCGAAGGCTGCACGGCGCCGATGCGGGACGAAAACCAGCTCCACGCGGCTGTCGTCGAGCTCGTTGCCCTCGACGATGCCGAGATCAAATATTCCACGGTCCAGAATTGGTATCCGGGCGACAAGGACGGCAAGGGCGGCGTCTACAACTTCGTGACGAAGCGTGGCGATTGCCGGGGCAAGAACTCCAAGATTTCCTGGACCCAGGTCGAGACCGGTTCGGCGATCACCTGGAAATACCCGTCCTGCATTTTGCGCGGCGACAATTCGGAAGGCGAATTCTACTCGATCGCCATTTCCAATGGTCACCAGCAGATCGATTCCGGCACGAAGATGATCCATCTCGGCAAGAACACAAAGAGCCGGATCATCTCCAAGGGCATCTCGGCGGGCAACTCCAACAACACCTATCGTGGCCTGGTGTCGGCGCACCGCAAGGCCTCGGGAGCCCGGAACTTCACGCAGTGCGATTCGCTCCTGATCGGCGAAAACTGCGGCGCTCACACCGTGCCCTATATCGAATCCAAGAACGCCGGGGCGATCTTCGAGCATGAAGCGACGACGTCGAAAATCTCCGACGACCAGATGTTCTACTGCCAGCAGCGCGGCATGAGCGAGGAAGAAGCGGTGGCCCTGATCGTCAACGGCTTCGCCCGTGAGGTCATCCAGAAACTGCCGATGGAGTTCATGGCCGAGACGCAGCGCCTGATCGGCATCTCGCTGGAAGGCAGCGTCGGCTGATTGCGGGCGGCTCTTCGGAAGCCGAATTTTGAGACATATCAGGGGGCTGACCCTGAAAGCTGAATCAATTCAGGAACAAACGCATGCTTGAGATCAACGACCTGCACGCCAAGGTGGCGGAAGACGACAAGGAAATCCTGCGCGGCCTCTCTTTGAAAGTCGGAGCGGGAGAGGTGCATGCCATTATGGGCCCGAACGGGTCCGGCAAGTCGACCCTGTCCTATATCCTGGCGGGCAAGGAGGATTACGAGGTCACGGGCGGATCCGTCACCTTCAAGGGCGAGGACCTCTTGGAGATGGAGCCCGACGAGCGGGCCGCCGCCGGCGTCTTTCTGGCCTTCCAGTATCCGATCGAAATTCCGGGCGTCGGCACGATGACTTTCTTGAAGACGGCGATGAACGCCCAGCGCAAGGCGCGCGGCGAGCCGGAGTTGACGACGCCGGAATTCATGCGCCGCGTGAAGGAAGTGGCGGGCGAGCTCAACGTCACGCCGGAGATGCTGAAGCGCCCGCTCAATGTCGGGTTTTCGGGCGGTGAAAAGAAGCGCAACGAAATCCTGCAGATGGCGCTTCTCGAGCCGTCGCTCTGCTTGATGGACGAGACGGATTCCGGCCTCGATATCGATGCGCTCCGTGTCGTGGCCGATGGCGTCAACAAGCTGCGTTCGCCTGATCGCGCGATCGTCGTCATCACCCACTATCAGCGCCTGCTTGAGTACATCGTGCCGGATTACGTGCATGTTCTCTCGCGAGGCCGCATCGTGACGTCCGGTGGGCGCGAGCTGGCGCTCGAGCTGGAGGCGAAGGGCTACGCCGATTACGTGGAGGCCGCGTAATGGCCGAGCCCGAACGCACGCGCACAAAAGCCGAGGAGGCGCTGGCCCACCATTTTGCAGCGCTTTCCGGCGACGATCCGATACGCGACATGCGCACCACGGCCTTCGATGCCTTCATCGAGAAGGGCTTGCCGAACCGCCGCGTGGAAGACTGGAAATATACTGACCTGCGGCGGCTGATGACGGACGCGCCGGCGCCTGCCGAGCCTGTCAATCCGGAGCGCGCGCGTCACCTGGTCGACCAGGCGGATATTTTCGCCGATATCGACCGCGCCCGCATCGTCTTCGTGAACGGATATTTCGTACCGCCGCTCTCCGATTTGAGCGGCGTCGAAGATGCGCTCGATTTTGCGTCGCTCGGCCGTTTTTTGAACGACGGTGGCGCTCTCCTGGAGCGGAGCGAGCAGGTCGATCCAGGTGAAGCGCCGGTCTATGCGCTCAACAGCGCCTTCGTGCGCGACGGCGCCGTGATCCGTATTCGCGAAGGCGCAAAGCTTACGAAGCCGCTTGAGATCTGCACCGTCTTTGCCGGAAACGAGCCGGGGCTGCAGACACTCCGCCATCAGGTGACGGTGGGAGACGGAGCGGAAGCTGTCATCCTGCAAAGCTATGTCGGTCCCGATGGCGTCGGCTACCACACCAATGTCGTCTCCGACATTCGCATCGGCAAAGGTGCGAAGGTGAAATGGGTGAAGGCGCAGGAGGAGGGTGACCAGGCGCTCCATCTTGGTCTCATCCTGCCGCGTGTCGAAGCCGACGCGGTGTTCGATCCGTTCTTCTTCGCAGCTGGAAGCGCGGTCGCTCGTTCCGAGATCCGAATGATCTTCGACGGCGAGGGGGCCACGTCCGGCATCCGCGGGGCGACCATCGCGAGAGGCCGTCAGCATCTCGACACCACCTTGATCGTCGATCACGCGGTGCCGGAATGCGTGAGCCAGGAGTTCTTCAAGGCGGCGATAGACGACGAGGCGCGCGGCGTTTTCCAGGGGCGCATCAATGTCTGGCCGCACGCGCAGAAGACCGAAGGCAAGATGATGAGCCAGGCTCTGCTCTTGTCGGAGGACGCGGAGTTCTCCAACAAGCCGGAGCTCGAAATCTTCGCCGATGACGTGGTTTGCGGCCACGGCGCGACCTGCGGTCAGATCGACGAAGAAATGCTTTTCTTCATGCGCTCTCGCGGCGTTCCGGCCGATGAGGCCGAACGTTTGCTGGTGCATGCATTCCTCGCCGAGGCGATCGAGGAGATCGCAGACGACGACGTCGTCGCGGCACTTGAGGCGCGCACACGCCGCTGGCTGTCGCTCGGAGGCGAGGTCCGCTGACGGAAGCTGCCGCGACCTGCGGCAGCCATTTTGCGAATAGGCGCTTCGGCGCGAGAGGACGGGGCTGATGCTGACAAAGAACGCCACCTACGACGTGGAGGCTGTGCGGGCCGATTTCCCGGCGCTTGCGCTGGAGGTCTATGGCAAACCGCTCGTCTATCTCGACAACGGTGCCTCGGCTCAGAAACCGCAGGCGATGATCGACGCCGTTTCGCGGGCCTATGCCTCGACCTATTCCAACGTTCATCGCGGCCTTCATTTCCTCTCGAATGCGGCGACCGAGGCCTACGAGGATGCCCGAGAGACTGTGCGCGGCTTTCTCAATGCTGCGTCGGTGGATGAGGTGATTTTCACGCGCTCCTCGACGGAGGCGATCAACCTTGTCGCATCGTCTTATGGAAGCATGGCGATCGGAGAGGGGGACGAGATCGTCCTTTCCATCCTCGAGCACCACTCGAACATCGTGCCTTGGAACTATCATCGCGAGCGCGCTGGCGCGGTGATCCGTTGGGCGCCGATTCGCGAGGATGATTCGTTCGATCTGGAAGCCTTTGAGCAGCTTCTCAACGATCGCACCAAAATGGTTGCCGTGACTCATCTTTCCAACGTCACGGGGACGGTCGTGCCGATCCGGGAGATCTGTCGGCTTGCCCATGAGCGCGGCATCCCCGTTCTCGTCGATGGCAGCCAGGCCGCCGTGCACCTGCCAATCGACGTTCAGGATCTCGGCTGCGATTTCTATGTCTTCACCGGCCACAAGACCTATGGACCGACCGGCATCGGGGTCCTCTGGGCGAAACGGGAATGGCTGGAGAAAATGCCACCGTTTCTCGGTGGTGGAGAGATGATCAAGGATGTGACGCAGGACGGCGTCACCTATGCGGAACCGCCGCATAAATTCGAGGCCGGGACGCCGCCGATCGTTCAGGCGATCGGGCTGGGCTCTTCGCTCAAGTACATGCGGGAGCTCGGGCGCGAAAAAATCGCGGCCCATGAGCACGAGCTCAAGGAGTACGCGCACGAACGGTTGGGGGAGATCAATTCGCTCACGATCTATGGGCATGCACCGGATAAGAGCGCCATCATCTCTTTCAACCTGGAAGGCACGCACCCGCACGATGTCTCGATGATTATTGACCGGGAAGGGGTGGCGGTGCGTGCGGGCACGCATTGCGCGCAGCCGCTTCTCACCCATTACGGGACGACCGCCACGTGCCGTGCGTCTTTCGGCCTCTATAATACGAAAGCAGAAGTCGATAAATTGGCGGAAGCCCTGATGAAGGCGCAGACCTTCTTCGCGTGAGGATAAGAGCGATGGACGAGACCACGCACAAGGACGAAACCGACGCCGCGGCGGCGCCCGAGCCGCACGCGGACGAGGCGCCGAATTCCCCGGATATCGAGGTTTCGGCGATGCCGCCTGAGGAGGTTGAGCGCCTGAGCCAGGATATCGTGGCGGCTCTCAAAACCGTGTACGATCCCGAGATCCCGGCAGACATCTATGAGCTTGGCCTGATCTATAAGGTCGATATCGACGATTCGCGCCATGTGAACATCGACATGACTCTCACGGCGCCGGGCTGCCCGGTGGCCGGCGAAATGCCGATCTGGGTGGAGAACGCAGTGGCCTCTGTTCAGGGCGTTTCCGGTGCGACGGCGACGATGGTCTTCGATCCCCCCTGGACGCCGGAACGGATGTCGGATGAGGCGAAAGTCGCGATCGGTTGGTGGTAGGGTCCGGCGCCGCTTGACGCGGGGGCTCCGCAGTCTCGTGCTCCGGCTTTTGCAAGACGCACCGCGGGACTGGAAACGACGAACCTCAGTGACTAGGTTGAACCTATGGCTTTTCCCGGATTTCAAGTTCTGAGCCTCACGGATGCCGCAACAGCGCGTGTCCGTGAAATTGTGGCAAACGCCGAAGCGCCGGCTTCGGGCATCCGAGTCGGCATCAAGAAGGGCGGATGCGCCGGTATGGAATATACCGTCGATCTCGCGCGCGACGCAGACCCCTCCGATGACAAGGTCGATCTTGGAGAGGGGGTTGCGGTTTTCGTCGATCCCTCCGCCACCTTGTTTTTGCTCGGCACCGAAATGGACTTTGAGGTGACGAAGCTGCGGACGGGCTTCGTGTTTCGCAATCCCAATCAGACCTCGGCCTGCGGTTGCGGCGAATCGGTGGAATTGCGGGCTGCCGATCCTGGCAACTTTCAATCGGCCCGTGTGTGAGCACGGTTTCTGATCTCAATAAAAAACGCCGGCCCTCGGGCCGGCGTTTTTTTATTGGGAATGAGACGGAGCGGCGATCGATCGATTCGGCCGCCTTGCGGGCCCGTCTACGTGCTCGTTCAGCTGTTGCCGACGCGAACCGGCTGCAGAAGAAAGGCCGGCACGTGATCGCCGAAGCCAACGGGCTCCTCTTCGCGCTGCCTCTGCTGCTTGCCTTTCGACCGCCCGCTCTGCTGCGGCTTGTCGTTGCGCTGTGGCCGCGAATCCGGACGAGAACTCGCCTTGCTGTGCTCGGATTTCCCGTGCTCGGACTTGCTGTGACCCGACTTGATTTGGCCGGACCGGGCTTCGGTCGGTGCAGAACCCTCGCTTGCAGCAACCTCGTCCGCATCCGTCTTCGTTGCAGGCTTTGCGCTGCGCGAACGCTCTCGGCCGCCGCTCTTCCCGCGCCGCGAACTTGAGCGCCGCGGACGTTCGTCTTCGTCGTCTGCCTCCGGTTCGGCGGTTTCAAAGTCGGGAAGGGGCGGGATTTCGCGATGAATGAGCTTTTCGATCGCAGAGACGTACTTTTTCTCTTCAGCTGTCATCAGCGTGAAGGAGCGACCCTTGCGCCCAGCCCGCCCCGTCCGGCCGATGCGGTGCACATAATCTTCCGCATGCGTCGGTACGTCGAAATTGAAGATGTGGCTGACCGCCGGGATATCGAGGCCGCGGGCGGCGACGTCCGAGGCGACGAGAAGGCTGATGCGATTTTCGCGGAACGATTCCAGCGTCGCAAGCCGCGCATGCTGGTCCATATCGCCGTGCAGCGCCCCGGCTGAATAGCCATGCCGCCGGAGCGAACGCTCGAGCGTCGCAACATCGCGCTTGCGATTGCAGAAGATGATCGCGTTGGTGAGATCCTTCTCGCGATCGATCAAAGCCCGCAAAGCGACACGCTTCTCGTGCGGTTTGCGACCCGTGACGACGGTGTGTTGGCTGACGTTTTCCGCAGTGCTGGACGGTCGGGAAACCTCCACCCGCTCCGGATTGGTCATGAACTTCGCCGCGAGCGTGGCGATTTCCTTCGGCATCGTCGCCGAGAAGAGAAGCGTCTGCGGTTTGCGCGTCGCCGTGATCAGGCTGACGATCCGCTCGATGTCGGGAATAAAGCCCATGTCGAGCATGCGGTCCGCCTCGTCGATGACGAGGACTTCGACACCTGTCAGAAGCAGCCGACCGCGCTCGAAATGATCGAGCAGGCGCCCCGGTGTCGCGATGAGAACGTCGGCACCCCGCGTCAGCTTCTTGTCCTGCTCATCGAAGGAGATGCCGCCGATGAGAAGCGCCACGGTGAGTTTGTGGTTGGCGCCATAGCCGGAGAAATTGTCTTCCACCTGTGCCGCGAGCTCGCGCGTCGGCTCAAGGATGAGCGTCCGCGGCATACGTGCGCGTGCACGACCGCGCTCCAGCAGCGTCAGCATAGGCAGTGTGAAGGACGCCGTCTTGCCCGTGCCTGTCTGGGCGAGGCCGAGGACGTCTCGTCCTGCCAGCACATGCGGGATTGCCGCCGCCTGAATGGGCGTCGGTTCGGTGTAGCCAACCGCGTGAACGGCCTGCAAAACCTTGTCGCTTAAACCTAGATTATCAAAGCTCATGGGAAATTTCGCGCCCGGCGGAAAACTTCTCAACGTCGGGCTTGTTTACACGAGGCGCACCATAGGTGCCATGCGACATGTGTCAAGCAAGCGGTTGAGCTGGCATGCTTTCGTCCTCCGCGCATTTTCGTTGAGCCCCTCCTGGGGCAGCGCACCCAGAGCCAATTGCGATGGAATGGCCCCGAATTAGGTGTTGAAGTTGCCTCTGTTTTGAGAGGTCCTTGGAGGCTTTTTCCTTAATACGCCTTCGTCCGAGACCTTGATGATAGCAAAAGTCGCAAGACGCTACCGAATAAACATTGTAGGATCATCGTTATGCTAAAAATAGACTTCGCCAAAAATCCGGTCGGTTTCTGCCACAATGTGGCGGGAAAAGGGTGTATTAACTTATCGTTCACAGTTTGCCGCCGTACATTAACGTTCGTTAACAATAAACAGCTGGTTTGAAAGCCTCCCACTGTTGCGTTTCGGCGACAGACAGGACCGTCGCGCTTTGCTAAATGAACTCTTGGCAAAGGGGAGCCTTACAGTTTTCCCGCAATGGAGTACCACATGAAAAAGATCCTTCTCGCGAGCGCCGCGGTTGCCCTGATGGGCGGTTCCGCCCTCGCAGCGGATTTGCCGACCTATGAGCCGGCTCCCGTCGCAACGCCGGTTGCCACCCCGACCTACAACTGGTCCGGCGGCTATGTCGGTCTTCAGACTGGCTGGGCGTGGTCGAACGTCGACACCGACTTCAATTACGGTGGCACGACGGTCGGCGGTTTTGATTTCGACAGCGACGGCTGGACGGCCGGTGTTGCCGCAGGTTGGGACTACCAGTGGAACTGGGCCGTCCTCGGCGTGCGCGGCGACATCAACTGGCTTGACGTCGATGGCGACGGCAACCGTGACACCGTTGTCAACGGCATGGACGCCAACTGGCTCGCCAGCTTGACGGCCCGCGCCGGTGTCGGCATGGACCGCTTCCATCCGTATGTCCTCGGTGGTGTTGCCTACGTCGATTATGACCACAGCAACTCTTACACCGACGGCACTGTTGTCTATGGCGACAGCGACGACGATGGCGACTTCGGCTGGACGCTCGGTGCCGGCATCGAGGTTGCGGTCACCGACAACATCTCGGTCTCGGGTGAGTATCGCCACTACTGGTTCGACGACAAGTCGATCGGTTATGCGGACGGCTCGAGCGTCGATTTCGACACCGACATGGACACCTTCATGGTTGGTGTGAACTGGCGCTTTGGCGGCCCGAGCGGCTCGGTGATGGCCAACTACTAATTCTCGCTTCCGAGCGAGTGCGAAACCGGCGGCTTCGGCCGCCGGTTTTTTTTTGTGCATCACGGTGTGTCGTGAGGAGAGGTTTTGCGGGCGCCTCGCGCAGGCCTGGGACCCGCCCCGTCGCATCGATCGAGATGATTTGCCCGGCCGCTGCATCGCGCTCGAATGCAGCGTCGACACGCCGGATATCGGGCTTGCTCCGAACCGCTTTGTGAAGCGAGAGCCGCGCTCGGGCGGGCCTAGATGTCGAGATCCGGCGGTGCGAAAGCCGCGCGCTCTTGGATGAAGGCGAAGCGTGCTTCGGGCTTGTTGCCCATGAGCTGTGTCACGGTGGCGCGAACCGCCTGAGCTTCGTCTTCAACGACACCGACGCGCAAAAGCGTGCGGCGGGCCGGGTCCATCGTCGTCTCTTTGAGCTGCGCCGGCATCATCTCGCCGAGGCCTTTGAAGCGGCTCACCTCAACCTTTCCGCGGCTTGAGAACTCGGTTCGCATCAGTTCGTCGCGATGAGCTTCGTCGCGGGCGTAGAGAACCTTTCCGCCTTGCGAAAGCCGGAAGAGAGGAGGGACCGCGAGAAACACGCGTCCCTGCCGGATTGCCTCCGGCATTTCACGATAGAAGAACGTGATGAGGAGGGACGCGATATGCGCGCCGTCCACATCGGCGTCGGTCATGATGATGATCTTGCCGTAACGCAGATCCTGCTCGCGGTAGCGCGAGCCGGTGCCGCATCCGAGCGCCTGGATCAGGTCCGAGAGCTGCTGATTCTGAGAAAGCTTTTCGCGCCCGGCGCTTGCCACGTTGAGGATCTTGCCCCGGAGCGGGAGAATTGCCTGCGTGCGCCGGTTACGGGCCTGTTTGGCGGAGCCTCCGGCCGAATCGCCCTCCACGATGAAGAGCTCGGTATCGTCGCGGTCGCTCGCGGAGCAATCGGCAAGCTTGCCCGGAAGGCGGAGTTTGCGGGTCGCGGTCTTGCGGGAGATTTCTTTTTCACGGCGTCGGCGCAGGCGCTCTTCGGCGCGGTCCACCACCCAGTCGAGAAGGTTTGCCGATTGGTTCGGTGATGCGGCGAGCCAATGATCGAACGCATCGCGAATGGCGGCGTCGACGATGCGGGATGCTTCGCCAGTTGCGAGCCGGTCCTTGGTCTGACCGACGAATTCCGGTTCGCGGATGAACACCGAGAGCATGCCGCCCATCGAGGTCATGATATCGTCGGAGGTGATCTGGGCCGCGCGCTTGTTGCCGATAAGCTCGCCATAGCCCTTAAGGCTGCGCAGGAGCGCGGTGCGCAACCCTGCTTCGTGCGTGCCGCCTTCAGGCGTCGGCACCGTGTTGCAGTAGGAGCTCAGGAAACCGTCGCCGGCAAACCAGGCCAAGGCCCATTCGACGGCCCCATGCCCGCCCGGACGTTCCGTGCGGCCGGAAAAAATGTCTCCGACTCGGGTCTCTCCGGCGAGCGTAGCGTCGAGATAATCGCGCAGCCCATCCGGAAAATGGAAGACGGCCTTCTCCGGCACTTCGCTCTTCGGATCGATAAGGGACGAAGGGCAGTTCCAGCGGATTTCGACCCCGCCGAAGAGATAGGCCTTCGATCGCGCCATCTCGTGCAAACGCTTGGGATCAAACGTGATCTCGGTGCCGAAGATTTCCGGATCCGGGCGGAAACGGATGCGCGTGCCGCGGCGATTCGGGGCGTCGCCGGCTTCTTCCAGCGGGCCGAGCGGCTTGCCGCGCGAAAAAATCTGTCGGTAGAGCTTGCGATTGCGCGCAACCTCCACCTCGAGTTTTTCCGACAGGGCATTGACGACGGAGACGCCGACCCCGTGCAATCCGCCGGAGGTTTCATAGACCTTCGAATTGAACTTTCCGCCGGCATGCAGCGTCGTCATGATGACTTCGAGCGCGGACCTGTCGGGGAATTTCGGATGCCTGTCGACGGGGATTCCGCGGCCATTGTCGGTGACGGTCAGGAATCCTTCGGTGTCGAGCTCGACCTCGATCCAACTGGCGTGGCCGCCCACGGCCTCGTCCATCGAATTGTCGATCACCTCGGCAAAGAGATGGTGGAAAGCCTTCTCGTCGGTGCCGCCGATATACATGCCCGGCCGGCGCCGGACCGGCTCCAAGCCCTCCAAGACCTCGATGTCGGTGGCGGAATAGCCCGACGCCGGAGCGCTCGCCTCACGCGCCTTGCGGCGGCGCGGGGTCCGCTCGGTGGGCGTTTTTGTGCCGGAGGGCTTGCTGGCGCTCGAAAAAAGATCCTCGGCTCGGTCCATGCTTCTGCCTTGATGCGAATCGGGTGGCGATGTTGCCATGGTCTCGGCCTTGCGGCGACGTGACCCTACTCCATGCGCAGCCGCAGAGAAGCGACCGCAGAGCATGCCGCTATCGATGCGCCTTCAAGCGCTTGGTTTCAAGGGCAGCGCGCAGCTCGGCTTGCAACCGGTGGAGAACCGGAGGTGGACGACCGACAGGGCAAAGGAAGCCTTTTCGGATGCGCGCGATGAACCTAGCCGGCCATCCACCTGGACCGCCTAAAGATAGAGCAGATTCGTTAACGGTGCTGTGCCGTTTGCGACACATCTGCCTAGAAACTCGGCCTGCGCCAATTTAGCCGACCATGCCTCATCTCCCGCCGGCAGTCGGGACGAGACCACAGGGGCTTGCCAAAACCGAGGACGTCACTCTGGCTCTGCCGTTTCGTTGGGAGGTGGCCCAATTCGCGCGCGCAACAAAAAGGGGAGGCGGTGACCGCCTCCCCAAAGTGCTTTCGATGATGGCTCTGAGCCCGAAGGGTCAGACCGAGTAGTACATCTCGAACTCGATCGGATGCGGGGTCTGCTCGTAGCGGATGTTCTGCTCGCGCAGGAGGTCGAGATAGGCCTCGATCTGATCCTCGTCGAAGACGCCACCGGCCGTCAGGAAGTCGTGATCGGCTTCGAGCGAAGAGATGGCTTCACGCAGCGAGCCGCAAACCGTCGGGATGTCCTTCAGCTCCTCCGGCGGCAGATCGTAGAGGTCCTTGTCCATCGGGTCGCCCGGATGGATCCGGTTCTTGATGCCGTCGAGGCCGGCCATCAGCATGGCGGAGAAGGCGAGATACGGGTTCGCCGCCGGATCCGGGAAGCGGATCTCCATGCGCTTCGCCTTCGGCGAATTGGTGTACGGGATACGGCAGGAGGCCGAGCGGTTGCGCGCCGAATAGGCGAGCAGCACCGGAGCCTCGTAGCCCGGGACCAGACGCTTATAGGAGTTGGTGGTCGGGTTCGTGAAGGCGTTGAGTGCCTTGGCGTGCTTCAGGATGCCACCGATGTAGAAGAGGCATTCTTCCGAAAGATCGGCGTACTGGTTGCCGGCGAATACCGGGTTGCCGTCCTTCCAGATCGACTGGTGGCAGTGCATGCCGGTGCCGTTGTCGCCAAAGACCGGCTTCGGCATGAAGGTCGCCGTCTTGCCGTAGGCCGCGGCCGTCTGATGGATGCAGTATTTGTAGATCTGCAGCTTGTCGGCGACGCGCACGAGCGTGTCGAACTTCATGCCGAGCTCATGCTGAGCGGAACCGACCTCGTGATGGTGCTTTTCGACGTCGACGCCCATCTCGGCCATGTACATCAGCATGTCGGAGCGCAGGTCCTGGGCCGAATCGATCGGCGGCACCGGGAAATAACCGCCCTTGGTGCGCACGCGGTGGCCCATATTGCCGCCTTCGTACTCCGTCCACTGGTTCGTGGGCAGCTCGATGGAATCGAGCAGGAAGCCGGTGTTGTAAGGCGTGCAGGAGAAGCGCACGTCGTCGAAGATGAAGAATTCCGCTTCCGGACCGAAAAAGGCGGTGTCGCCGACGCCGGTCGACTGCAGATAGGCGAGGGCCTTCTTCGCCGTAGTGCGCGGGTCGCGGTTGTAGGGCTCGCCCGTGGACGGCTCCAGGATGTCGCAGAAGATGGCGAGCGTCGGCTGCGCGAAGAACGGGTCGATGACGGCGGTGTCGGGGTCCGGCATCAGCGTCATGTCGGACTCGTTGATGGCTTTCCAGCCGGCGATGGAGGACCCATCGAACATGATGCCGTCGGCGAACATATCCTCGTCGACGATGGATACGTCCATGGTCACGTGCTGCATCTTACCGCGCGGGTCGGTGAAGCGCAGGTCGACATATTTCACATCGTTGTCTTTGATCGTTTTCAAGACATCGGAAGCATTGCTCATGAGTGTCACCTTCTAAATGGAATGGGGAAAGGGTGCGGCCATCGGAGAAGTGCCGGCCGCGACCGATCTCTAGATTGCCTCTGCGCCGGTTTCGCCCGTGCGGATGCGAATGGCTTCTTCGACGCTGGAGATGAAGATCTTTCCGTCGCCGATGCGACCGGTTTGCGCGGCGTTTCGGATGGCATCGACGGCCCGCTCGACAAGCTCGTCCGGCAGAACCACTTCAACCTTCACCTTGGGCAGGAAATCGACGACATATTCTGCACCGCGATAGAGCTCGGTATGGCCCTTTTGACGACCAAAGCCCTTAGCCTCGGTCACTGTGATGCCCTGCAGTCCGACTTCCTGCAACGCCTCCTTCACTTCATCGAGTTTGAACGGTTTTATGATCGCTTCGATCTTCTTCATATCAAGGGAAACTCCAGAGCCCGTGAGCGTCGTCGTCGCTCCGACCGCCCCTCAGCAGGAAGCGTGCCAGCCCGCTCTCGGCGGCGTGCGCATGGAAGACGAGGCGCCTGCCGCTGCCAAGGCTAATTTTGCGGCGACGGATGACCGCTTTTTCCCCATCGGCACGGCATAATAATGAGGCAACTGCACAATGCGTGATCACTTCTCTGCCCGGGATGCTCTTCTCCTCCTCACTCCGGAGGAAATGGGGCGCGCCGACCGCGCTGCGATGGACGCCGGAATTTCCGGCCCTTTGCTCATGGAGAACGCCGGCGCGGCGGTCGCAAAACATGCACAGGCCATGTGCCCGCACCGCGGGCATGTCCTCGTTCTGGCCGGGCCCGGCAACAACGGAGGCGACGGCTTCGTCGCCGCACGTTGTCTCGCCGAGCGCGGTTATCGTGTCCGCCTTGCGCTCCTCGGTTCCCGCGAAAAACTGTCAGGTGACGCGGCGAGCGCCGCTTCGCGCTGGCCGGGCGAGATCGAGCCGCTGTCGGCCGGGATCGATCTGTCCGCCGACCTCATCGTCGATGCGCTTTTCGGGGCGGGTCTCGGGCGGCCGATCGACGGGGAGGTGGCCGCTCTCGTCGAGGCGGTCAATGCGAGCGAACGACCGGTTTTGGCCGTCGACCTCCCAAGCGGCATCGATGGTCGTACCGGAGGCGTTCGCGGAGCGGCCTTCAAGGCGGCAAGGACCGTGACCTTCTTCCGCGAGAAGCCCGGACACCTCCTGTTGCCCGGGCGTCTCCATTGCGGGGAGATCCATGTGGCCGACATCGGCATCCCGGGCGCGGTGTTGCCGGGTCTTTCGCTCCGCCTGTGGCGCAATCATCCAGGCCTGTGGCGCACCGTTCTGCCGCTCCCGGGTGTGGAGGGACACAAATACGCCCGCGGCCATGCCGTCGTCGTCTCAGGGCCTGCCCATGCTACGGGAGCCGCGCGCCTGGCGGCGCGGGCCGCTCTGCGGGCGGGGGCGGGTCTCGTCAGTATGGCGGCGGAGGAAGATGCCATTCCGGCGCTTGCGGCCCATCTCACTGCAATCATGATCAAGAAGGCGGACGGCTCTGGAGGTCTGGCCGAGCTTCTTGCGGATACGCGCCTCAACGCCGTGGTGATCGGGCCGGGCGCCGGGGTGGGGAAGGCGACATGCGAACGTGTGATCGCCTGCCTGAAGAGCGAGGCGGCCGTCGTCCTCGACGCCGATGCCGTGACGAGCTTCAAGGAGTATCCCGGCAGGCTCTTCGATGCGATCGCAGGCCGCTCGGCTCCGGTCTTGATGACGCCGCATGCGGGCGAGTTTTCGCGGCTTTTTCCTGATCTCGCGGAGGAGGACGACAAGGTCGAGAAAGCACGCAAGGCCGCCGAGCGAGCCGGAGCGATCGTCATTCTCAAGGGCGCGGACACGGTCGTGGCCGCCCCTGACGGTCGGGCTGCGATTTCCGCGCAGGATGCTCCATGGCTCGCGACGGCCGGGACGGGCGACGTTCTCGCTGGCATGATCGCGGGGCTTGCCGCCCAAAGAATGCCGGCCTTCGAAGCCGCATGCGCCGCGGTGTGGATGCATGCCGATGCGGCAAACCGTTTTGGGCCGGGCCTGATTTCGGAAGATTTATCGGAGATGCTGCCCGCGGTGTGGTCGCAGCTCGCATCTGAATGCTGCGCTGATTAACCACAGGCGAACCGGGGGATTTCGTTAAACTCCAGTTTACGCTAAGAGAGGACGTGTGGGCAGGTGACGTGATGTGTCGTCGGTTGCCACGGCAAGCTTCAAGACTCACTGCACAATGATTGGACCTCAGCCCTCTTCGGAGGGCTTTTCTTTTGGCGGTTGCGCGCCACCTTGTGCGCGGACAAAGACATGATATAGAGCCCCAACCTTGGCAGGGCGCGCCAGCTCTTGAAGGTGGCGGGCGTGGTGGAACTGGTAGACACGCTTGGTTTAGGTCCAAGTGCCTAACAGCTTGGGGGTTCGAGTCCCTCCGCCCGCACCACGTCACCCGACGCTTGACGGCGCGAACCGCTTACATCTCAACTTCAGGCAATCAAGCGGCGAGTTTCGCCTGAGCATCAGGAAGCGACAATGGATATCAACGAGACCCTCTCCGACGGCCTCAAGCGCGAATTGAAGGTTACCGTTCCGGCCGGCGAATTGAACGATCGGCTGGCTGCGCGCCTGGATCAGCTGCGGGGACAGGTCCGCCTCAAGGGCTTCCGCCCTGGCAAAGTCCCGACCGAGCATCTGCGCCGGCTCTATGGCAAGGCCGCGATGGCGGAAATCGTCGAGAACATCGTTGCCGAGACGACACGTACGGCCATCAACGAACGGGGCGAGAAGGCTGCCATGCAGCCGGAAATCGCCATGACCGACGACGAGGCGGAAGCCAACGAGATCTTGGCAGCCAATGCCGATCTGACCTTCACGGTGAATTACGAGGTTCTGCCCGAATTCGAGATCGCCGAGATCAAAGGCATCAAGATCGAGCGCCCGATCGCCGAAGTGCCGGATGAAGAGGTCGATGAGCGCCTGAACGCCATCGGCGAAGGAAGCCGCACCTACGAGGCGGTGAAGCGCAAGGCCAAGGACGGCGACCGCATCACGATCGGCTTCGTCGGCAAGATCGATGGCGAAGTCTTCGACGGCGGCAGCGACGACAACACCCAGATCGTCATTGGCTCCGGCCAGTTCATCCCGGGCTTCGAAGAGAAGCTGAAGGGCGTGAAGGAAGGCGAGGAGAAGACGATCGAGGTGACCTTCCCGGAGGATTATCCCTCTGAGAAGCTTGCCGGAAAGCCGGCGACGTTCGATGTCACGGTCAAGGAAGTGGCCGCTCCGCAGGAGCTGAAGCTCGACGACGAGTTCGCGCAGAAGCTCGGTGTCGAATCGCTCGACAAGCTGAAGGAAGCCGTCCGCGCCCAGCTCGAAAGCGAATACGGTTCTGCCACCCGCCAGCGTGTGAAGCGTCAGCTCCTCGACGCGCTCGACGAGAAGCACGAATTCCCGCTTCCGGAAAAGCTGGTCGAGCAGGAGTTCGAGAACATCTGGCGGCAGGTGATGCACGATGTGGAGCATCACGGTCGTTCCTTCGAGGATGAAGGCACGACGGAAGAAGAGGCGCGGGCGGAGTACCGCACCATTGCCGAGCGCCGCGTGCGTCTCGGTCTCGTCCTGTCGAAGATCGGCGAAGAAGCGAAGGTCGAGGTCGGCGAGGAAGAGCTGCAGCGCGCTCTCTACGAGCAGGTTCGCCGCTTCCCGGGTCAGGAACAGCAGGTGATCGAGCACTACCGCAACAATCCGGAAGCGGTGCAGGCGCTTCGCGCTCCGATTTTTGAGGAGAAGGTCGTCGATTACATGCTCGAGCTCGCCGACGTCACCGACAAGACGGTGTCACGTGAGGAGCTGCTTGCCGATGACGATGAGGATGACCACGAGCATCACCATCATCACGACCACGATCACTGATAGGTGACCAAACGGGCGTGTGACGCAGTCGACGCTGCGTCACCGCACCACGCAGGCCGCGCATCGCGCGGCCTTTTTTCCGCCAAGTCGGGCGTCATGTTTTACGGGGCTTTGGCAGATTGCTAAGAACCCCCTAAATTAGGACGAATCGTATCCCCGTGCCCGCGCCTCTGCGGGCAGAGCAAAGGCCTCCCATGAAAGATCCCGTTGAAACCTACATGAACCTCGTCCCCATGGTCGTGGAGCAGACCAACCGGGGTGAGCGCGCCTACGATATCTTTTCGCGCCTTCTGAAGGAGCGCATCATTTTTGTTACGGGCATGATCGAGGATCACATGGCGACCCTCGTCTGTGCCCAGCTCCTTTTCCTCGAGGCGGAGAACCCTAAAAAGGAGATCAGCCTCTACATCAATTCGCCCGGCGGTGTCGTGACCTCCGGCTTTGCGATGTACGACACGATGCAGTTTATCAAGCCGGCTGTGTCGACCTTGTGCATCGGGCAGGCTGCCTCGATGGGCTCGCTGCTTCTTTGCGCCGGTGAAAAGGATATGCGCTTTGCCGTTCCCAATGCCCGCATCATGGTGCACCAGCCCTCGGGCGGCTTCCAGGGTCAGGCCTCGGATATCGAGCGCCACGCCGAGGATATTATCAAAATGAAGCGCCGGCTGAACGAAATCTACGTCAAGCACACAGGTCAGAACTATGAGACGGTTGAGCGGACGCTCGATCGTGACTATTTCATGACGGCTGAGCAGGCGCAGGAGTTCGGATTGATCGATCGCGTGATCACAAGCCGGGCGATGACGGAGACCGAGGGGCAGGGTTGACGTTGCAAGCGTCACGCAGGCTAGAAGCTGTTAAGTTTATCTTGAAACCGTACAGCCAAAGATGTTCGATGAAAGGGGCGTGCCGCTTCGCGGCAGCGCCTCGTGCCAGGCGCCGGAATGGCGGGCTGGCCCACCGGAGAGGTGACCGATGAGCAAAATCAGCGGTAACAGCGGGGACAGTAAGAACACGCTCTACTGCTCCTTCTGTGGCAAGAGCCAACACGAGGTGCGGAAGCTCATCGCGGGACCGACCGTGTTTATCTGCGACGAGTGTGTCGAGCTTTGCATGGACATCATCCGGGAGGAGAACAAATCCTCACTGGTGAAGTCCGGCGACGGCGTGCCTTCGCCGCAAGAGATTTACAACGTCCTCAACGACTACGTGATCGGCCAGACGGGTGCCAAGAAGGTGCTCTCTGTCGCTGTCCACAACCATTACAAGCGCCTCAACCATGCGGCGCGGAACAATGATGTGGAGTTGGCGAAGTCCAACATTCTGCTGATCGGCCCGACGGGTTGCGGCAAGACGCTGCTAGCGCAGACCTTGGCCCGCATTCTCGATGTGCCCTTCACCATGGCGGATGCAACGACACTGACCGAAGCCGGCTACGTCGGTGAGGATGTCGAAAACATCATCCTGAAGCTGCTTCAGGCCGCCGATTACAATGTGGAACGTGCCCAGCGCGGCATCGTCTATATCGACGAGGTCGACAAGATTTCTCGCAAGTCGGACAACCCTTCCATCACCCGCGATGTGTCGGGCGAGGGCGTCCAGCAGGCCTTGCTGAAGATCATGGAAGGCACAGTTGCTTCCGTGCCGCCCCAGGGCGGGCGCAAGCACCCGCAGCAGGAATTCCTCCAGGTCGATACGACGAACATCCTGTTCGTGTGCGGCGGTGCGTTCGCCGGTCTCGATCGCATCATTTCCGACCGTGGCCGCAAGACCTCGATCGGCTTCTCCGCCACCGTGGCGTCGCCGGACGATCGCAAGATCGGCGAGCTTCTGAGCCAGGTGGAGCCGGAGGACCTTCTGAAATTCGGTCTTATTCCGGAATTCGTCGGACGTATGCCGGTCGTGGCGACGCTTGAGGATCTCGACGAGCCGGCTCTCGTCTCCATCCTGACGGAGCCGAAGAACGCGCTGGTGAAGCAGTATCAGCGGCTCTTCGAGATGGAGAATGTCGAGCTGACGTTCCATGAGGATGCGCTTGCGGCGATCGCCCGCAAGGCGATCGAGCGCAAGACGGGCGCCCGTGGCCTGCGTTCCATCATGGAGGCGATCCTGCTGGAGACGATGTTCGATCTTCCGGGTCTCGACGGCGTGGAGGAGGTCGTGATCTCCGGCGACGTGGTCAACGGCAGCGCACGCCCGCTCTACATTTACTCGGAACGTCATTCCGAGACGCAGAACGCCGGTCGCTCGGCCTAGGAAAGCGGTGAGGGGCCTCAGGTTGACAACCGGGCCTCTCCTATCCACCTAACCGGGTAACGCAACAAGCTCGCTTCGAACGGTCGCGCCAGGTGTGTGGCTTGTCATTTTGTCTGCGCCCAAAAGTGATCCCGTAAGCGAGTACTCTTTACACTGAGATTTCGTCGGATCGACCGGCGAACGCGAAGGAATCCTTATGACAGAACCCACTGGTTTCCTCGGATCTGCTGAAGGGAACGGGGTTTATCCCGTCCTTCCTCTTCGCGACATCGTTGTCTTCCCGCACATGATCGTGCCGCTCTTCGTCGGGCGGGAGAAGTCGATCAATGCCCTGGAAGAGGTGATGCGGGCAGATAAGATGATCCTGCTGGCCACCCAGAAAGACGCCAGCGACGAGGATCCGTCTCCGGAACGTATTTACGAGGTCGGCACGCTCGCCTCGGTTCTGCAGCTTTTGAAATTGCCCGATGGCACCGTGAAGGTGCTGGTCGAGGGGCGCAGCCGTGCGTCCATCAAGCGCTTCAGTGATCGCAAGGACATTTTCGAGGCCGAGGCCGAAGAGATTCCGGAGACGCTGGGCGACGAGGTGGAAGTCGAGGCGCTGTCGCGCTCCGTGGTCGCGGAGTTCGAGAACTACGTGAAGCTCAACAAGAAGGTGAGCCCGGAAGTTCTGACCGCCGTCGCCAACATCGAGGATTATGCCAAGCTCGCCGATACGGTGGCGTCGCATCTCGCCATTCGCATTCCCGAGAAGCAGGAAATCCTGGCTCTCACCTCTGCGACCGACCGCCTGGAAAAGGTGCTCGGCCTGATGGAGAGCGAGATCTCCGTTCTGCAGGTGGAGAAGCGCATCCGCTCGCGCGTCAAGCGCCAGATGGAGAAGACGCAGCGCGAGTACTACCTCAACGAGCAGATGAAGGCGATCCAGAAGGAGCTCGGCGATTCGGAAGACGGACGCGACGAGCTGCGCGAGCTGGAAGACCGCATCGGCAAGACAAAGCTCTCCAAGGAGGCCCGGGAAAAGGCCGAGGCGGAGATGAAGAAGCTGCGCCAGATGAGCCCGATGTCCGCCGAGGCGACCGTCGTGCGCAATTATCTGGATTGGCTGCTCAGCATCCCGTGGGGCAAGCGCACCAGGGTGAAGAACGATCTCGGTCATGCCGAATCCGTGCTCGAGACCGATCATTACGGTCTTGAGAAGGTCAAGGAGCGGATCGTCGAGTACCTCGCCGTGCAGAGCCGCGCCAACAAGCTGAAGGGTCCGATTCTGTGCCTCGTCGGACCTCCCGGCGTCGGCAAGACCTCGCTCGGCAAGTCGATCGCAAAGGCCACCGGCCGCAATTTCGTGCGCATGTCGCTGGGCGGCGTTCGTGACGAAGCCGAAATCCGCGGCCACAGGCGCACCTATATCGGCTCGATGCCCGGCAAGGTGATCCAGTCGATGCGCAAGGCGAAGAAGTCCAACCCGCTCTTCCTGCTCGACGAGATCGACAAGATGGGCATGGATTTCCGCGGCGATCCGTCGTCGGCGCTTCTCGAGGTGCTCGATCCGGAGCAGAACGCAACCTTCATGGACCACTATTTGGAGGTCGAGTACGACCTGTCGGATGTGATGTTCGTGACGACCGCGAATACGCTCAACATCCCACCCGCCTTGATGGACCGGATGGAGATCATTCGCATCGCCGGTTACACCGAGGATGAGAAGGTCGAGATCGCGCGGCGCCATCTCTTGCCAAAGTCGGAAAAGGATCACGGCCTCCGGAAGGGCGAGTTCTCGATCGACGACGAGGCTCTGCGGACGGTGATTCGCCGCTATACACGGGAAGCTGGCGTCAGAAATCTCGAGCGAGAGCTCGCCACACTCGCCCGCAAGGCGGTGAAGAAGCTCCTGACGAGCGATGAAAAGAAGGTCGCGATCACCTCAGACAATCTCGCCGATTATCTGGGTGTGGCCCGGTACCGATTCGGTGAAGCCGAAAGGGAGGACATGACTGGTGTCGTCACCGGTCTTGCCTGGACCGAAGTCGGTGGCGATCTGCTCACGATCGAGGGTGTCATGATGCCCGGTAAGGGCAAGATGACCGTCACCGGCAACCTTCGCGACGTGATGAAGGAATCGATTTCCGCAGCGGCGTCCTATGTGCGCTCGCGGGCCGTCGATTTCGGCATCGAGCCGCCATTGTTCGATCGGCGCGATATCCACGTGCACGTGCCCGAGGGCGCGACGCCGAAGGATGGACCCTCGGCCGGTATCACGATGGTGACGGCGATCGTTTCGGTGATGACGGGCATTCCAGTCCGTCGCGATGTCGCCATGACCGGTGAGATCACCTTGCGCGGCCGCGTTCTGCCGATTGGTGGCCTTAAGGAGAAGCTTTTGGCGGCCCTCCGCGGCGGCATCAAGACCGTGCTCATCCCGGAAGATAATGCCAAGGATTTGGCGGAGATTCCGGACAATGTGAAGAGCGGCCTTGAGATCATACCTGTTGCCCGAATGGATGAGGTTCTGCGGCATGCATTGGTCCGCCAACCTGAGCCGATCGTGTGGAGCGAAGTGGAGAACGAGCCAAAACGCTCTGACGTCGCCGAGGATGACAACGCCGCAACGATGATTGCGCACTGAGTGCGCTTAAGCTTCAGACGGCCCGGAACCTTCCGGGCCGTTTTGTCGTTCAAAGTTGCGGAAATGCCCAGTTTTCTTGAAGATTTTGCAGATTTTCCGGGCTCTGGCGCTTGCCCCAGGCGTTAATGTGACGCAGAGAATCGCCATCTCGACAAAGGGAGAATGAGAATGAACAAGGGTGAATTGGCCGCTGCGGTGGCAGAGAAGACGGATCTGTCCAAGACTCAGGCGACGGACGCTGTGGAAGCCGTTTTCGGCTGCATCACGGATGCCCTTAAGAAGGGCGAAGAGGTGCGTGTGCTTGGTTTCGGCAATTTCGCCATCTCGGAACGCGCCGCCAGCACGGGCCGCAATCCGCAGACCGGCGAAAAGATCGAAATCAAGGCTTCCAAGCAGGCCAAGTTCAAGCCGGGCAAGGGTTTGAAGGACGCCGTCAATAGCTGACGGTCCCGCTGTTTTGTTGAAAGGCCGACCTCTTCGGCCTTTTCGATTCCGTCTTCGCGGAATCCATTCTCTTCCAACAGACTTGTCATGAGCGACCGCCCTTTATACAGGGGGGCGGCGGGCGGTTAGCTCAGTTGGTAGAGCATCTCGTTTACACCGAGAGGGTCGGCAGTTCGAGCCTGTCACCGCCCACCAGAATTCCCGGAGCCAGCTCGCAGCCAACGGCTTGCTGGCGCCGGTTTCAGAAAGCTGCACCAATCGTTCGGTGCACGCTTGACACAGACGGCGCAGTCACCTATCTCGCCGTCTCGCTGAGGGCCGAACCACTGGCCCGACGCCGCCCGCGGGGGTGTAGCTCAGTTGGTTAGAGTGCCGGCCTGTCACGCCGGAGGTCGCGGGTTCGAGCCCCGTCACTCCCGCCATTTTTTCTCAGATCCAACCAACGTCTGAGAGCCTGCCGGAGAGAGAACATCTCTCTCCCCCAAAGGCGGAATTTCCCAAACCTCATCTTTTCGACTGATCGGCCCGTAGCGTTCGGATTGGTGTCCAGGCGCGCCATCTCTGATGCCGTCGATTCGCATTTGCCCGGCGACCAGCCCGCACCGCAGGTCGCCGATTCGGTTCGGCGGCTGGCTCAGAGAATCGAATCGGGCAAATCGGATTGCGGACCGGTCCTGCACCCCGCCGACCTGCTTCACGCCTTCACCGGGCCCTGCAGGCCGCCAGGAGCGCGCAGGGCACCGATCTCAATCTCGCGCGGGGAAAGTTCTGGCACTTCCCCGCGAGCGTGTCTGTGACGCTCTGTGGGCTCCTCAACTCGCGTCTCCGATTGAGCGCTGCCATCGCAATCGGACCTTGCTCGCGCTGGGCTGCCGTCCTGGCGCGATCGTGATGAGGTCTGACGGGAGACGAATTGCCGGCGGCGCCGCTCCGCGACATGCGTGGCGAAGGGCGGGATTGGAGGGGGGCTTGCAGGTCCCGGTGCCTCGGAATGGCGTCATACGAAGTCCGATCTTATCGACGCTTGCAGGAAGGTTCCGGAAATTAGAACGTGCCTAGACAAAGCCGATAAAAAATTATTAAAAATAAGAATTATATATTGCGTCTGAGGGAAACAAGCATGGCGACCAGCATTCAGCAGGACATTACCTTCGTGATCGATACCACCGGAAGCATGTGGGACGAAATCGACACGGTAAAAGAAAGCGTCACATCTGTTATCGACGCGATTTTTGGCTCTGGTACAACTGATGCGCGCGTAGCGTTGGTCGCTTACAATGACCCGGATACTGAGGTTGTTCTGAATTTCACCAACGATACGAGCGTTTCTGCGAGGGAGACCGCGGCACGTGAGGCGATTGAGAGCCTCTACGCATCCGGCGGGGGCGACCTCCCGGAACTCGTCAACGGAGGTCTTCTCCATGCGCTCGACGGCGATATTGGCGCTTGGCGCCCGGAAGCTGAAGCGCGGCGCATCATTTTGTTCGGCGACGCGCCTCCCAAAGACACCGATCTTCATGACGAAGTGGTTTCACTCGCCAACGGTCAGGATGTGCAGATCTACGGCGTCATCATCGGCGTTTCTGGCTCTGGCATCGACAGTGGCACCAAAGAGGCCTTCCAGGACCTGGCATCCGCGACCGGAGGGGGCGTGATTGAAGCGGAAACCACCTCGGACGTCGTTGATTCGCTTCTTTCGGTGATCCTGACGGGGACCGAACCTATCACCGGCACTTCTGGGGATGATGCGCTGAACGGCGGTATCGGCTTTGATACTCTGATCGGCGGAGGCGGAGCCGACACGATCTCCGGGGCTGGCGGAAGCGATCAGATTTTCGGTGGACCAGGCGACGACGTGGAGTTCGGCGGGTCCGGCAATGATGCGATGTTCGGTGGCGGAGAAGCCGACAAGATTTGGAGCGGTGATGGGTCCGACCAGGCGTATGGGGCCGCCGGCAACGATGTCATCGGCGGTGGTAAGGGCGACGACATCCTGGGCGGCGGAACTGGCGCGGATTCCCTGTACGGCGGCGATGGCGACGACACGGTCTACGGCGGCTCTGACGCCTCTCGCGATGTGATCTACGGCGGGAGTGGCTCTGATGTGGCCTATATCGGAGCGGGTCACGACGTTTTGGTCGGTGGCGCGGATGACGACATTCTCGGCGCAGGCTCAGGCAATGACGAGGTTGCGGGCGGGGCCGGTGCGGATACGATCTACGGCGCTGCGGGCGATGATACGATCTTTGGCGGTGAGGACGACGACGTCATCTACGGTGGCACGGGCAATGACGTGATCTATCTGGGATCCGATTCGTACTCGTATGACGTCTATGCCGCCGGACCCAACAATGGTGATGACACCGTCTATGGGTTTGAGGACGGGCGTGACCACATCGATCTCTCCGAGACCTCGATCGGCAGTTCGGCTGAGCTCGATGCAGCTCTTTCAACCGACGCCTCCGGCAATGTCGTCATCAACTTCGCCGAGGGCGGCAGCATCACGATCGACGGCATCAGTGCTGGAGAGTTCAGCAGCTCGGACGTTTATTTTTGACGTCGGCGGCCTGGCCGCCTGCGCCGAAACAGCCTTCCCCATCCGCAGATCTTCTGCGGGTGGGGAAGGGGGCCTGACGCCGTTCCTGGGGTTTCCCCGTCATCTCCCGTTTTCCCTCTCTCAAGGCGCGAATCTTGCGATGCCCGAACCTTGCTGGAAGCTGCCAACGTCCCGTCCACGATGACCATGGGCGCCGGCAGGTCGCGCCATAAATTCCGGGTCGCGAGAGGGATGTCTGGAAGATGTCGGGTGAGGGGTGGAGTCGAGACAAGCACGTCCGCCACGATTGCGGTTCCGCCTGTTGGGTGAGGTGGCGCTTATCTATCTCGGCGCACCGCTCGCCATCCATTGGATGGTGATCAACTGGCACATGCCGGTCTTCGCGTTGCTGACAGCGACGCTGCCTGCGATTCTTCTGATTTTCGCGACGGATCGCTCGTTCCGTTGGCGGGATGCGTTCCGGCTGCAGTGGCAGAACGGTATCCTTCGCCGGATCCTGATTCTGTTCGTTGGCGCCGCCGCCTTTTTGACGGCTGCCACCGCGTGGTTTTTGCCGGACGGACTTTTCGGCTTGCTGCGGATCCACCCGCAGCTCTGGCTCATGATCCTCGTCTTCTATCCGCTCCTGTCGGCGCTGCCGCAGGAGCTTGTCTATCGGGTGTGGTTCTTCCATCGCTATCGTGGCCTCTTCGGGCATCACGAGGCGGTCGCCGTCGCGGCGAATGCGGTACTCTTTGCCTTCGCCCACATCATTTTCGGCAGCGCGATGTCGGTTACCGGGGCCTTTCTGTTGGGGCTTCTCCTGGCCCGGCGCTACGCACAAGCGCGCTCTTTCTGGCCGGTTTGGTTGGAACACGCCCTCTATGGTGACCTCGTCTTCACCATCGGTCTCGGCCGGTTCTTTTATCTGAGCGCTGGTGGATGAGACAGGGTTGCGCAGGACGAGGTCCCGGTCTAACTCACACAGTGGTGCGATTGGAAAATCCCCTCCGTCGCACCCGGATGAACCATTGACGCTCTGACTTGCGCCAATACATACCGTCTACCGGGGATGGCCCGGTCGTTATGATGAACGAGCTTCTTCTCAGCTATCTGCCCATCGTCATTTTCATTGCGCTTGCGCTGGTTATCGGGCTGGCGTTGCTGGTTTCTCCATTTATCGTTGCCCACAGTGCGCCGGATCCGGAGAAGCTGTCGGCATACGAATGCGGCTTCAACGCCTTCGATGACGCCCGTATGAAATTCGATGTGCGGTTCTACCTGGTCGCCATCTTGTTCATCATCTTCGATCTCGAAGTGGCCTTTCTGTTCCCCTGGGCTGTGGCGTTCCACACCGTCGGTTGGTTCGGCTTCTGGTCGATGATGGTGTTTCTCGCCGTCCTTACGATTGGCTTCGTCTACGAATGGAAAAAGGGAGCTCTGGAATGGGATTGACCGACGCTCGCCCACGCATCGACGACCCGCATCCTCTTGGGCGCGAAGGCTCGTCGACGCTGCCGCGCCAGGGGGATCCCTTCTTCAGCGAGATCAACAATGAGCTCGCCGACAAGGGTTGGCTTGTCACCTCGACCGACGAGCTGATCAACTGGTCGCGCACGGGCTCATTGATGTGGATGACCTTCGGGCTCGCTTGTTGCGCCATCGAGATGATGCAGACGTCCGGCCCACGCTATGATGTGGAGCGTTTCGGTTTTGCACCGCGCGCCTCGCCGCGCCAGTCGGACGTGATGATTGTGGCGGGCACGCTGACCAACAAAATGGCCCCGGCGCTCAGGAAGGTCTACGATCAGATGCCTGAGCCGCGCTACGTCATCTCCATGGGCTCATGCGCCAATGGCGGCGGCTACTACCACTATTCCTATTCCGTGGTGCGGGGCTGCGACCGCGTCGTTCCGGTCGACATCTACGTGCCTGGTTGTCCGCCGACGGCGGAAGCGCTTCTGTACGGCGTGCTGCTTCTGCAGAAGAAGATCCGCCGCACTGGCACGATTGAGCGGTGACCGAGACCATGGCCGACACTGAAAGCCTGGCGGATATCGCCTCTCACATTGCCGGACATCTCGGCGACCGTGTGGAAGATTCCGCCATCGCCTACGGCGAATTGACGATCACCGTCGACCCTGTCGACATCGTTCAGACCCTGCGCTTCCTGCGCGACGACGCGCGGCTGCAGTTCGTCTGTTTCATCGACGTTTGCGGCGTCGATTATCCTGCGCGCCGGCGCCGCTTCGATGTCGTCTATCATCTCTTGAGCCCGCGCCAGAATGCGCGCATCCGCGTAAAAGTGCAGGCGGACGAGAATACAGCTGTGCCGTCTGTGACCGACGTATTCCCGGGAGCGGATTGGTTTGAGCGCGAGGCTTACGACCTTTACGGCATTCTCTTCTCGGGCCATCCGGACCTTCGCCGCATCCTGACGGATTACGGCTTCCGGGGGCATCCGTTGCGCAAAGATTTCCCTCTGACGGGTTTCGTCGAGGTTCGCTACGACAACGAGCAGGCGCGCGTCGTCTATGAGCCGGTGAAGCTCCAACAGGAATTTCGGAGTTTCGATTTTCTATCCCCGTGGGAAGGGCCGGACTACGTTCTGCCCGGGGACGAGAAGGCGAGTTGAGCGAGGTGTCCCGCGCAGCAGCAGAGCGTGTCGCTGCCGGCGGTACGAATTTTGCCCGCTGCTACAAGCGCATCCGAGCCGTATCCAGCGCCGTGTCGACAGCGGCAGGGTGGCGCGAAAATGAAGCGCGCGCGCTTGGCGATCCTCTCGTCTCGAATCGCACCGGTGACAGCGTGCGGCCGAACGCCAGCGGCTCCGTAAAGCCCGCGCCGTTGCGCTGCCGGGTCATTCATCATCTCTCTTCAGGACCGACGTATACTCATGCCCTCTGAAGCTGATCTCCGTAATTTCAACATCAACTTTGGACCGCAACATCCTGCTGCGCATGGTGTTTTGCGTCTAGTGCTGGAATTGGACGGGGAGGTCGTCAAGCGCGTCGATCCGCATATCGGCTTGCTGCATCGCGGCACCGAGAAGCTGATCGAATACAAGACCTATCTGCAGGCGGTGCCTTATTTCGATCGCCTCGATTACGTCGCGCCGATGAACCAGGAGCATGCTTTCGCGTTGGCTACGGAGCGCCTCCTGGGACTGGAGGTTCCGAAGCGCGGCCAGATCATTCGAGTGCTCTATTCGGAGATCGGGCGGATTCTCTCCCATCTCTTGCACGTCGTGACGCACGCCCTCGACGTCGGGGCCCTGACGCCTCCGCTTTGGGGCTTCGAAGCGCGGGAAGTGCTGATGGGCTTCTATGAGCGGGCCTCGGGTGCGCGCATGCATGCGGCCTACTTCCGTCCGGGGGGCGTGCACCAGGATCTGCCGCCGCAGCTCATCGCCGATATCTACAATTACTGCGACCCGCTGTTGAAGGTCTGTGACGACCTCGAGGGGCTTCTCACCGACAACCGCATTTTCAAGCAGCGCTGTGTCGACATCGGCGTCGTGACGCTCGACGAGGCGTGGCGGCGGGGCTTCTCGGGTGTCGTGCTGAGGAGCGCCGGTGTCGCGTGGGATCTGCGGAAATCTCAGCCCTACGACGGCTACGAGGAATATGATTTCGATATTCCCGTCGGTAAGAACGGCGACGTCTACGACCGGTACATCATCCACATGGATGAGATGCGTCAGGCCGTTCGCATCATGAAGCAATGTTGCGAGAAGCTGAATTCGCCCGAAGGTGCTGGCCCGGTGTCGGCCCAGGACGGCAAGGTGGTGCCGCCGAAGCGCGGACAGATGAAGCGTTCGATGGAAGCGCTCATCCATCACTTCAAGCTCTATACCGAGGGCTACCATGTGCCGGCTGGCGAGGTTTACGCCCCGGTCGAAGCCCCTAAGGGTGAGTTCGGGGTCTATCTCGTCTCCGACGGCTCCAACAAACCTTACCGCTGCAAAATTCGAGCGCCGGGCTTCGTGCATCTGGCCGGCCTCGATTCGATTTCGCGAGGCCATATGCTTGCCGATATGTCGTCTGTGCTCGGCTCCATCGATGTCGTTTTTGGAGAGGTGGATCGCTGATGGCCGTTCGTCGTCTCGCTGAACAGCAACCCGATTCCTTTGCGTTCACGCCCGAGAATACGTCTTGGGCGGAGAAGGAGATCGCCAAATATCCCGAAGGTCGGCAGGCTTCTGCCGTCATTTCCCTCCTCTGGCGCGCCCAGGAGCAGGAGGGATGGGTGACGAAGCCGGCGATCGAGACGATCGCCCATATGCTTGCCATGCCGGAAATCCGCGTGTTGGAGGTCGCAACCTTCTACACGATGTTCCATCTCTCTCCCGTCGGCACCAAGGCGCATGTGCAGGTCTGCGGAACGACGCCTTGCATGCTGCGCGGCTCGGACGAGCTGAAGAAGGTGTGCCAGCGGCGGATCGCCGAGCACCCGCACGAAGTGTCGGCTGACGGTGCGTTTTCGTGGGAGGAGGTGGAATGCCTCGGTGCCTGCGTGAATGCGCCGATGGTGCAGATCTTCTCCGATACCTACGAGGATCTGACGCCGGAGAGTTTTGAGGCGATTCTGGATGATTTCGCTGCCGGTCGCACGCCACGTCCAGGCACCCAGGTCGACCGTCAGCATTCGGCGCCGCAATCTGGCCTCACGAGCCTCACAGAAATCGATGGCGGTTCCGAGCAGGTTTTGCGCGAGCCGCCGCGCGGTGCTCCCGCTGACGGCAAGGCCCGCGAGCGGGTCGAGGGTCGCAACGGCGCCTCCGTCGCTGCCGGGAAGCCCGCCCCCGCCAACGAGGATCTTGCCGGAGGTGTTCCGGAAGAGCCGCAGCAGGCGGTTGGCCGCAACGAAGCAGCTGCAACGCCAAGCGGCAAGCAAGAGCTCGCCGGTCGTCCGACCGGCGCTGGCCGGCCCGACGAAGAGGCCGCGCGCTCCGAACCCACGGATACGGGGTCTGAAAATCTTGGCGCGGAGCCCCATAAAGAGACCACCCAAGAGCAGGCCGAGAAAGGTGGAGGGCGGAAGACGGACAAGTCCTCTCGTGACGCCTCGGGCGGGACGGAAAAAAGTTGAAGCGACCGAACGCACCTTACCCGATAGCCTTCTGCCTTCCTTGCTGCTGTGTCGGGATGAAGAGGAAATCCGATGCTCGCCGATAAAGACCGCATCTTCACGAATCTCTACGGCCTTTATGACCCTGGTCTGAAGGCAGCCCAGAAGCGCGGCCAATGGGACGGGACGAAAGACCTGATCACCAAAGGTCGTGACTGGATCATCGACGAGATGAAGAAGTCGGGTCTGCGCGGCCGTGGTGGTGCCGGCTTCCCGACGGGGCTCAAATGGTCGTTCATGCCGAAGGAATCGGATGGACGTCCGCATTATCTCGTCGTCAATGCCGACGAATCGGAGCCCGGCACCTGCAAGGATCGTGAGATTATGCGTCACGATCCCCACACGCTGATCGAGGGATGTCTGATCGCCTCGTTCGCGATGAGCGCCCACACCTGTTACGTCTACGTGCGCGGCGAGTATATCCGCGAGCGCGAGGCTCTGCAGCGCGCCATCGACGAGGCCTATGACGCTGGCCTCATCGGCAAGGACAATTCCTGCGGCTGGGATTTCGACATCTTCATCGCCCATGGCGCCGGCGCCTATATCTGCGGCGAAGAGACGGCGCTTCTGGAGAGCCTCGAGGGCAAGAAGGGCCAGCCACGCCTGAAGCCGCCATTTCCGGCGAATGTGGGCCTCTATGGCTGCCCGACCACCGTCAACAACGTCGAATCGATCGCGGTTGCGCCGACGATTCTGCGGCGCGGCGGTGCGTGGTTTGCCGGCATCGGCAAGGAAAACAACACCGGCACCAAGCTCTTCTGCGTTTCCGGCCACGTCAATCAGCCGTGCACGGTGGAAGAGGCGATGTCGGTGCCGTTCCGCGAGCTGATCGAGCGGCATTGCGGCGGCATTCGTGGCGGCTGGGACAATCTTCTCGCGGTCATCCCGGGTGGCTCGTCGGTCCCATGCGTGCCGGCGGACCAGATCATCGATTGCCCGATGGATTTCGATTCGCTGCGCGCTCTGAAATCGGGCCTCGGCACTGCGGCCGTCATCGTCATGGACAAGTCGACCGACATTGTTCGGGCCATCGCGCGGATCGCCTATTTCTATAAGCACGAGAGTTGCGGCCAGTGCACGCCGTGCCGTGAGGGCACGGGCTGGATGTGGCGTGTGCTCGAACGCATGGCGCGCGGCGAGGCGGAAAAGCGCGAGATCGACATGCTTCTGGAAGTGACCTACCAGGTCGAAGGCCATACCATCTGTGCGCTTGGCGATGCGGCGGCATGGCCGGTTCAGGGCCTGATTCGGCATTTCCGCCCCGAGATCGAAAAGCGCATCGACCAGTACGCGGCCAATCCGAAGACGGAGAACAGGGTCGTCCTGGAGGCGGCGGAGTAGGTTTGTTTCAGGTTACGGCAACGATGAGAGGGAGGCGCATGCAGAAGGACGATCGGCGATTCGGCGGTCTGCCCGCTGTCTCCGGCCACGCCACCCGCGAAACGTTTGTCGATCTGCAAAATCCCGAGAGCGACGGGGTAAAAGAGGCTGACGCTATTGGCGTCTCGCTTGAAATCATTCTAAACGAGCCCGGCATCGTTCATTTCCAAAAGATGGCAGATCGGGACAGGGCGGAGATCGCCTGGAAAAACGGATATATTGACCGCAAGCGCTACATGGGGTGCAGCCGCTCGCTGCCGCATGCAGCGCCCTTGATGGCCGCCGGTCGGTGAAACGGCGACAGGCGCAGGACGGATCATGGCAGATACGCGAACACTCATAGTCGACGGCACCGAAGTCGAGGTCCCCGTAACGTACACGCTTCTGCAGGCCTGCGAGGCCGCAGGTGCGGAGATCCCGCGCTTCTGTTTCCACGAGCGGCTCTCGATTGCAGGCAATTGCCGCATGTGCCTCGTGGAGCTGAAGGGCGCGCCGAAACCCGTCGCTTCCTGCGCTTATGCGGTACGTGATTGCCGCCCTGGGCCCAACGGTGAGCCGCCGCAGGTGCTGACGAAGTCGCCTTTGACGAAGAAGGCGCGCGAAGGGGTGATGGAGTTTCTGCTCATCAATCATCCGCTCGATTGCCCGATTTGCGACCAGGGCGGCGAATGCGACCTGCAGGACCAGGCGATGGCCTACGGTGTCGACACCTCTCGCTTTGAGGAAAACAAGCGGGCGGTGGAGAACAAATACATCGGTCCGCTGGTGAAGACGATCATGACGCGCTGCATCCATTGCACGCGCTGCGTCCGCTTCACGACCGAAGTCGCCGGCGTCTCCGAGCTCGGCGCCACCGGCCGCGGCGAGGATATGGAGATCACGACCTTCCTCGAGCGGGCCATGACCTCCGAGCTGCAGGGCAATGTCATCGACCTTTGCCCGGTCGGAGCCCTGACCTCGCGGCCTTACGCGTTCAAGGCGCGGCCGTGGGAGCTCAACAAGACCGAATCGATCGATGTCATGGACGCGCTCGGCTCTGCCATTCGCGTCGATTCGCGCAACACCGAAGTGATGCGCATCCTGCCGCGCACCAACGAGCTGGTGAACGAGGAATGGATCTCCGACAAAACCCGATTCGTCTTCGACGGGCTTCGGACACAGCGCCTCGATCGTCCTTATCTGCGTGAGAATGGCCGCTTGCGGGCCGCAACCTGGCAGGAGGCGTTCTCCGCTATTGCTGACAAGGTGAAGGCCGCCGCGCCGGAAAAACTTGGCGCCATCGCCGGCGATCTCGCCAACGTGGAAGAAATGTTCGCGCTGAAGGAGCTGATGTCTGCGCTCGGCTCCGCGAACATCGATTGCCGGGAACCGTATTCGCCGCTGCACCCGAAGAACGGGCGAGCGAGCTACGTCTTCGGCTCCACGATCGCGGGTATCGAAGACGCCGATGCGATCCTTTTGATCGGCACCAATCCGCGTGTCGAGGCGGCGGTTCTGAATTCGCGCATTCGCAAGGTCTGGCGCGCCGGACAGGCTGAGATCGGCCTGATCGGCGAGTCGGCGGATCTGACCTATTCCTACGCGCATCTGGGGGCCGGACCTTCCTCCCTCGATTCGCTCGTCGCCGGTGAGCTCGACTTCCTCGATGTTCTGAAAAAGGCCGAGCGGCCGATGATCATCATCGGGCAGGGCGCTCTCAACCGCGCCGACGGCGCCTCGATCCTCTCTCAGGCGGTGAAGCTTGCCGATTCGATCGGGGCTCTCGGCGAGGAATGGAACGGATTCAACGTTCTGCATACGGCGGCCGCGCGGGTCGGTGGCCTCGATCTCGGTTTTGTGCCGGGCGAGGGCTGTCTGGCGACGGCCGAGATGCTCGGGATGGAGGGAACGGCAGCACTCGACGTGCTCTTCCTCTTGGGAGCCGACGAGTACAAGCTCGACACGATCCCCGACACCTTCAAAGTCTATATCGGCAGCCATGGTGATCGTGGCGCCCACGGCGCCGACGTCATTCTTCCGGGCGCGGCCTACACCGAGAAATCGGGCACGTACGCGAATACGGAAGGGCGGGCCCAGATGGCGAACCGTGCGATCTTCCCCCCGGGACAGGCTCGGGAGGATTGGTCGATCCTGAGGGCGCTCTCTGCCGTGCTCGGAAAGACGCTGCCCTTTGATTCGCTTACGGAGCTGCGCAATCGTCTTGCGGAGAGCGATCCGCGCTATCTGGCGCTCGACGAGATTGGCGACGTTGCCAAGGACGGCCTCAAGTCGCTTTCAGGCCGCGCCGGCGGAAAGCCGGGCAGCGAGCCGTTCGTCAGCTGCGTTCCGGACTTCTTCCTGACAAACCCGATCGCCCGTGCTTCGGCAGTGATGGCAGAATGTTCTGCGCTGCGGCTCGGCCCGCGCGCTGAAGCCGCGGAGTAGGCCCGATGGATACGTTTCTGCACAGCTACCTCATCCCGGGTGCGATCATCGTCGGTCAGAGCCTTCTGCTTCTGGTCGTCCTGCTCGTCGTCATTGCGTATCTGCTTTACGCCGACCGCAAGATCTGGGCGGCCGTGCAAATGCGCCGCGGTCCGAATGTCGTCGGGCCTTGGGGGCTTTTTCAGTCCTTCGCCGATTTGCTGAAATTCGTTCTGAAAGAGCCGGTGGTTCCCGCGGCATCCGACAAGACGATTTTCCTTCTGGCCCCGCTGATGTCGACGGTTCTAGCGCTCGCGGCTTGGGCGGTGATTCCGGTCGGCTCCGGATGGGTCATTTCCGACATCAATGTCGGCATTCTCTATGTCTTCGCCGTCTCCTCGCTCGAGGTTTATGGCGTGATCATGGGCGGCTGGGCGTCGAATTCGAAATACGCGTTCTTGGGATCGCTGCGCTCCGCGGCTCAGATGGTGTCCTACGAGGTCTCGATCGGCTTCATCATCATTGCTGTGCTCTTGTGCGTCGGCTCACTCAATTTCTCCGACATTGTGTTGGCTCAGACCACGGGTCTCGGCACGATGGTGGGCCTTCCGAATTCGTTCCTCGACTGGCACTGGCTTCCCTTGTTCCCCGCGTTCGTGATGTTCTTCATCTCGGGTCTGGCGGAAACCAACAGGCCGCCGTTCGACCTGCCGGAAGGTGAGTCGGAGATCGTCGCCGGGTTCATGGTCGAATATTCCTCGACCCCGTACATGCTGTTCATGCTCGGGGAATATGTGGCGATCACCGTCATCTGCGCCTTGATGACGACGCTGTTCCTCGGCGGCTGGCTTCCGCCCTTCGATTTTGCGCCGTTCACCTGGATCCCCGGGGTCGTCTGGTTCACCTTAAAGCTGTGTTTCATCTTTTTCCTGGTTTCGATGGTGAAGGCGATCGTGCCGCGCTACCGCTATGACCAGTTGATGCGGCTTGGTTGGAAGGTGTTCTTGCCTCTGTCTCTCGCCTTCGTCGTGATCGTCGCGGTCGTGCTTCAGTTCACGGGCTGGGGCGGCGTTCCGATGGCCGGGTGAGGCGCGATGGATATCGCATTCATCGGCTTGGGCGTCGGGCTGGTCTTTGCCATTGCCGACTACATGTTGTTCGGCATGGTGCTTGAGCGCGCCAAGAGGCGCGGGGAGGGCGGTTTCGGCGTCACGGCGATCGATCTTGCCCGCAAGGCGCAGCTGGTTCTGTTTCCCATTCTCGGCTGGTTTCTGGGACCGCTGCTTTACAGATATTTCGGAGGTGGATGATGGCGTCTCTGCGTCAGGCGGCCGGATCCTTGTTGTTGAAGGAATTCGTCTCCGCCACCATGCTGGCCATGCGCTACTTCGTGGCGCCGAAGGCCACACTGAACTACCCGCACGAGAAGGGGGCACTGTCGCCGCGCTTCCGTGGCGAGCACGCGTTGCGGCGTTATCCGAACGGTCAGGAACGGTGCATCGCCTGCAAGCTTTGTGAGGCGATCTGTCCGGCCCAGGCCATCACCATCGAGGCCGGTCCGCGGCGCAACGATGGCACCCGGCGTACCGTCCGCTACGACATCGACATGGTGAAATGCATCTATTGCGGCTTCTGCCAGGAAGCCTGCCCGGTGGATGCGATCGTGGAGGGCCCGAACTTCGAGTTTTCCACCGAGACACGTGAAGAACTCTACTACGATAAGGAGAGACTCCTCGAGAACGGTGACCGCTGGGAGCGTGAAATTGCTCGCAACATCGCTCTCGACGCGCCTTATCGGTAAATTGAGCCTGGCCCCGCTGGACGCTCCGGCGGGGCTTCGTTAAAGACTTTCAGCACCCGAAGCCCGGACCCATGATCCTGCAGCCGATCTTTTTCTACCTCTTCTCCGCCGTGACGATTGCCGCGGCTTTGATGGTGATATCGTCGCGCAATCCTGTGCATTCGGTGCTCTTCCTGATCCTCGCCTTCTTCAACTCCGCTGGCCTTTTTGTGCTGCTCGGAGCCGAGTTCATCGCCATGATTCTGGTGGTGGTCTATGTGGGGGCGGTGGCTGTGCTCTTCCTCTTCGTCGTCATGATGCTCGACGTCGATTTCGTGGAGCTCCGGCAGGGCTTTCTGCAGTATCTGCCGGTCGGCGCACTGATTGGAATCATCCTGCTCGTTGAGCTGGTCGCGGTGCTTGGCGGCACCGTCATCGCGCCTGAGGTCGCCCAGCAGGTGGCGCAGCCGATCCCTCCGCTTGCGGAGGCGAGCAACATCGCCGCGATCGGCGAGCTTCTCTACACCAAGTACATTTTCTTCTTCCAGACGGCCGGGCTCGTTCTGCTGGTGGCGATGATCGGGGCCATCGTCTTGACGCTTCGCCACAAGGAGGGCGTCAAGCGGCAGGATATCGGTGCTCAGGTGGGCCGCACGCGCGAAGCCGCCGTCGAACTGGTAAAAGTCAAATCGGGGCAGGGGATATGATGATCGGTCTCGGCCAGTACCTCACGGTCGCCGCCGTGCTGTTCACGCTCGGCGTCTTTGGCATCTTCCTCAACCGCAAGAACGTGATCATCATATTGATGTCGATCGAGCTCGTTCTCCTGGCGGTCAACATCAATCTCGTCGCGTTCTCCGCGTTCCTTGGCGACCTCGTCGGCCAGATCTTCGCTCTTCTCGTCCTGACGGTCGCTGCAGCGGAGGCGGCGATCGGCCTCGCCATTCTCGTCGTCTTCTTCCGCAACCGCGGCTCGATCGCGGTCGAAGACATCAACATGATGAAGGGCTGAGCTTTGTATACGGCGATCGTTTTTCTGCCTCTGCTCGGCGCCATCCTCGCCGGCTTGATCACGATGGCAGGCGCGCAGGCGCGCCACCCTGTCGGCCAGACGTCGGAGCGGCGTTCGTTGCGTGACCGACATGCCGAGGGCGATGATCATCACCACGCGCCGGCGGCAGCCGGATCCCGGGCTGCGGAAATCATCACCTGCGCGCTGCTTATTTTGTCGGCGGTCCTCTCGTGGGTCGGCTTCTTCGATGTCGCGATGGGCGAGCGTCAGGGCTTCACCGTGCCGGTGATGACCTGGGTGCAGTCGGGTGGCATGTCGGCCGATTGGACGTTGCGCATCGATTCCCTGACTGCGGTGATGCTGGTCGTGGTCACGACCGTCTCGGCCGTCGTTCACGTCTACTCGATCGGCTACATGGCGCATGACCCGCATCGGCCGCGCTTCTTCGCCTATCTCTCTTTCTTCACCTTCTCGATGCTCGCACTGGTGACGGCAGACAACCTTCTGCAGATGTTCTTCGGCTGGGAAGGTGTCGGTCTCGCCTCATATCTCCTGATCGGCTTCTGGTATCAGCGGCCTTCGGCCAATGCGGCCTCGATCAAGGCCTTCGTCGTCAACCGTGTCGGCGATTTCGGCTTCATGCTCGGCATCTTTGGCCTCTTCGTTCTCTTCGGCTCGATCAATTTCGATACGATCTTCGCCAACGCTGAGGCTCTCGCGGCCGACCAGGGCGCGACGCTGAACATGTTCGGAACCGTTTGGAGCGGGGAGACGGCGCTCACGGTCGTTTGCCTGCTGCTTTTTATGGGCGCGATGGGCAAGTCTGCTCAGGTGCCGCTGCACACATGGCTGCCGGACGCCATGGAAGGCCCGACGCCTGTCTCCGCGCTTATCCACGCGGCGACGATGGTGACTGCGGGTGTCTTCATGGTGGCCCGTCTTTCTCCGATCTTCGAGCTTTCGATTAGCGCCCTGACTGTGGTGACCTTCATCGGTGCCGTGACGGCCTTCTTCGCCGCAACCGTCGGTCTCGTGCAGAACGACATCAAACGTGTGATCGCGTATTCGACCTGCTCGCAGCTCGGCTACATGTTCGTGGCGCTTGGCGTTGGGGCCTATCCGATCGCGATCTTCCACCTCTTCACGCACGCCTTCTTCAAGGCGCTGCTCTTCCTGGGAGCCGGATCGGTCATCCATTCCGTCTCCGACGAACAGGATATGCGCAAGATGGGCGGGCTATGGCGGAAGATCCCGATCACCTACGTCATGATGCTGGTCGGAACGCTCGCGCTCACCGGTTTTCCGATGACGGCTGGATATTTCTCCAAGGACGCCATCATCGAAGCCTCGTTCATGGGCCATAACGGGATGGCGGGCTTTGCCTTCGTCCTCCTGACGGTGGCCGCCGCCTTCACGTCGTTCTACTCCTGGCGGCTCATTTTCATGACCTTCCATGGGCGCCCGCGCGCTTCCACCGAGGTGATGAACCACGTGCATGAGAGCTCGGCTGTCATGCTGGTTCCTCTCTTCGTGCTCGCGGCTGGCGCGCTGTTCGGTGGCATCCTGTGCAGCACCGCCTTCATCGATCCGGAGCAGTCTGCAGAATTCTGGAAGGGCGCGCTCTACACGGCGCAAGACAACCACATCATCGAAGATATCCACCATGTCCCGGGCTGGGTGAAGCTGGCGCCGTTCGTGGCCATGGTGGGTGGCTTCCTCGTCGCGCTCTTCTTTTACATCGTGCGTCCGGAGACGCCGAAGTCGCTGGCGCGGCAGATGGGCAGCCTCTACCGTTTCCTTCTCAACAAGTGGTATTTCGACGAACTCTACAACGCGATGTTCGTGCGTCCGGCATTCGCCTTCGGCCGCTTCCTGTGGCATCGCGGCGATGAGGGGACGATCGATAGGCTGGGCCCTGACGGGATCTCAGCGCGTGTCGTGGACATCACCGGGCGCGTTGTCCGGCTCCAATCCGGCTATCTCTATCACTATGCCTTCGTCATGCTGATCGGTGTCGCTTTGCTCGTCACCTGGATGATGTTTGCAGGATGACGGTGCGAAAATGCTGAACTGGCCCATCCTTTCGACGATAACGTTCCTGCCGCTGGTCGGCGCCGGGATCATTTTCTTCTTCATTCACGGTGATGAAGAGGTCCATCGGCGCAATATGCGCCATGTCGCTCTCGGCGTGACCGTCGTAACCTTCCTTGTCTCGCTGCTTCTGTGGATCGGTTTCGATCCCCAGAACCCAGGCTTCCAATTCGTCGAAAATGCGGATTGGCTCGGCGGCTTCATGAGCTACCGGATGGGCGTCGACGGCATCTCGATGCTGTTCGTCATCCTGACGACGTTTTTGATGCCGCTCTGCATCCTGGCGAGCTGGGAATCCGTGCAGAACCGCGTCAAAGAATACATGATCGCGTTTCTCGTCCTTGAAACGCTGATGATCGGCGTGTTCTGCGCGCTCGATCTCGTTCTCTTCTATGTGTTCTTCGAGGGCGGCCTCATTCCGATGTTCCTGATCATCGGTGTGTGGGGTGGCCCGAGGCGCGTCTATTCCGCCTTCAAGTTCTTCCTCTACACGCTGCTCGGCTCGGTTTTGATGATGCTGGCCTTGATGGCGATGTACTGGGATGCAGACACGACCTCCATTCCGGAGCTCCTCAATCATCAGTTCCCGGAAAGCATGCAGTTCTGGCTGTGGCTGGCGTTCTTCGCCTCGTTTGCGGTGAAGATGCCGATGTGGCCGGTGCACACCTGGCTGCCGGATGCGCATGTGGAGGCCCCGACCGCGGGGTCTGTCATCCTGGCCGGCATCCTTCTGAAAATGGGCGGCTACGGATTCCTGCGCTTCTCGCTGCCGATGTTTCCGCTGGCGAGTGCGGACTTCGCGCCTTTCGTTTATACGCTGTCCGTCATCGCCATCATCTACACCTCCCTCGTCGCTCTGGCGCAGGAGGACATGAAGAAGCTGATCGCCTATTCGTCCGTCGCGCATATGGGCTTCGTGACGATGGGTATCTTCACGGTGACGGCACAGGGCGTGCAGGGCGGCATCTTCCAGATGCTCTCGCACGGTCTTGTCTCGGGTGCGCTCTTCCTGTGCGTCGGCGTGATTTACGACCGCCTGCACACGCGCAAGATCGACGCCTATGGCGGTCTGGTGAACCGCATGCCCTGGTATGCCTTCGCCTTCCTGCTTTTCACGATGGCCAATATCGGTCTTCCCGGTACGTCGGGCTTCGTCGGCGAATTCCTCACCATGCTCGGTGCATTCCGAGTGAACACCTGGGTCGCCCTGTTTGCGGCATCAGGCGTGATCTTCTCGGCCTGCTATGCCCTGTGGCTTTATCGCCGCGTCGTGCTCGGCCAGCTGGAGAAGGAAAGCCTCAAGGCGATGCTCGATCTCTCTCGGCGCGAAAAGCTCATATTGGTGCCATTGATGTTGCTCGTTCTCTTCTTCGGCGTTTATCCGCAGCCGGTGATGACCGTCACCGCGGCTTCCGTCGGCAATCTCGTGGCCCAGGTGGAGGCCGCCCGCGAGGGCGCCACATCCGCCGCAATGCTCGGCCGCTAGGAGGTCTCCGTGCCGGAAGTCATCATGATGCCGACCCTGACACCGCTTCTGGCGGAACTGGTTCTCGCTCTCGGAGCCTTGGGGCTCTTGATGTTTGGTGTGTTCGCCGGTGAGCGTTCCGCGCCGACCGTGACGGGCATTTCGATCGGGCTCCTGGGCCTCGCCGTGCTTCTCGTCTTGTTTGCGGGCGGCGACGGCACGACCTTCAACGGAGCCTACATTCAGGATAGCTTTGCCCGGTTCATGAAGGTCTTGACGCTGATCGCGTCCGGCTTCGCGATTGCGATGTCGGTCGGCTATGCGCGCCTCGCTGGCTTTCAGCGCTTCGAGTACCCGATCCTCATCGTGCTCGCGACGCTCGGCATGCTCCTGATGATCTCGGCCAACGACCTGATCAGTCTGTATCTGGGTCTCGAGCTGCAATCGCTGGCGATTTATGTGCTCGCCGCCATCCATCGCGATTCCATTCGCTCGACGGAAGCCGGCCTCAAATATTTCGTCCTGGGTGCGCTGTCGTCGGGCATGCTCCTGTACGGCTCGTCGCTCGTTTACGGCTTTACCGGCCACACGAATTTCATCGAGATCGCCAACGTCCTCGCCGATGGGCGCTCGACCGGCCTCGTGATCGGCCTCGTCTTCGTCATGGCTGGCCTTGCTTTCAAGATTTCCGCGGTGCCGTTCCATATGTGGACGCCGGACGTCTATGAAGGCGCGCCGACGCCGGTCACCGCCTTCCTGGCGGCCGCTCCGAAGCTTGCCGCGATGGCCCTCACGATCCGCGTCGTGACGGAAGCGTTCGCTCCTATCTCGATGGACTGGCAGCAGATCGTCGCCTTCGTCTCGATCGCCTCGATGGCGCTCGGGGCGTTCGCCGCGATAGGCCAGCGCAACATCAAGAGGCTGATGGCCTATTCCTCGATCGGCCATATGGGCTACGCGCTTGTGGGGCTTGCTGCTGGAAGCGAGCTCGGGGTGCAGTCGGTGATCGTCTATCTCGTCATCTACGTTCCGATGACGCTGGGTGCGTTTGCCTGCATTCTCGCGATGCGTCGGCAGGAGCATATGGTAGAGGACATCGAGTCTTTGGCGGGGCTTTCGCGTACGCAGCCGCTGACGGCCTTCATGCTGGGGGCGATCATGTTCTCGCTCGCTGGCATCCCGCCGCTCGCCGGATTCTTCGCCAAGTACTATGTCTTCCTGGCAGCAATCGAGGCCAACCTCTATTGGCTCGCGGTCATCGGCGTCGTAACCAGCGTCGTTGGTGCCTTCTACTATCTCAGGATCGTCAAGCTCATGTACTTCGACGAGGCGGAAGCGAGCTTCGAGCGGATGCCTGGCGAGTTGAAGGCGGTCCTCGTCCTTTCCGGTGCCTTTGTGGTTGCGTTCCTGGTGTTTGCCTCCCCGATCATCAACGCGGCTGGCACTGCGGCAGCAAGCCTCTTTTAGGGATGGGGTTCACCCTAGGCGCCAAGGCTCGTGCCGCAGGCTTCAGGCTTCTGGCGCTTCCCTCTGTCGGGTCCACCAACTCTGAGGCGATGCGGCTCGCGCGCGAAGGCGATGCGGGTCGCCTGTGGGTGACGACGACACATCAGACGGCCGGGCATGGACGGCGCGGGCGGGCATGGTCCACGGAGCCGGGCAATCTTGCTGCGAGCCTGCTTCTTCTCGTGCCGCGAGGCGTGAACGCGGCCAATCTGGGCTTCGTGGCTGGTCTTGCGCTTCACGATGCACTCGGGGCTTGCGCTCCGGCGCTTCGGCTTAACGTCGGTCTCGACGGGGCGGCGGATGGCAAGAACAACCGGCTGACTCTGAAATGGCCGAACGATGCGCTCATCGACGGCGGTAAGGTCTCGGGTATCTTGCTCGAAGCGTCGAATGTGGGCGACGGCTTTATGGCTGTGGTCATCGGGATAGGTGTCAACGTCGTTCGGACGCCGCCGGATCTGCCTTATGCCGCGACCTCGCTCGTTGACCTCGGCGTTGACGGGATCTGTGCGGAAGACGTGTTTTTGAGACTGGCCGACGCCTGGGTGGATCAGGAAAATCTATGGGCCGGCGGCCGAGGGTTTGCTTCCGTCCGTGATGCGTGGCTGAAGCGGGCCTCCGGTCTTGGCGCTCCTGTCGCCGTCAAACTGGGTGAAGAGATTATCCGCGGCACCTTCGATTCCATCGACGATGAAGGACGCCTACTCGTGCGGACAGCAAGCGGGACAATGAGAGCGGTGACCGCCGGCGAAGTTCATTTTAGCGCCGCTGCGACCGTACGGATTTGATGATGGTTCATAAGAACAAAGATAAGAGCGAAGGCCTCGTCTTCGTACCCTTGGGCGGTGTCGGCGAGATCGGCATGAATCTCGCGCTTTACGGGATCGGTCCCGCGCGCCGGCGACGCTACATCGCCGTCGACATGGGCGTGGCTTTCGGCCACGACAATCTGCCCGGGGTCGATGCCGTCCTGCCGGATATCGCTTATCTGGCGGAGCGGGCGGATCGCCTCGAGGGGATATTCATCACCCATGCGCACGAGGATCATTTCGGCGCGCTATTCGATTTCTGGCCGAAGCTGAAGGCTCCAGTCTACATGACGCCGTTCGCGGCGGGCCTTCTGGCCGCCAAGCGAGCTGGTGAAATCGGCGCGCCCGATATCCCGGTGACGGTGGTCGAGCAGGGCGCCCGGGTCTCAGCCGGCCCATTCGAGGTCGAGTACGTGCCGGTTTCCCACTCGATCCCAGAACCGAGTGCCCTGGTCATCCGCTCTGAGGCCGGCACCGTGGTCCATTCCGGCGATTGGAAGATAGATCCGACGCCGGGCCTCGGTAAGCCGATCGACGAGGTGCGCCTTGCCGAAATCGGTCGAGAGGGGGTGCGGGCGCTCGTCTGTGATTCGACCAACGCCGTGCGGGACGGCATCAGCCCGAGCGAGGCCGAGGTCGCTGCCGTTTTGAAGGAAATCATCGCCGGCGCCAGACAGCGCGTTGCGGTCACCACCTTCGCCAGCAATGTCGCGCGGCTGAAGGCGGTCGCGGAGGCGGCCCTGGCGGCAGAGCGTGAGGTGGTCGTCGTTGGACGGTCGCTCGATCGGGCCATCAATGTGGCGCGCGAGCTCGGCTATCTCGACGGGCTTCCGCCGTTCCACAATCAGGAGGCTTATGGCTACTTGCCGCGCGACAAGGTCGTTGCCCTGATGACGGGAAGCCAGGGAGAGCCGCGTGCGGCGCTGGCGCGCATTGCCGCCAACGATCATCCGGCCGTAGCGCTTTCGCCCGGCGACATGGTGATTTTCTCGTCCCGGACCATTCCCGGTAATGAGCGGGCGGTCAACGGCATCATCAATGGCCTGATTGATCTCGGCGCCGAGGTGATTACCGACCGCCTCGGCCTTGTGCATGTCTCTGGGCACCCAAGGCGAGACGAGCTGCGCCGGCTCTATGAGCTTCTTCGCCCGGAATTGCTGGTGCCCGTGCACGGCGAAGCTCTGCATCTCCACGAGCAGGCGAAGCTCGGGCGCGCTGCCGGCATCCCGGAAGTTCTGGAGGTGCGCAATGGCGACCTCGCGCGTCTCGCCCCGGGTCCCGGAGAGGTCATCTCCAAGGTCGGGGGAGGACAGATGTTCCGCGACGGACGGCTTCTGTTGGCGCCCGAACAGAGCGGTGTCGTCGAACGGCGCCGCCTGTCGTTCGCAGGCGCCGTTTTCGTCTCCCTGGTCATGAGCGAGAAGGGCGAGCCGCTCGATGACCCGCAGGTGGCGCTGATCGGTCTGCCTTCATGCGACAGCGAGGGCGAGTTGCTGCAGGCCATCGTGGAGGACACGGTGGACGACACGCTCGATTCCTTGCCCAAGGCAAAGCGTCGCGACGAAGCAAGTGTCCAGGAATCGGTGCGGCGCGCTATACGCAGCGAGATCGCGGCGATCTGGGGCAAAAAGCCTTCCGTCGCCGTCACCGTCAGTTACGTCTGAGGAATACCATGCTGGGTCGGCTCAATCATATTGCTATCGCCGTCAGTGATCTTGCCGCCGCCACGGCGCTTTATCGCGACACGCTCGGAGCGGAGGTGTCTGAGCCGCAGCCCTTGCCTGAGCACGGCGTGACCGTCGTCTTTGTGGTTTTGCCGAACACCAAGGTGGAGCTTCTGGAGCCACTTGGGGAAAATTCGCCGATTGCCGCCTTCCTCGAGCGCAGTCCTGCGGGGGGCATCCACCACATTTGCTACGAAGTCTCCGACATTCTCGCGGCCCGGGACCGCCTGAAGGCCGAAGGAAAGCGTGTCCTGGGCGATGGCGAGCCGAAGATCGGAGCTCATGGCAAGCCGGTCCTTTTCCTTCACCCCAAAGACTTCAACGGCACGCTCGTGGAGATCGAGGAGGCCTAGGACGTGTCCTGGATCAGCGCCCTTGCCGTATATTTCGTGATCTGGTGGCTGGTGCTGTTCGCCGTCCTGCCGTTCGGGGTGCGTACCCAGGAGGAGGAGGGGGAGGTGACGCTCGGAACGGAACGTGCCGCGCCGGCAGTTCCGCGCATGTGGTGGAAGCTTCTGGCGACTTCTCTGGTCGCGGCCGTCCTTTTTGGCGTCGTCTATCTCGCCATCGCCGTCTTTGGGGTGACGTTGGAAGATCTCGTGGTCTGAGCGGAGCGCGAGCTGCGCCGAGGCGCGAGAATCGCCAATAAAAAAGGCAAGGCCTCAGCCTTGCCTACTCGTTTAGTTCTTTGTTCTGTGGCCGCTTCTCGTTCGACGCGGGAGCAGCTTGATTCCGTTTCCTTCCTAGACCGGCCGCCGTTTATGCGTTGTTTCACCGCATGAGGCAGAGACGACAGTAACGAAGTGACGCAGGCTTGTCACCTAGCTTCCACAAGAAATGCGTCTTTTTTGGTCGAAGGCTGCTCAAACATGGTGCAGCCGATTGTTGGCTTGGGAAACACCGGCTGCGCGCTTGCCAAGCCGCCCCCGATACGGTTTCAGTGCGCGCGCACAATCTGACCTATGGATCGCTTCAATGCGACTGTCCCGATATTTCCTGCCCATTCTCAAAGAAGACCCCAAGGAAGCGGAGATCGTCTCCCATCGCCTGATGCTCCGCGCGGGTATGATTCGCCAGCAATCTGCTGGTATTTATTCGTGGTTGCCGCTCGGCAAGCGCGTGCTCGATAAAGTGAGCGCCATTGTCCGGGAGGAGCAGAACCGCGCCGGCGCGCTTGAAATCCTGATGCCGACGATCCAGTCGGCGGATCTTTGGATCGAAAGCGGGCGCTACAACGATTACGGACAGGAGATGCTGCGGATCCGCGACCGTCATGATCGGTCGCTGCTCTATGGTCCGACGGCGGAAGAGATGGTCACCGACATCTTCCGCAGTCATGTGCGCTCATACCGGGATCTGCCGCTCAATCTCTATCATCTGCAGTGGAAGTTCCGCGACGAGGTGCGGCCCCGCTTCGGCGTCATGCGCTCGCGGGAATTCCTGATGAAGGACGCGTATTCCTTCGATCTCGACTACGAGGGCGCCCGTGCGGCCTACAACCGAATGTTCGTTGCCTATCTGAGGACGTTCTCCCGCTTTGGCCTGCAGCCCATTCCGATGCGTGCGGAAACCGGGCCGATTGGCGGCGACCTCAGCCACGAATTCATTATTCTCGCTGACACCGGCGAAAGCGCTGTCTATTGCGACAAGGCGCTGTTGGATCTGCCGATTCCCGGTGAAGACACAGACTTCACCGCCGATCTGTCGCCGATTTTCGATGCTTGGACGGGGCCTTATGCGGCGACCGACGACATGCATGATCCAGCGGCCTTCGATGCGGTGCCGGAAGAGCGACGGGTTTCCGCACGCGGTATCGAAATCGGCCATATTTTCTACTTCGGCACCAAGTACTCAGAACCGATGAAGGCGATGGTGACGAATCAGGACGGGGAAATGGTGCCGGTGCATATGGGCTCCTATGGCATCGGCCCGTCGCGCGTGGTCGCCGCGATCATCGAGGCGAGTCACGACGATGCCGGCATCATCTGGCCGAAGAGCGTCGCACCGTTCGATCTTGGTCTCGTCAATCTGAAGCCGGGCGACGCGGCGACGGACGAAATCGCCGAGGGGCTGACCGTGCGCCTGGAGAAGGCCGGTCTTGAGGTCCTCTACGATGACGTCGATGCGCGCGCCGGGGCCAAATTCGCGACGATGGACCTGATCGGTCTGCCGACGCAGCTCGTCGTCGGCCCGCGCGGGGCGGCCTCGGGCGAGGTCGAGGTCAAGGATCGCGCCACCGGCGCCAAAGAGACATTGTCGCTCGATGAAGCGGTCAATCGCCTCGTGCACGAAAAGGCCTGAGCTTGGTGGAAAGAGCCGCAAAGGGGGAGGCCGAGGTCGCCGGCGAATCGGCAGGCAAACGCCGCAGCACATCGAACGCTGCGACGCGGCCTTTCTCGGCGTATGAATGGATGCTGGCGCTGCGCTATCTTCGGCCGCGGCGCAAAGAGGCTTTCATCTCCGTCATTGCGGGTTTTTCCTTTCTCGGCATCTGCTTAGGCGTCGCGACGCTCGTGATTGTCATGGCCGTGATGAACGGCTTCCGTGCCGAGCTTCTCGACAAGATCCTCGGGATCAACGGCCATCTCATTCTGCAGCCGATCGATACGCCTTTGACCGACTACGATGCGGTCGCCAAGCGCATAACGGCGGTGCCAGGCGTGCGCGCAGCCATTCCCTTGGTGGAGGGGCAGGCGCTCGCCTCGGGTGCAACGAGTGGTGGCTCGGGTGTCCTGGTGCGAGGCATCCGAGGAGCCGACCTCGAAAAAGTCCCCGGCATCGCCGGCAACATTCAAGACGGCGGCGGGATTGCCGACTTTGATACGGCGGGAGGTGTGGCCGTCGGCAGCCGGCTTGCCCAGTCTCTTGGCCTCTTCGTGGGCGACAACATCACCCTGGTCAGTCCGCGCGGTGCCGTCACGCCCATGGGCGTCTCGCCACGCGTCAAAGCCTATCCGATCGTCGCGATCTTCGAGATCGGGATGTCAGAATACGATTCGACCTTCGTCTTCATGCCACTCGAAGAGGCGCAGGCCTATTTCAACAAGGGTGAGGAAGTCGGGGCGATCGAGGTCTATCTCGACGATCCCGACAATGTCGAGGCGATGCGCGGGAAGGTCGAAGAGGCGGCCGGTCGGCCGATCTATTCGTCCGATTGGCGACAGCGCAACGTCACGTTCTTCTCCGCTCTCGAGGTCGAGCGCAACGTGATGTTCATCATCCTGACGCTGATCGTGCTTGTTGCGGCCCTCAACATCATCTCCGGCCTGATCATGCTGGTGAAGGACAAGGGACACGACATCGCCATCCTGCGGACGATGGGGGCGACACGCGGGGCGATTTTGCGGGTCTTCTTCATCACGGGAGCAAGCATCGGTGTCGTTGGCACGCTCGTCGGCGTGGCGCTCGGTGCGCTCGTGTGCGCCAACATCGAAAGCCTGCGCGAATTCGTGACCTGGATCACGCGCACCGAAGTGTTCTCGCCTGAGCTTTATTATCTGAGCCGTCTGCCCGCCGATATGGACGTGGGAGAGACGATGTCGATCATGGTGATGGCGATCATTCTTTCCTTCCTCGCGACGCTCTATCCGGCCTGGCGTGCGGCCAAGCTCGATCCTGTTGAGGCATTGCGCTACGAATGAGCGACACGGCAGACATCCCCGCGCTCAACCTTGAGAAGGTCGTGCGCGTCTATCAGAGCGGCAGCGGAGACCTCCCGATCCTGCAAGGGGCGGATCTCACGCTCTTTCCGGGTGAGCTCGTGGCGCTCGTCGCCCCCTCGGGCGCCGGCAAGTCGACCCTCCTGCATATGGCCGGACTGCTCGAAAAACCCGATGACGGGCAGGTCTGGGTCGCCGGGGAGGCGACGGTTGGCCTCGATGACGGCGAGCGCACGGCTTTGCGACGGCGCACCATTGGCTTTGTCTACCAGTTCCACCATCTTTTGCCGGAATTCTCCGCGCTCGAGAACTGCGTCATCCCGCAAATGATCGCAGGCCTGTCCCGCCAGGAAGCGATGGAACGGGCGCGCCAGCTGCTTGCCTATTTGCGCGTCGATCATCGCGCGGATCATCGACCGGCCGAGCTTTCCGGCGGCGAGCAGCAACGCGTGGCGATCGCCCGGGCCTTCGCCAATGCGCCGCGCCTCCTTCTCGCCGACGAACCGACCGGCAATCTCGATCCGAAGACGTCGGACCATGTCTTTGATGCCTTGACCCGGCTCGTGCGTGAGACGCGCCTCGCCGGGCTGGTTGCGACCCACAATCTCGCTCTGGCAAAGCGCATGGATCGCACCGTCACGCTGAGAGACGGCAAGATCGTGCCTTACGAGGGCGCCTGAGGCGGGCGGCCATCGCAAGGCGTATGGCTGAACAACGTCGTGCCGTTTCGGCAGAACGCCCTGCCGACGATTTCAAATCCAAACGACTCTCTCCGAACATCGCCGGTTGAGCGCGCATGCCACTCGGCTTTTACGCCCTTGGCGCGTCGGCAGCCCGCACACGCTCTCCTCGGCCGGCTCCTATCACAATAGGCGCCGTACATCTGTGCGTTCAGTCCAAACGTGGGTCTGAGTGGCCGCGACGCCTCCGCTGATGGGCGTTCTGTGCCAGTGCCCGGCCTTTTCATCTACGGAAGTCCTGCGGCTGCGAGCCTTCCCAAAGAGCAGAGCCGCACGCCGTGAAAAGCCCAACAGGCACCGGGGTTGACAGAAATCAAAAAGCAGAACAAGTTGGGAACAAAGAGGGAGTATACGATGAATATCTTCGCTTCTGAGCTTCTGTCTTTCGCTGCGACCGTGGTGCTGACGGCCTCTTTATACGTTCTGAGCCTTGGGTTGTTTGCGCCCCTTTGAGGCCTTTTCCGCGCGAGCGGCGGCACCGGTTCGTAGGCTGCGATTCCGCAGGGAGGTGCCGTTGTTGGTGAGCAACCGGTGGCTCCTCGGCCGGTTTCATGGTGCTGGTCTCGGGTTGGGTGCGGGACGGCCGAGTGGGACGTGGTGGCCGCGTCGACCAGGGGCAATCAATCCGCGGTGCCGGATTTTCGCTGGGGTACAGGGAGACCACCTGACGGCTCTGTGTCCGGAATGGCGTTCGGCGCCGTGAAGGTGAAGAGCAGGAACTGTGTGACCTGGCCAAGCGGGTTGAAATTGTCGTCTGAGGCAAGGACGAGCGAAGGCTGGCCGTCGATCATCGGGCCAAAGCTCGCAGCCTCGATGTTGTCTATGTCGAGGCTGAAGGTTCCTTCATCGAGGACGAGCCAGGGCGTCTTTCGCACCGCGCGGACATCGCGATCCGAAATGCTTTCGAGGCCGGAAATGTCGTCCGCCTCGTCGAGGTCGACGACATAGAGGGCGATGTGGTTGCCGACGCCCGCCGCATAAGCGCGTTCGACGACGAGGAGCCGACCGTCGGCGAGCGCGAGAGCTTCTGAAACGCCATTGTCGGCGCCGCCGAGCGGGAATGCGGGGGCGCGAAAAATGGGATCGGTCTCGTAGACATACTCTGCGACGACGTTGCCGGAGGCGAGGTCGAAGACGATGATGCGCGACGGGCTCCCGGCGTAGAGCGTCGCCTGGCTGCCGTCCTGAATGAGCGCGTTTTCGGTGATGGCGTAGAGGCGTGTGTTGTCCGGGGAGAGGGCGATCGCCTCAAAGCCGAGATTGTCGCGCACACCCTGGGTGCCGTCGGGGCGGGTGACATCGTGGTGGGTGCCCGTGGGATTGGGCAGATAGGCGTCAGGCAAAGAGAGCTGGCCACTCGCGCGGCCGTCGAGGTCGGAAATGAAGATCGCCGGAGTGCCGTTCTCGTCGCCTTCGCTCGACCAGTAGAAATGTGTGCCGGCGGCGGCGAGCCTCAAAGCCTCTGGATCGATTTCGCCTGCAGAGAACTGGCCGCCACCCGGCGGCCTGAGGACATGCATCGACGTGACGTCCATTCCGTGGATACCGTCGGCGTCAAGGGTCAGGCGGAGCGTGTAATATCGTGCCGGTCCACGCTGCGCTCGGTCGTCTGAGAGTGCGTAAAACGTGTCGTTCGCCGCATCGTAGTCGAGGCCGGAGATTCCCCCAAAAGGCGTTCCTTCGACCTCAAGGTTTTTCGGCAATGTCAGGGCCCCGCGGAAGACGGGTGGGGGCAGGCTGCCGGCCTCTTCTGCCTCTCCCGGGCTCGACGCCGCGATGGCTCCGAGAATTACGAGGAGGAGAGGGAGGCGGCAGAGAGGGGAGAGTGAGGGCACGATAGGTCTTCGGGCGATTCGTACTGTTCCTAGGAAACGCAACTTGGCGACGGATCCATGACGGGACCATCGCGGGTTGGCTGACGTGGCGTCGCAGCGGGGTGGGGCGCAACGGCGACTGAGAGAGATGGGTGGGGACGAGGGTCGCTCGTGCCTGTCGCTCGGTCGCCAGCGGCGATACAAGAGGCGTGGAGGAGTTCACCCTTGGCACCGCATTTCATCCATCTCAATTGTCATTCAGCCTTTTCGCTGCTGGAGGGCGCGCTCCCGGTCGCAAAGCTCATCAAGCTCGCCAAGAGTGCGGGCATGCCCGCTGTGGGCGTGACCGATTCGGCCAATCTTTTCGGCGCGCTCGAATTCTCTCAAAAAGCCTCCGGCGCGGGGATCCAGCCGCTCATCGGCTGCAAATTGCCCGTGGCGTTGTCGGAGAACGTGGAGCGCCGCGCCGAACCGCACTTCCGGGCCGCCGGGCGTGAACATCTCTTCCTGCTCTGCGCCAACGAAACTGGCTGGCAGAACCTCGTTCATCTCGTCACCGCCTATTATCTCGGGGAAGAGTCCGCCGGGCTGCCGCTGACGGCGCCGCTCTTGCAGGCGTATGGCGACGGGCTTCTGGCGATGACGGGTGGCCATGATGGCGTGCTTTATCCCTCGATCTTCGCCAATCGCCCGGAGGATGCCGCCGGGCGGCTGACGGCGCTTCAGACGATTTTCCAGGACCGACTTTACGTAGCGATCGAGCGCCATGGATTGCAGATCGAGACAGCTGCCGAAGCGGGTGTTCTGGACCTTGCCTATGCGCGCGACGTGCCGATCGTTGCGACGAATGAACCGTTCTTCGCCAGCGAGGACGATTACGAATCGCATGATGCACTGCTGGCGGTCGCGGAAGGCCGCGTCGTCTCCGAAGACGATCGCCGGCAACTCACCCGCCAGCACGGCTTCTTGTCGGCCGAGGCGATGGCCGAGAAATTCACCGATCTGCCCGAGGCGATAGAAAACACCGTCGAAATCGCCGTGCGCTGCCAGATGCGGCCGAAGACGCGCCGTCCGATCTTGCCGCGTTTCGTCGGCGGGGCGGCTGCCGATGCCGAGACGGCGGAGGCGCACGAGGCGGCCGAGCTGCGCGAGCAGGCCGAAGCGGGCCTGAAGGCGCGTCTCGCGAAGCATGGCTGCGCGCCGGGCCTCAGCCTCGAAGACTACGAGAAACGTTTGAGTTTCGAGCTCGGCATCATCGAGAAGATGAAGTTCCCGGGCTACTTCCTGATCGTTTCCGACTTCATCAAATGGGCGAAGGAACACGGCATTCCGGTCGGGCCGGGCCGTGGTTCGGGCGCTGGTTCCGTGGTCGCCTGGTCGCTGACGATTACCGACCTCGATCCCTTGCGGTTCAATCTCCTCTTCGAGCGCTTCCTCAATCCGGAGCGTGTGTCGATGCCGGACTTCGACGTCGATTTCTGTCAGGAGCGGCGCGACGAGGTTATCACCTATGTCCAGGAGCGCTACGGCAAGGCGCAGGTGGCCCAGATCATCACCTTCGGAACGCTGCAGGCGCGCGCTGCCCTGCGCGATGTCGGCCGTGTGCTTGAAATGCCGTACGGCCAGGTCGACCGGCTCTGCAAACTGGTGCCGGCCGATCCGTCAAACCCGGTCACTCTGGCCCAGGCCGTCGCCGACGAACCGCGCTTTCAGGAAGAGATTGAGCGCGAGCCGGTGGTCGGTCGTCTGATCGACATCGCCACGCGGCTTGAAGGGCTTTATCGCCACGCCTCGACGCATGCCGCAGGTATCGTGATTGGTGACCGCCGGCTCGAGGAGCTGGTCCCGCTTTACCGCGACCCGCGCTCCAACCTGCCCGTCACCCAGTTCAACATGAAATGGGTGGAACAGGCCGGTCTCGTCAAATTCGACTTCCTCGGCCTCAAGACGCTGACTGTGCTCGACAAGGCGGTGCGTCTCCTGCGCAAACGCAAGATCGATTGCGACCTCGCGGCTTTGCCCCTCGACGATCCGACGACTTTCGCCATGCTCGCCCGCGGCGAAACGGTTGGCGTGTTCCAGCTGGAAAGTCAGGGCATGCGCCGCGCGCTTGTCGGTATGCGCGCCGACCGTTTCGAGGACATCATCGCTCTCGTCGCGCTCTACCGGCCGGGACCGATGGACAACATCCCGACCTACAACCGGCGCAAACACGGCGAGGAAGAGCCGGATTACCTCCTGCCCGAACTCGAGCCGACGCTGAAGGAGACCTACGGCGTCATCATCTACCAGGAGCAGGTGATGCAGATCGCCCAGCTCCTGTCGGGCTATTCACTCGGTGAAGCCGATCTTCTTCGTCGCGCGATGGGCAAGAAGATCAAGGCGGAGATGGACGCCCAGCGCGAGCGCTTCGTGGAAGGCGCCAAGGCGCATGGCGTGAAGGCCGCCGATGCTGCGATGGTCTTCGACCTCGTGGCGAAATTCGCAAGCTACGGCTTCAACAAATCCCACGCCGCAGCCTATGCCCTCGTTGCCTATCAGACGGCCTATCTGAAGGCCAATCATCCCGCAGAATTCCTGGCGGCGTCGATGACGCTCGACATGGGCAACACCGACAAGCTCAACGAATTCCGGCTGGAAGCGAAGCGCCTCGACATCCAGGTGCTTCCGCCCGACATCAACCGCCCACGTACGTTCTTCGACGTGGAGGAGGGCGCCATCATCTATGCTCTGTCGGCCTTGAAAGGCGTCGGCCAGCATGCGGTCGAGCATATCGTCGAAGCCCGACGCGACGGGCCTTTCGCCGATCTCGCCGACTTCGTCGCGCGCACGGATCCGAGAGTGATCGGTCGACGCGCGATGGAATGCCTGGTCCAGGCGGGAGCATTCGATTCGCTCGGCCTCGATCGCGCGACCGTCTTTGCCAATGTCGGGCGGCTTCTGCGGTCGGGGACCGAGCATCATGCGCGCCAGGAGGCGGGCGTGGTCGATCTCTTTGCTGCGCCGACCGATGCGCCCGAACTCAACCTTCTGCCGGCCGACCCTTGGATGCAGTCGGAAAAGCTCATGCGCGAGCTTGCCGCTGTCGGAGCCTATCTGTCCGGGCATCCGCTCGATGCCTACTCCGACATCGTCAGAAAGAAGGGGGGCAGTTCATGGAAGGATTTTGCCGACAAGGTGAGGCGGCTCGGCGCGGAGGCCGGCCTCGTCGCCTCGACTGTCGTGCGCAAACAGGAAAAGCGGACGCGCTCCGGCGGGCGCATCGGCATTCTGACCCTGTCTGATCCCTCGGGACAGTTCGAGGCGGTGCTATATCAAGAGCAGCTTTTCGAATGGCGCGACAAGCTCGAGCCAGGCCGCTCTTATCTCTTCCGCCTGACCGCAGAAATGGAAGACGAGACGGACGATCTCAGGGTCCGCATTGTCGGCGTGGAGCCGCTTGAGGAGATGGCCGCACAGCTCAGCATGGCGCTGACGGTTTATTTGAACGACAGCGATCCCGTCGAACGTCTGGCAAGCCGGTTGAATGGGCCTGGCCAGTCACAGGTGTCACTGGTGCTGCTTCGGCGGGACGAAAATCGGGAAATCGAGATCCGATTGCCCGGGCGCTATCAGGTCACACCGCAAGTCGCGAGCGCAATCAAGGCAGTACCCGGTGTCGTTCACGTTGACCTTCAATGACGTGAGAGCGTGCAGGAGAGGGCGGCGCGTCCTCTCCTGACCGCACGAGGTGCGGTTTTAGACGTTTTGTTCGCAATCGCGCGACGCTGCTGGACCCTCTTCAACTTGCGAAGCGCGTCTCGCATGCCCATTTGGGCGTTGCAAAAAAGCCGCCCGCCCCTTATAGGGCCGGCCATCACACACGCAGGGTATTTGCTTTAGAGGCATCCGGTGGCGGTCTGCCGTCCGTCCCTGCGGAGGTACAACCGGAGACGAAAAATGGCGCTTCCTGATATTTCTATGCGCCAGCTGCTCGAGGCTGGCGTTCATTTCGGTCATCAATCTCACCGCTGGAACCCGAAGATGGCTCCGTACATCTTTGGTGAGCGGAACAATATCCACATCATCGATCTCGCCCAGACGGTGCCGATGTTCTATCGCGCTCTGCAGGCCGTGAGCGATGTGGTCGCGCAGGGCGGTCGCGTGTTGTTCGTCGGCACGAAGCGGCAGGCGTCTGAGGTCGTGGCCGATTCGGCACGCCGGTGCGCCCAGTATTACGTCAACTCCCGTTGGCTCGGCGGCATGCTTACCAACTGGAAGACGATCTCCAATTCCATTCAGCGGCTGAAGACGCTGGAAGGGATGCTCGAGGAAGGCGTCCAGGGCCTTACCAAGAAAGAGCGTCTGTCTCTGACGCGCGAACGCGACAAGCTTGAGCGCGCGCTTGGCGGCATCAAGGACATGGGCGGTATTCCGGATCTCCTCTTCGTCATCGATACGAACAAGGAATCGATCGCCGTCGCTGAGGCACGCCGGCTCAACATTCCGGTCGCCGCAGTCGTCGACAGCAACAGCGACCCCCAAGGCATTTCCTACCCGATCCCGGGCAACGACGACGCGGGTCGCGCGCTCGCCCTTTACTGCGATCTCGTCACACGGGCAGTCCTCGACGGCATTTCGCGCGGCCAGGGCGACATGGGCGTCGACATCGGCGCCTCTGAAGAGGTGAACGAGGCTGCGCTGGAAGATGCCAGCTTCGGCGGTGAAGTGCCGGAGGCCGGACCGGTGACCGAGGAAAGCGCCGCCAACCGTGATGTGCTCGTCGCGGCGGAAGCCGAGGCCGCCAATCCGGATCCCGAATCGAACGTGCAGACAGACAAGGCGCCGCCGTCGCCGGGCAAGGCCGGTGAAGTCGAGCCGCTGTTTGCGCGCCCTGAGGGCGACGCGGACGATCTGAAGAAGATCAATGGCGTCGGCCCGGTTTTGGAGCAGAAGCTGAATCAGCTCGGAATCACCCGCTACGCGCAGATCGCCGGTCTCGATCAGGCGGACACGGAGCGTCTCGACGCTGCGCTCGGATCCGCCGGCCGCGTTGAGCGCGAGGACTGGATCGCGCAGGCGACAGCGCTGGTGAAAGAACAGGAAGCCGCGGCCTAAGGCTGCGCACACGCAAGAGAGGACATGATCGATGGCTGTAACGGCCCAGATGGTCAAGGAGCTGCGCGACAAGACCGGCGCCGGCATGATGGACTGCAAGACCGCGTTGCAGGAGGCGGATGGCGACATGGATGCCGCCGTCGACTGGCTGCGCGCAAAAGGTCTGGCGAAGGCTGCGAAGAAGGCAGGCCGCGTCGCCGCTGAAGGTCTCATCGGTATCGCCGAGGCGGACGGTAAGGCCGCCATCGTCGAGGTGAACTCCGAGACCGATTTCGTTGCCCGCAACGATCAATTTCAGGCGCTCGTGTTGAAGGTCGCGGAAGCGGCCCTCTCCACCGACGGCTCTGTCGCCGCAGTCAAGGCAGCCGATATGGCAGGTGCCGGAAAGAGCGTCGAAGGCGCTCTGACGGACGCCGTCGCCACGATCGGCGAAAACATGGTGCTGCGTCGCTCGGCGGTCCTTGAGGCTAATCCGGGTGTCGTTGCCACCTACGTGCACGCAGCCTCCGCGCCGGGCCTTGGCAAGATCGGTGTCCTGGTCGCGCTGCAGTCGAACGGCGACAAGGAAAAACTTGCCGCTCTCGGCCGCCAGATTGCGATGCATATCGCGGCTGCTAGCCCGCTTTCCGTCGATGTCGATGGGCTTGATGCGGACGTGGTTGCGCGTGAGCGCGCGGTTTTCGCTGAGCAGGCACGCGAATCCGGCAAGCCGGCCAACATCATCGAGAAGATGGTCGATGGCCGGATGCGCAAGTTCTACGAGGAATCGGTGCTTTTGAAGCAGGCTTTCGTTATCGACCCGGACAAGTCGGTCGAGCAGGCAATTGCCGATGCCGAGAAAGACGCCGGCGCTGCGATTGCTCTGACCAACTTCGTTTGCTTCCGCCTGGGTGAGGGCGTGGAGCGCGAAGAAGAAGACTTCGCCGCCGAAGTTGCCGCTGCTGCCGGCAGCCGCTGAATAGACCCGCGCACTCTTCGCGCGGAGCAAAGAGACAGGGGCGCGAACGTGTCGGGCCGCAAACCGAGTAAGGAATGCAGGCATTTATGAGCGAACGTCCGCGCCCCAAAAGAATTCTTCTGAAGCTTTCCGGCGAAGCCCTGATGGGCAATCAGCCCTTCGGCATCGACGACAATGTCGTCCGCGCCTTCGCAACGGAAATCGTTGCCGTCCACAACGCTGGCACTGAGCTTGCGATCGTCATCGGCGGCGGCAACATCTTCCGCGGAGTGGCCATCGCCGCAGGCGGCGGAGACCGCGTCACGGGCGACCATATGGGCATGCTCGCGACGGTGATGAATGCGCTCGCCGTCGAAGCGGCGATTGAGCGCTTGGGTGTGTCAGCCCGCGCCATGTCGGCGATCGAAATGCCTTCCGTCTGCGAGACCTACGTGCATCGGCGTGCCGCGTGGCACATGGACGAGCGGCGCGTGGTCGTGCTTGCGGGCGGCACAGGCAATCCGTTCTTTACGACGGATTCCGGTGCGGCGCTGAGAGCACTTGAACTGGAGTGCGATGCGCTTCTCAAGGGAACCCAGGTCGACGGTGTCTATTCGGCTGATCCGCGTCTGGATCCGACCGCGACCCTCTACGAGACGGTCAGCTATCAAGAGGTCATCGCCAAGGATCTCCAGATCATGGATACGGCAGCTTTCTCGCTTGCTCGCGACAATAGCTTGCCGATAATCGTATTCAACATTCACCAGCCGGGGGCGCTCGCCCGCATCGTCGCTGGGGAGGCCGTCGGAACCCTCATTTCCGGCGACCGCAAAAACGAAATCCGGGGAAAACCATGAGTGAAGGCGTCGATTTCAAGGACATCAAACGACGGATGGACGGAGCCGTCTCCGTGTTGCGCACCGAGCTTGCGGGTCTGCGCACCGGCCGGGCATCTCCGAACCTTCTCGATCCGATCACTGTGAGTGCTTACGGCTCGCAGATGCCGATTTCGCAGGTCGGCACGGTGAGCGTTCCTGAATCGCGCATGCTTTCGGTGCAGGTGTGGGACCAGTCGCTCGTCGGCGCAGTCGACAGAGCGATCCGGGATTCCAACCTTGGCCTCAACCCGATCATGGAAGGCACTCTTCTGCGAATCCCCATCCCCGAGCTCAACGCGGAGCGTCGGCAGGAGATGGTGAAGGTTGCTCACAAATATGCCGAGAACGCGCGCGTATCCGTCCGCCATGTCCGCCGTGACGGCATGGAGGTGCTGAAGAAGTCCGAAAAGGACGGCGAGATCAGCCAGGACGAGAGCAGGGGCCAGTCTGACCGTATTCAGTCCCTTACGGACGAGCATATTGCCGCAATTGACGACATGCTCGGCCATAAGGAAAAGGAGATTATGCAGGTCTAAAGACGGTTGCGCCTTCGCGCTGGCCACCGGACCTCTGGTTGCGTTAGCCTCTCGCGATAGCACTCGTTCAGCCGGTAGGGGCACTGGCTTTACGTTTTCCGCTTATGATTGGCGCAACTGGAGCGCGAGCACGCAGGCGGCAGAGAGGCATGGGGACACTAGCGCAGATCGATCCGGCGCAGCGCGCGCGGTCTGGCGGGGAAATTCCCGCGCACGTAGCCATTATAATGGATGGCAACGGCCGTTGGGCGAGTGCTCGTGGTCTGCCTCGGATCGAGGGGCATCGCCGAGGGGTCGAGTCCGTTCGCCGGACAGTGCGCCACGCGGGTGATCGCGGCGTGCGGGTCCTGACTCTCTTCACTTTTTCCTCCGAAAACTGGTCGCGGCCGCGCAGCGAGATCAACGACCTTTTCAATCTTCTGCGCTTCTTCATCCGCAACGATCTCGCCGAGTTGAAGAAGAACGGCGTTCGCATCCGCGTCATCGGGCGCCGCGAAGGCCTGCCGAAGGATATTGCCGCTCTCGTCGAGAAGGCTGAGATGGAGACGCGAGGCAATGACGGTCTCGTGCTGCAGGTCGCCTTCAATTATGGCGGCCGCGACGAGCTGGTGCGCGCCATGCGGCGGATCGGCGAGAAAATGGTTCGTGGCGAGATCGACCCGGCCGACTTCTCTGAACGCGTCTTTGCCGAGCATCTCGATACGGCCGGCATCTCTGATCCGGATCTTCTGATCCGCACATCCGGTGAAGCGCGCATCAGCAACTTTCTTCTCTGGCAGCTCGCTTACACGGAATTCGTCTTTCTCCCGGTCTACTGGCCGGATTTCGACGAGAACGAATTCGACGCTGCAATCGCCGAGTTTCACAGTCGCGATCGCCGTTTTGGAGGGCTGACAGGTGTCTGAGGGCAGGGGCATTTTTTCATTCGACAAGAGCGATCTTCCGACGCGCGTGGTCTCCGCGGCGATCCTGCTGCCGCTCGCGATCCTGCCGACATGGTTCGGCGGCACTGCCTTTCTTCTTCTCGTTCTCGTTCTGGCGCTCCTCGTTTTCTACGAATGGACGCGCATGAGCGAATGTGAGCAGCCTCAGGCTTGGCGGATCGGTGAGGGGCTGCTTCTGGCCTTCGCGCTTCTCGTGACCTTCGGTGGCTTGCCGGGGGGTGGGATCCTGCTTCTGTTGCTGCCGCTCGTGGCGGTCCCGCTCGTCGCCTCGGGGACGGTTCTGTTCGATCAAGGCGTGGCGAGCGGCCAAAGCGCCGGTGCGCGCGATCGGCGGCCGCTTTGGCTCGCGCTTGGCGTTCTCTATGCCGGCGTTCCGAGCGTGGCCCTCTTGGCTCTGCGCGCTGATGCCGAGACGGGCCGCCTCGTGCTCTTCTTCTTACTGTTCGTCGTCTGGGTCACGGATATCGCGGCTTATTTTGGTGGGCGCGCTATCGGGGGGAAGAAACTCTGGCCGCGCGTCTCTCCGTCGAAAACCTGGTCGGGCGCTGCGACCGGCGCGGCCGGCGCGCTCGTCGTGGGTATTTTGTTCGCGGTTTTCACCGAATCTCGATGGGCGTCCGCGATCGGCGCCGCATTGATCCTGTCGGTCGCGGCGCAGCTTGGAGACCTCGGGGAATCGGCGATGAAACGTCGGTTCGGCGCCAAGGATTCCGGCCGTCTTATCCCGGGGCACGGTGGTCTGATGGACCGGATCGATGGGCTTTATGCGGCGGCCGTCGTCGCCGTCCTGCTGGCGCTCAGTGGTTTCGCCGCCCCCATTCCAGATTGGACACAGTAAAATGGCACGTATCGTCACCATTCTCGGCGCCACAGGTTCCATCGGAAAGAGCACTGTGGACCTCATGGAGCGCGATCTCGCGCGCGAGGGCGGCCCGGCGTTCAAGGTGCGTGCGGTGACCGCGGGGACGAAGGTCGATGAGCTTGCGGATGTCGCCCGTCGCGTCAAAGCCGAAAGCGCCGTCATCCGCGACAAGAGCCGTTATGGCCGCTTGAAAGAAGCGCTGGACGGGACCGGAATCAGGGTGTCGGCCGGTGACGACGCCGTCTGCGAGGCGGCGGCCGAGCCTGCCGATCGGGTTCTGTCCGCGATTGTCGGTGCGGCTGGTGTTGCGCCCACGGCGGCGGCGATTCGCGCTGGCAACGACATTGCCCTAGCCAACAAGGAATGCCTCATCTGCGCTGGCTCGTCGTTCATGGCGCTGGCGCGCGAAAAGGGTGTGCGCATCCTGCCGGTCGATTCGGAACACAACGCCATTTTTCAGTTGCTGGTCGACGTCGATCCGGCGTCGGTCGATCGGCTCGTCCTGACCGCTTCGGGCGGGCCGTTCCGCGCCAAGACCGCCGACGAGCTCGCCAAGGTGACCGTCGATGAAGCTCTGCATCATCCGACGTGGTCGATGGGGCCGAAAATTACTGTCGATTCGGCAACCTTGATGAACAAGGGGCTGGAATTGATCGAGGCGCGGCATCTCTTCGGCTTCCCGCCGGAGCAGCTCGGCGTTCTCATTCATCCGCAATCGAAGGTTCATGCCTTCGTCGTCTTCCGAGACGGTTCGTGGCATGGTGAGCTTGGCGCGCCGGACATGCGCCGCCCAATCGACTACTGTCTCAATTGGCCGGAGAGGGCAGAGCGGGCGACAAGCCATCTCGATCTCGCCGAGGTCGGGACGCTCTCCTTTGAAAAGCCCGATTCGGAGCGCTTTCCCGCACTGAGGATCGCCCGCGAGGCCATGGTCGCAGGCCGCGGCGCGCCCACTGTGTTGAATGCGGCCAACGAAATTGCCGTTGCGGCCTTTCTCGATCGGCGCATTGGGTTCATGACGATCCCGCAGCTTGTTGAGCGCGTGCTGGAAGAGGCCGACAAGGCCGGGCTGATGCACGAGCCGGAGACGGTCGAGGCGGCGCTTGTTCTTGATGGCCAGGCGCGCGATCTCGCGGCCGGGCGTCTGCTGGCGGCCTGAGCCCGCAACGAACGGCGAGTCAGACGAGGCGAATGCCGATCAACGACACGGATAAGGAGGAAGCACACACATGCTAGAAACCCTGAGTTCGGCTGGTGAGGTCGCTTTCTTCTACGTCGTGCCGGCGCTCGTCGTGCTGATGGTTGTCGTGTTCATCCATGAGCTCGGGCATTTTCTCGTCGCGCGCTGGTGCGGGGTAGAAATCTCCACGTTCTCCATCGGCTTCGGGCGCGAGCTTTTCGGTTTCGATGATCGACACGGCACGCGCTGGCGGGTGAGCGCGATTCCCTTGGGCGGCTATGTGAAGTTCGTCGGCGACGAGAATGACGCGAGCTTCCCGGATCCTGAGGTTTTGGCGGCGACGACGCCGGAAGAACGCGCGGGCCTCTTCCATTTCAAGCCGGTCTGGCAACGGGCGGCCGTCGTGTTTGCCGGACCATTTGCGAATTTCATTCTCGCCGTCGTTCTCTTTGCGGCCGTTTTCGGCACGATCGGCAAGCCGGTGACGACGCCTCTGGTGGAGATCGTCAACCCGGGCAGCGCCGCGGAAGAGGCAGGCTTCGAGCCCGGCGACACGATTGTCGCGATTGACGGAAGTCATGTTGAGACATTCACGGACGTTCAGCGCGTTGTCGCGCTCGCCTCCGGCGAGACGCTTCATTTCACGGTCGAGCGCGACGGGCGTGAGATCGAACTGACCGCGACCCCGCAGCGTCAGGAAATTCCTGACGGGCTCGGTGGCACGCAACGCATCGGCGTCTTGGGCGTCTCGCGGGCGGCCGATGTGAAGCTGGAGCGCTTCGGCCCGATCGGCGCCATAGGGGAGGGGATGCGGGAAACCTATGTCGTGGTCGAGCGCACGCTGACCTATGTCGGCCGCATCTTTAGAGGCCGGGAGAACGCCGACCAGCTGAGCGGTCCGCTGCGCGTGGCGCAGGTCTCTGGCGTGGTGGCCGAATCGGGCGGCATCCCGGGGCTCGTTCATCTCGCCGCGATTCTCTCCGTTTCGATCGGTCTCTTGAACCTTTTCCCTGTTCCGATGCTCGATGGTGGGCATCTCGTGTTCTACCTGATCGAGGCGATACGCGGCCGGCCGCTCGGGCCACGAGCCCAGGAGATGGGTTTTCGCATCGGCTTCGCGCTCGTCATCATGCTTTTCGTCTTCGTCACCTTTAACGATATCGTAAGGATGACGGGGATTTGAGTGCCGTTGCCGAATGGCCACTTGACCATCAAAAACGGCCGTATCGCTTGGGTTGCCAGTTGCTTCGCGCCGGTATCCCTGCGATACGAACGGCACAATCCGCGGCCCTTCACGCGTATCTGGGCGGCTCCGCAGACAAGAGACCGGGCAAAACGGCACATGAAACATAGATCCTTAGCGGGCTTCATCCGCGGCGCAGTTTTTGCCGCACTGACGATCATGGCGACAGGGCTTGTCTCCGGTCCCGGCTTCGTCTCACAGGCTGAAGCTGCTGTCGTCAGCTCTGTTGCAGTGAATGGAAATCAGCGTGTCGATGCTGACACCATTCGCGCCTACCTTCTCGTTAAGCCAGGTCGCAGCTTCTCGGCGGAAGACGTCGACGAATCGCTGAAGGCGCTGTTCGAGACGGGGCTGTTCTCCGATGTTCAGATAAATCAGCGCGGCAGCACCCTGGTGGTGAGCGTTGAAGAGAATCCGATCATCAACCGCATCAATTTCGAGGGTAACAAGAAGTTCAAGGACGACCAGCTGAAGGGCGTCGTGAGCTCCCAGCCGCGCGGTGTGTTCACGCGCGCCAAGGTGCAGAACGATGTTCAGCGCATCCTCGAGCTCTATCGCCGGTCTGGTCGTTTCCAGGGCTCCGTGACGCCGAAGGTCATCGACCTGCCGGAGAATCGCGTCAACCTCGTCTATGAGGTTTCGGAAGGCCCGAAGACGGGCGTGTCCCGCATCACCTTCATCGGCAATCAGCATTACAGCGACGGGCGTTTGCGCAACGTCGTTCAGACGCGCGAGAGCGGTCTTCTCAGCTTCCTGCGCTCTGGCGACACGTATGATCCTGATCGTCTGTCTTCGGATGAGGAGCGGCTGCGCCGCTTCTACCTCAACCGTGGCTTCGCCGATTATCAGCTCGTCTCGTCCGTCGCCGATCTCGACCGCGAGCGGAATGCTTTCTTCGTGACCTTCACGATGGATGAAGGCCCGGAATACCGGTTTGGCCAGATCCAGGTCGACAGCATCATCCCGGGTATCGATCCGCAGTCCCTTATGCGTCTGGTTTCCACCGACGAGGGCGACGTCTATTCGAGCGAGAAGGTCGAGAAGTCGATGGAGGCGATCACCATCGAACTCGCCAGCTCGGGCTATGCGTTTGCCCAGGTGCGGCCGCGTGTCGATCGCGATCCGGTCAACCATACGATCGGCATCACCTATATCGTCGACGAAGGGCCCCGCGCTTATATCGAGCGCATTGAGGTCTCTGGTAACGACCGCACGCGGGATTACGTCATCCGCCGCGAGTTCGATATCTCCGAGGGCGATGCTTACAACCGCGTCCTTATCGATCGGGCCGAGCGCCGTCTGCGGAACCTTAATTACTTCGACAAGGTGACTGTCGGTGCGCAGCCGGGCAGCGCACCTGACCGGGTCATCGTGACGGTCGAGGTCCAGGAAAAGGCCACCGGTGAGCTCTCCTTTGGTGCCGGCTATTCCACAAGTGACGGCATCCTGGGCGACGTCTCGCTGACCGAGCGTAACTTCTTGGGTCGCGGCTATTTCGTCCGCGCTGCGGTCGGCGCCGGTGAATCCTCCAATACCTACGAGTTCGCGTTTACCGATCCGTACTTCCTCGGGCGTCGTGTCTCCGCTGGCTTCAACGTCTATCGCAAGGACTACGAGGACAACGATTACCGCTCGTACGATTACACGACGACGGGTGGCGGTATCACTTTCGGCTTCCCGATCACCGAGGACTTCACTGTTCAGCTCGGCTATAAGATCGAGCAGCAGGAGATCGATGTTCCGAACTTCGATATCGACACGGATCCTATTTCGGAGTGCTCGAGCTCCTCGAAGGCCGTGTGTTTGGCCGAGGGCGACACGCTGGTGTCTTCCGCGGTGTGGAGCATGATATATGACACGCTCGACAACCGCCTCGATCCGCGTGACGGCGTGTATGGCAAGCTGACCCAGGAAATCGCGGGTGTCGGCGGTGATGTGAGCTTCGTTCGTACGACCGCTTCTGCCTCGCTCTATCGCGAGCTTCTGGTCGACCAGGAAGTCATCGGTATGCTCCGCATTCAGGGTGGCAACATCACGGGCCTTGGCGAGGATGTGCGGTTGCTCGACGCCTTTTATAAGGGCGGCGAGACCATTCGCGGCTTCGAATCCTCCGGCATCGGTCCTCGCGATATCGCCTCTGATGATCACGATGCTCTCGGTGCGAAGTACTTTGCAGCGGCGACTGCTGAAGTCGTCTTCCCGTTCCCGGCTCTGCCGCGCGAACTCGGGCTGCGGGCGGCTCTCTTTGCCGACGCGGGTACCGCTTGGGACACCGACATCAGCGAAGCCGACGTTCCGGGTATCGATGTCGTCGATGAAAATGGCATCCGCTCATCGGTCGGCGCCTCGCTTCTGTGGGCCTCTCCGCTTGGTCCGATCCGCGCCGACTTCGCTTATGTGCTGAGCAAGGAAGACTACGACGAGACGCAGTTCTTCCGCATCGGCGGCGGCACCAAATTCTGATCCCAAGGCCGGCCTCGTGCCGGCCTAACCTTTTTTGACCATGACAGATCGCACGCGCTTCTTTCCGCCCTTCGGGCCGTTCCGCCTCGGTGATGTGGCAGAGCTCTCCGGCGCCACGCTTTTGCGTGGCGATTCGGAGTCAGAGATCACCGGTTTTGCACCAATCGAGATGGCCGGGACAGGGGATCTGACCTTCCTCGACAATCCGAAATATGTGCGCCATCTGGACGGGACGCATGCGACCGCCTGCCTCTGCGCGCCGCGCTATTCCAGCAAGGTGCCCGAAGGTGTCGCGGTCCTCGAAACCGGTGAGCCTTACCGCGCTTATGCGCGCATTCTGGCCGCCGCTTATCCCAAGGCGGTCGCGCCCAAAAATTTCGCCAGCACATCCGATGAGCCGCTTATTGCCGGCACCGTTCATCCCACTGCGCGTCTTGAAGAAGGCGTGCGGGTGGAAGTTGGTGCGGTTGTCGGCCCCAATGTCGAGGTCGGCAGTGGTACCGTCATCGGGGCGGGTTCCGTCCTTGCTCATGATGTGGCCATCGGGCGCGACTGCATCATCGGACCGAACGCGACCGTGCAGCATGCGCTTCTCGGAAATCGCGTGCGTCTCTATCCGGGCGTCCAGGTCGGCCAGGATGGCTTCGGTTTCGCCATGGGCGCCGGTGGCCATATGAAGGTCGCGCAGATCGGGCGTGTAATCATCCAGGATGACGTCGAGATCGGCGCCGCGACCACCATAGACCGTGGTGCGAACCGCGACACGGTGATCGGCGAAGGCACCAAGATCGATAATCAGGTTCAGATCGGCCACAATGTCGAAATCGGGCGGCACTGCGTCATTGTCGCCCAGGTCGGGATTTCCGGCTCTGCCCGGATCGGAGACTTTGTTGCGATCGGCGGAAAAACCGGCATAAACGGCCATGTCACGATCGGCGATGGGGCGCAGATCGCCTCCGTGAGCGTCGTCCATGGCGACGTTCCTCCGGGCGCGCGTTTCGGGGGTGTTCCTGCGCAACCGGTCAAGGACTGGTTCCGCGAGGTGACGATTCTGCGCCGCATCGCTCGGCGTGAATTGGGGCTGGACAAAGACTGACGGCGCCGGACAGAGGGTGCCGTAATCGGAGAAGATAATGAACGAGATGCCGACGCAGTTGGAGGCGACAGACATCCACGGGATTCTGCAGGCCTTGCCGCATCGCTACCCGTTTCTCATGGTCGATCGAATTCGCGACATTCGTGGCGATGAATCGGGTGTCGGCATCAAGAACGTGACGATGAACGAGCCGCATTTCCAGGGGCATTTCCCCGGATATCCGATCATGCCGGGCGTGCTCCTGATCGAAGGCATGGCGCAGACCGCGGCAGCCCTTTGCGTTCTCTCCTCAGAGACGAAGGCGCCGAAGCGCGTCTTCTTCATGACCATCGACAAAGCGAAGTTCCGCCACCCTGTCACGCCGGGCGACACGGTCGAGTATCACGTCAACAAGCTGAAGCGCCGCGGTACGATCTGGAAATACGCGGCCGTTGCGGAAGTGGCGGGCAAGAAGGTGGCCGAGGCGCAGGTGAGCGCCATGGTCCTCGACGAGTAGCGCGTGGCTTCCATCCATCCAAGCGCGATCGTCGCCGACGGCGCGAAGCTCGCCGAAGACGTCGAAGTCGGTCCGTTCTGCGTGGTCGGGGCCGGGGTTGAACTCCGTTCCGGTGTCGCGCTGCGCTCGCATGTCGTCGTCGACGGTGCGACGACGATCGGCGAATGCACCACGATCTTTCCCTTTGCGTCGGTCGGCATGCCGCCGCAGGACAAGAAATTCCAGGGTGAAGAAAGCCGCCTAGAGATCGGTGCGCATTGCGTTATTCGCGAGCATGTGACGATCAATCCCGGGACGGAGGGTGGCGGGCTCGTCACGCGCATCGGCGATCGCTGTCTGCTTCTCGTCGGAGCGCATGTCGCCCATGATTGCATCATCGGCAATGACGTAATCCTGGTGAACAATGTGCTCCTCGGCGGGCATATCTCGATTGCTGATTTCGCCATCATCGGCGGCGGCGCGGCTCTGCACCAGTTCGTGCGTGTCGGCGAACATGCCTTTGTCGGCGGAATGTCGGCAGTCGAGAACGACGTGATCCCCTTCGGTTCCGCCATCGGCAATCGCGCCAATCTCGGAGGGCTGAATATCGTCGGCCTGAAGCGGCGCGGTTACGAGCGTGAGGCCATTCATTCCTTGCGGCGGGCCTACCGGCTCCTGTTCGCGCAGGAAGGTACGCTGCACGAGCGCCTGCGTGATGTGGCGCAGGAATTCGCCGACGATGCCAATGTCCAGAAGATCGTATCGTTCATCGAGGAGGGCGGAAGCCGCGCCATCTGCACGCCGCGCGGAGGCCGCGAGGTCTGAACGTGGTGGAGATGTCCAAGGGCGGTCCGCTTGGTATCCTGGCCGGCGGCGGGGGACTTCCCAACTTGGTGGCGCAGGCGGCCGCGCGCGCAGGGCGTCACCCGTTGATCTTTGCCCTTGCCGGAGATGCTGAAGAGCGCAAGACGACCGGCTTCCCGGTTTTCCGCATCCGGTGGGGTGAGATTGGCCGCCTGGAGCGTTTGCTCAAGGAGCACGATTGCAAAGAGGTGGTGATGGTCGGTGCTGTGAAGCGGCCGGAGATCAAGGACATCCGTCCAGATTTCGGCGCTTTGCGGCTGATGCCGCGCATCATAAGTGCCATTCGCTCCGGCGATGACAGCGCGCTCAAATCTGCAGCCGGCATCTTCGAGGAGTACGGCGTAGAGCTTCTCGATCCCCTTTCAGTTGCACCTGAACTTGCCTGCCCGCCCGGTCTTCTCGTCGAGGGAAGGGTGGCGCTCGATACCGATGAGCTTGCCAAGGCTGCAGAGGCCGCGCGCATGATCGGCGATCTCGATATCGGGCAGGCGGCGGTCGCATGCGGGCGCCGCGTGGTGGCGCTCGAAGGTGCGGAAGGCACCAACGGCCTCTTGTCACGCGTGCGGGAAATGCGGCTGACGAAGCGCATCCCGAGGCATGGTGGGATTCTGGTGAAATGCATGAAGCCGAGCCAGGACCCGAGGCTCGATATTCCGACCATAGGCCCGGAGACGGTGGAAATGGCTCGTGAGGCGGGCCTTGACGGAATCGCGTGTGAGGCGGGCCGCACCATGCTCGTTGGCCGCGATGAGACGTTCGCGGCCTTTCGTGCGGCCAGGCTCTTTCTCTACGGCATTCGCCGACGCCCATGACCGCGCGTCCGCTTCGCATCGCCCTCGTCGTCGGTGAAGCTTCGGGTGATCATCTCGGCGCCGCTCTGCTGAAAGAGATCCGCTCCCGGCATCCCGAGACGGTGTTTTTCGGGGTCGCGGGTGAGCGTATGACAGACGCTGGCGTCGAGAGCCTGTTCCCGCTCGGCGATGTGGCCGTGATGGGCTTTGCCGCGGTCGTTGCACGTCTCCCGCGGATCATCGGCCGCGTTCGGGAAACCGTCGATCATATCGTGGCGGAGCGACCGGACGTTCTCGTCATCATCGACAGCCCAGGTTTTACGCAAAGCGTCGCAAAGCGCGTCGCGCGCCAGCTCCCCGATCTTCCGATCGTCAATTACGTATCACCCTCCGTCTGGGCCTGGCGTCAGGGGCGGGCGCGCAAGATGGCGCGTTACATCGATCACGTGATGGCCCTGCTGCCGTTCGAGCCGGAGGTCCACAAACGTCTGGGCGGGCCGCCTTGCACCTATGTCGGCCATCCGTTGATCGAAAACCGTGAGAAACTGCGCCCGGCGTCTGGAGAAAGGGCCGGCCTCGATGCCGAACCGCACGTTCTCATTCTGCCGGGCAGCCGTCTCAGCGAAGTGAAGCGGCTGATGGAGCCGTTCGGTGAAACGGCGCGCCTGATCGCGCAGTCAAAGCCCGACGTGCGTTTCGTGTTACCGGCGGTCACCCATTTGCGGCCGGAGATCGAAAGGCGCGTGGCGGATTGGCCTGTGAAGGTGGATCTGGTCGTCGGCGAAGAGGCAAAGCTCGCGGCCTTCCGACAGGCGAGCGCCGCGCTCGCGGCCTCTGGAACCGTGACGCTCGAGCTTGCGCTCGCCAAAGTGCCGATGGTTGTCGCCTACCGTGTGGAATGGCTGGCGCGCAGCCTCAAATGGCTTTTGAACGTGCATTCGATCGTGCTCGCCAATCTCGTGCTCGGCGACAATACGGTGCCTGAGTTCCTGGACGACGCCGGCTCTCCCGAGGTGCTCGCCCGAGAGATTCTTGCGCTGTTGGAAGAGGGGCCGGCACGTAAGGCGCAGATGTCCGGTTTCGCGCGCCTCGATGCGCTGATGGAAACGCCGGATGGCCAGACGCCGAGCGAGCGCGCGGCGGATATCGTTCTCGACTATGCGCAAAAAGGAAAGGCGGCCAGTGGCCGCCTTTCCAGCATTTCGCAGTGAGGCGAGGAGGCCTCAGGCTTTCCGATCGGACAGATTGACGTAATCGCGCTTGGGCGAGCCCGTGTAGAGCTGACGCGGACGGCCGATGCGCTGGCTCGGATCCTCGATCATTTCCTTCCACTGGGCAATCCAGCCGACGGTGCGAGCGACGGCAAAGAGAACCGTGAACATCGTCGTCGGGAAGCCGAGGGCCTTCAGCGTAATGCCCGAATAGAAGTCGATGTTCGGGTAAAGCTTCTTTTCCAGGAAATACTCGTCGGTCAGCGCGACGCGTTCGAGCTCCATGGCCACATTCAGAAGCGGATCGTCCTTGACGCCGATTTCTTCGAGAACCTCGTGGCAGGTGCGCTGCATGATGCGCGCGCGCGGGTCGTAGTTTTTGTAAACCCGGTGCCCGAAACCCATGAGCCGGAACGGGTCGTTCTTGTCCTTCGCACGACCCACGAACTCCGGAATCCGCTCCGGCGTGCCGATCTCCTGCAGCATGTTGAGGGCGGCCTCATTGGCGCCGCCATGCGCCGGGCCCCAAAGGCAGGCAATGCCCGCAGCGATGCAGGCGAACGGATTGGCGCCCGAGGAGCCGGCAAGGCGTACCGTCGAGGTGGACGCGTTCTGCTCGTGATCGGCGTGGAGGATGAAGATCCGGTCCATGGCGCGCGACAGGATCGGGTCGACCTCGTATTCCTGGCAGGGAACCGCGAAGCACATCCGGAGGAAGTTCGACGCGTAATCGAGGTCATTCTTCGGATAAACGAACGGCTGGCCGATATGATATTTGTAGGCCATCGCCGCGATGGTCGGCACCTTGGCGATCATTCGCAGCGATGCGACCATGCGCTGATACGGATCGGCGATATCGGTGGAGTCGTGATAGAAGGCCGACATGGCACCGACCATGGCCACCATGATCGCCATCGGATGCGCGTCGCGCCGGAAGCCCTGGAAAGAGCGGGACATCTGCTCGTGCACCATCGTGTGGTGCGTGACGCGGTAGTCGAAGTCTGCTTTCTGCTCCTTCGTCGGCAATTCACCGTAGAGAAGCAGGTAGCAGGTTTCGAGAAAATCGCCGTGCTCGGCAAGCTGCTCGATCGGGTAGCCGCGGTAAAGAAGGGTACCTTCGTCACCGTCGATGTAGGTGATTTCAGATTCGCAGGCGGCCGTTGAGGTAAAACCAGGATCGTAGGTGAACCGCCCTGTTTCTCGATACAACGATGAGATGTCGACGACCGATGGCCCGATTACTCCCTCGCGAACCGGGAAGTCCCAGTTCTCGTTACCGATGCTCAAGGTCGCCTTGGAGTCGCTCATACACTTCACCCCTTTGTGGATCGACACAAGACTCCAGCATGCGCAACTTGGGCTGCGCCTCCCCCCGGAAGAGTCCGCGTCGTGGATGTTTAGCTGTCCGAGTGCTATCGGCTTTTGCGCTGCACCGCAAGATGAGAGCAGGCGCTGAGCTTACGTGAAGGGCAGGGCGTTGCCTGAGGTGGCAGCGCCCCACCATGAAGCTTACGCAGCGCTCGCCTGATCGCCGATGCGGGCGAGCGTCTCGTCGCGTCCAAGGGCGAGCATCACGTCGAAGATCCCTGGCGAGGACGTCGAACCTGTCAGTGCAGCGCGCAGCGGCTGTGCGAGCTTGCCGAGCTTGACGCCCTCAGATTCTGCGAGATTACGCACCGCTTCTTCGAGGGGGTCGGTTTCCCATGCGCAATGGCTGAGGGCATCGCGCAGAAGACCGAGGCGACGGCGAGCATCGTCGTCGAGAAGGCCTGCTGCCTTGGTGTCGAGCGTCAATGGCCGCGCCGCAAACAGGAAGGCCGCGTTGTTGGCCAGTTCGACCAGCGTCTTCGCACGCTCTTTGAGACCCGGCATGAGTTGCATGAGCTGCGAACGCTGCGCCGCACTCAACTCTGCGGGAAATGCCGGCGGCGTCTCCATCTCGGGGAGGATCTTGAGCATGTCGGCAACGAGCCGCTCGTCGTCCGCCTGGCGGATATAATGGCCGTTCAGATTTTGCAGTTTGACGAAGTCGAAGCGCGCCGCGCCCTTGCCGATCGCGTCGAGATCGAACCATTCCGTCGCCTGCTCGGAGGAGAAGATCTCCTCGTCGCCATGGCCCCAGCCGAGGCGTGCGAGATAGTTGCGGAGCGCCTCGGGCAGGTAGCCCATCGCCCGATACGCTTCGACGCCGAGCGCCCCATGACGTTTGGAGAGTTTGGCGCCGTCCGGACCGTGAATGAGCGGGATATGCGCCCATTGCGGCACCTGCCATCCGAGCGCTTCGTAGATGATGCCCTGTCTGGCGGCATTGGTGAGATGGTCGTCGCCGCGAATGACGTGCGTGACACCCATATCGTGATCGTCGACGACGACGGCCAGCATGTAGGTGGGCGTTCCGTCCGAGCGCAGGATGATGAAATCGTCGAGGTCGCGGTTCGGGAACGTGACGCGGCCCTGAACGTGATCTTCGATGACCGTTTCTCCGTCCTGCGGAGCCTTGATGCGGATGACCGGCTTGATGCCTTCCGGCGCTTCGGACGGATCGCGGTCGCGCCAGCGCCCGTCATAACGGGGCGGGCGACCCTCGGCGCGTGCCGTCTCGCGCATCTCCGCCAGCTCTTCCTGGGAGGCATAGCAGCGATAGGCGTGGCCGCTCTCAACGAGCTGCCAGGCCACCTCGGCATGGCGGTCCATGCGGGCGAATTGTGAGATCGGTTCACCGTCCCAATCGAGGCCGAGCCAAGAGAGCCCGTCCAGGATGGCCGCAATGGCAGCATCGGTCGAGCGCTGGCGATCGGTGTCCTCGATCCTGAGCAGCATTTTACCGCCGCGGCCCCGCGCATAGAGCCAGTTGAAGAGCGCCGTGCGTGCGCCGCCAATGTGCAAAAAGCCGGTTGGCGAGGGAGCAAAGCGGGTAATCGGATGAGATGACATGGTGGTTTTGGCTGGCAAAAGGGCGGGGCGATTGGTGGATGCCCGGCCCGCGTGTAAGATGGCCTCGGTCTAGCCACAGCGCCGGGTGCTTGCAAGCATGGAACCGAGCGGCGGACAGTCAAGCGCGGCGGATGGGGTGCGGCCTTCGCAGGACGATCGCCGTATCGAACGCTTCGTGCCGCCTGGCCGGCTCAGGCGCTTCCGCTACGGCGTGGCGTCTCACACCGCGCATCTCAGAGCGCAAGCTGCTCGCGATTTCGAGGAGCGGCGCGGCTTTCTCTTTCTGGCAGTCGGCTTTTCTTGTGGCGCGGCCACCTATTTCATTTTGCCGCGCGAGCCTTTGCTTTCCGCGCTTCTGCCCGCAACCTTGACTACGGCGGGTGCCGCATGCCTCGCGTGGTGGCGCGGTGGTGGCGCCTATCCGTTGGTGTTCCTCGCCTGTTTTCTGGCCGGGATGTCCGCAGGCAAGCTTCGCGTTGAAAGCCTTCGCGCGCCGGTGCTCCAACATCCGCTGAGCACTGAAGTGACCGGCCGGGTGGTGGCTGTCGAAACCCGCGCTGAACGAACGCCGCGGGTCGTCCTCGACCATGTGCGCATTGAGCGTCTTTCGGCCGAAGAGACGCCGCACAGGGTCCGGCTCACCTTGCGCACCGATCTGCCGCCGATTGGCGCAAGGGTGAAGGGGGCGGCGCGGCTGGCACCGCTGCCGGGCCCGGCGATCCCTGGGGGCTACGATCCTGCTCGGGCGGCGTTTTTCGATGGGATCGGCGCGTCGGGTTTTGTCTTCGGCATTCTGACGGTCGTCGAACCACCGAGCGGCGTCCATGTGTTCCTGGCGATTGCGGCCATCCGCCGAGCGATCGCAGAGCGGATCACCGACGCGGTGGCAGGCCCGCCCGCCGCAATCGCGGCAGCACTTCTCGTCGGCGATCGTGGCCAGATCGCGGATGCGGACGTCGACGCTCTGCGGATCGCGGGGCTTGCGCATATTCTAGCAATTTCGGGCCTGCATATGATGCTGATCGCCGGCACGGCCTTCTGGCTCGTGCGTGCGGTGCTGGCGTTGTCGGAACATGTGGCGCTCGTTCTCCCGATCCGAAAAATTGCAGCGGCCGTCGCGCTCGCAGTCGGCGCCTTCTATTTGTCGATCTCCGGCGGAAACGTGGCGACGATCCGCGCCTTCGTGATGCTTGCGGTCATGCTTACGGCCGTTTTTCTGGATCGTCCCGCTCTCTCGCTACGCAACCTCGCGATTGCAGCTTTCGTGGTCGTCGCGCTCCAGCCCGAGAGTGTGCTCGAACCGGGGTTCCAGATGTCCTTTCTGGCCGTCGCCGCCTTGGTGGCAGCCTGGGAAGCCTGGCGCGACCGTCCGCGCCAGGATCTTGCTGAACCTGCCCGCGGGCTCTGGCGGCTTCTCCGCAGGCCTGCCGTGGCGATCGGTGCCGTCGGCTTGACCACGCTCGTCGCCGGTCTCGCCACATCGCCGTTCGCGGCTTTCCATTTCGGACGGCTCGCGTCCTACTCGCTCCTCGGCAATCTCATTGCGATGCCGCTCGTCTCGCTCATCGTGATGCCGGCGGGGCTCATCAGCCTGATTGCGATGCCGTTCGGTCTGGAAACCGTGCCGTTGACCGTCATGGCCTGGGGCATCGATCTCGTCCTCGCTTCGGCGCATTTCGTAGCGTCATTGTCGGGCGCCACCGTTATCGTCCCGCCGTTTCCCGCGATCGCGCTCATTCTGATGTGCGGCGGGCTTCTGTGGCTCAGCCTCTGGCGCTCGCAGCTGCGCCTCTACGGCGTCGCACCACTCTTGCTGGGGGCGCTGCTTGCATGGCTTCTCGGCGCCAGGCCCGACCTTCTGGTGGATGAGGCGGGGAGGGCGGTTGCTGCCCGTGACGTCGCCGGACACCTCCAAATCGTCGGTGCACGGCAAGGCTCCTTCCTTGACGATGTCTGGCGGGAGGGCGAGCCGGAGGCGGAAGCCGCGGGAACTTCAGGCTTTCGTTGCGACGCCGAAGCCTGCGTTCTGAAGATGCCCGAAGGACTGACCCTCTCGCGCGTCACCGATCCGGTGGCCTTTTCGGAAGATTGTCGTCGCGTCGAGATTATCGTCACGCAGCTGCGCGCGCCAAGAGATTGCGCGGCACGCATCGTCATCGACCGCACCGCGCTCGCCACCCATGGAGCGCACGCTCTCTTTATGGAAATCAACCCCCCGGACGGTGTGGCTCCGCACCTTGACCTTCGCACATCGCGCCCATCCATCCGGCGACCGTGGCAGGGGTCGCCGGCCCTCAGATGACGTCGAGGCCAGAAAGGCTGAGAAGCGCTCAGTAGCGGCGCAAAAGCCCTACGAGGCGACCCTGGATGCGGACCCTGTCCGGACCGAAGATGCGGGTCTCGTAGGCGGGGTTGGCAGCCTCAAGCGCGATCGATGCGCCTTTGCGGCGCAGCCGCTTCAAGGTCGCCTCTTCGTCGTCGATCAGCGCCACCACCACATCTCCGCTGTCGGCACTGTCCTGACGACGGATGACTACGGTGTCCCCGTCGAGAATGCCGGCCTCGATCATGGAATCGCCGCGCACCTCGAGCGCGAAATGCTCGCCCTTCGAAAGGAGGTCCGGCGGCACGACGATGGAATGGCTCTGATTCTGAATGGCGGAGATCGGAACGCCGGCCGCAATCCGCCCCATGACCGGGACGCTCGCGCCTCGCTCACTCTCTTCGATGGCTTCTTCTTCAGCGGGTTGGGGCGCCTTGCCGAGCCGGCCTTCGATCACGCTCGGCGTGAAGCCACGCTGCTGCGGTCGCCCGAAACTCGGATTGACCGCATCGGGGAGGCGCAGAACTTCAAGCGCGCGTGCCCGATTCGGCAGCCGCTTGATGAAGCCACGCTCTTCCAGGGCGGTGATGAGGCGATGAATTCCGGATTTCGACTTCAGATCGAGCGCGTCCTTCATCTCGTCGAACGAGGGCGGGACGCCCGATTCCTTCAGTCTTTCGTTGATGAAGAGCAGAAGCTCGAGCTGCTTCTTTGTCAGCATTGCCGTCCCCTCGCGATGCGAGTCGCGTCTCGTGTACAAATCACGAACGCACACTACCTGTTCATGGCGTGTTCCACAAGTCTTGGGGGCCCTGCGGGAGGTTACGAGAGGGCTTGCGCGAGATCGATGACGGCAACCACATCGCCCGCCCGGGCCGCCGGAGCAAAGGGAGGGCGAATGATGAGGGCGTCCGAACGGGCAAGCGTCGCAAGAAGAGACGAATCCTGCTCGTCAGCGACCGTGACGGCTGTCCGCCCCTGCCACTCAACGAAGCGCGCCCGTAGATATTGCTGGCGGTTGCCGACCTCAGGCAACGCTGCTGCGAGCGGCAACAGGCGCGTTGGCTCGCCGCCTTCGGCGCCCTGCATCGCCCCGATAAGAGGCTTCAGAAAGACGAGTGCGCAAATGAGGGCGGAGACGGGGTTTCCGGGCAGGCCGAGCACCCGGGTGCGCCCGAGCGTACCAAACATGACCGGTTTGCCCGGCCGCATGGCGACGCGCCAGAAATCGACCTTGAGACCTTGTTCGGAGAGCGCCGGTTGGACGAGATCGTGGTCACCGACCGAGGCGCCGCCGATCACCACAAGGATATCGGCGTCCGCCGCGCCTGCTGCAGCATCGGCAATCGCCTGTTTGTCGTCGACGGCGACACCAAGATCCCGTGCGAGACCGCCACAGGCGGAAACCATCGAGGCAATCGCCACGCCGTTCGAAGAGACGATCTGATCTGGGCCCGGCTCTTCTCCGGGTTCGACGAGTTCATCGCCGGTCGAAAGGATGGCCACGATTGGCCTCTGGCGTACCGGAACGATTGCATGGTTCATCGCTGCGGCAAGCGCCGTTTCGCGGGTTCCGATCCGGCGTCCGGCATGAAGAAGCGTCTCGCCCTCCCGGAAGTCGAAGGCCGCGGCGCGTATGTGCCGGCCTGCCGCCACCGGCTCCAGAACCTCGATGCGGTCGCCGTCGGCGCCGGCGTTTTCCTGAATGAGGATGGCATCGGCCCCGTCGGGGACAGGCGCTCCGGTGAAGATGCGAACCGTCTCCCCCATGCCGAGAGTTCCGGCAAAATGGGAGCCCGCGCGTGCTTCGCCGATCTGGCGCAGCCATGCGCCTGAGGGCGTATCCTCAGCGCGTACGGCATAGCCATCCATCGCAGACGCACGGAACGGCGGTTGGTTACGTCTCGCTGCAAGATCGCGCGCAAGCACCCGGCCGCGTGCTTCCGTCAGGGGGACACTCTCTTCCCCGAGACGCGTGACGCCTTTGAGCATGCGGGCAACGGCATCCGCGACGGAAATCAGGCTCATCGGTCGGAACGCCAATCGCCGGAAGCGCCGCCGCTCTTCTCCTCCAGGCGAATGTCGCCAATCGTCATGGCTCGATCGACGGCCTTCGCCATGTCGTAGATGGTGAGACAGGCGACGGAAACCGCTGTGAGCGCTTCCATTTCAACCCCCGTCCTGGCATCCACGCGTGCCATCGCACGCACCAGAAGCCCGGGAAGCTCCTCCTCGGGCAGAATATCGACGGCGATCTTCGACAAAGCCAGAGGGTGACAGAGCGGGATGAGATCGGAAGTGCGCTTGGCCGCCATCACGCCGGCAATACGCGCCGTCGCGATGACGTCGCCCTTCTTCATGTCGCCCTCGCGAATGAGGCGCAATGTCTCCGGCGCCATGCGAACGCTTCCGCTCGCGACGGCGATGCGCGTCGTCACCGCCTTGTCTCCGACATCGACCATTTCCGCGCGCCCATCGTCGGAAAGATGGGTGAGGTGATCTTTCATTCGGCGGCCTGCGAAGCCGGCGAGGCGAGGAGCCGGCGGGTTGCCTCGGCCACGTCGTCGGAGCGCATCAAGCTTTCGCCGACGAGGAAGGCGTGGATGCGGCAGGCTTTCAGGCGAGCGATATCCGCAGGCGAAAAAATACCGCTTTCTCCGACGATTAGCCGATCTTCCGGAATCAGTTTCGCAAGCCGTTCGGAGGTCGCCAGGTCGGTGTGAAAACTGCGCAGATCCCGGTTGTTGATCCCGATCATTGGCGAAGCCAGGGTGAGCGCGCGCTCGAGCTCCGGCTCGTTATGGACTTCGATAAGCACATCCATGCCGTATTCGAAGACACTGTCTTCGAGGGCTTTTGCTTCATCGTCGGAGACCGCAGCCATGATGATCAAGATGCAGTCGGCCCCCCAGGCGCGTGCCTCAGCCACCTGATAGGGCGTGAACATGAAGTCCTTGCGCAACGCCGGCAGGGAGACGGCCGCGCGTGCCGAGGTCAGGAATTCTGGCGCCCCCTGGAAGGACGGGGCATCGGTCAGAACGGAAAGACAGGCGGCGCCGCCGTCCTGATAGGCTTGTGCAAGTTCAGGCGGATTGAAATCCGGCCTGATCAATCCCTTCGAGGGACTCGCTTTTTTTATCTCGGCGATAAGGCCGGGCTGGTCCGCCTCTGCCTTGCGACGCAGAGCGGCCAGAAAACCGCGTGGCGCTTCCTGATCGGCGAAGCGGGCTTTGAGCTCCTGAAGCGGGATGGCAGCCTCCGCGGCTTCGATCTCTTGCCGCTTGTAGGCTTCGATTTTCTTGAGGATGTCGTTCACGAGGCTGGCGCCGCTTCGTTGGAGACACGCAGGAGCGCTTCGAGCGCAGCTTTTGCCTTGCCGGAATCGATCGATTCCTCGGCCATGTCGGCGGCTTCCTCGACGAGCTCGGACTTGCCAGCGACGATCAAAGCGGCCGCCGCATTGGCGACGACCACATCGCGGTAAGGACCGAGCTCACCGTCGAGAAGATCGCGCAGGGCGGCCGCGTTTTCCTCTGCCGTGCCGCCTTTCAGATCCTCCGGCAGCGCTTCTTTGACATCGAAATCCTGCGGATGGACCTCGAAGGTGCGAACATGCCCTTCCTTGAGCTCCGCGACATAGGTGCGTCCGGTGGTCGACACCTCGTCGATGCCGCCGGCATCGCCATAGGTGCCGTGCACCACCCATGCCGTTTCCGCGCCGAGATTTTTTAGCGCGTTGGCAATGGGTTCGACCCATTCCTTGGAGTAAACCCCGAGCATGTAGCGCTTCACCTTGGCCGGATTTGCAAGGGGTCCGAGGATGTTGAAGATCGTTCGCGTGCCGATTTCGACACGAGAAGGACCGACGTGGCGCATGGCGGCATGATGGTTTGGCGCGAACATGAAGCCGATGCCGGCCTCGCGGATACAGCGTGCGATCCCTTCGGGCTTGAGATCGACATTGACGCCGAGTGCCGTTAGGCAGTCGGCGGCGCCCGAGCGTGAGGAAAGGGCGCGGTTGCCGTGCTTGGCGACAGGAACGCCGACACCTGCAACGACGAGCGCTGCACCTGTCGAGATGTTGTACGTGCCGGAGGCATCGCCGCCCGTGCCGACGATATCGATGGCGCCTTCGGGAGCCTCGACCGGCGTCATGCGAGAGCGCATCGATGTGACGGCGCCGGCGATCTCCTCGATCGTTTCACCGCGCACTCTGAGGCCCATCAAGACGGCACCGATCTGTGTCGGCGTCGCTTCGCCCGACATCATCACGTCGAAGGCCTGCTGCGCTTCGGCTTCGCTCAGGCTTTCACGATTGGCCAGCTTGGCAATCAGTGGCTTGAGATCGCTCATGAGAGCACCTTGGGGCTGGCGTCTGCCGCGCCCGTCGTCTGACGGAAGCTTGCGGCGAGCTTCAGGAAATTGTCCAGGATGCGATGACCGTGTTCGGAGGCGATGCTCTCGGGGTGAAACTGCACCCCGTAGACCGGATGAGACCGGTGCTGCACGCCCATGATCACGCCATCGGCTGTATGCGCCGTCACCTCGAGGCTCTCCGGCATGCTCTCCGGCAAGATAGTGAGAGAGTGATAGCGGGTCGCCTGGAACGGTCCGTTGATGCCGTGAAAGACGCCCGCGCCCTCATGTTCGATGAGGGACAGCTTGCCATGCATGAGAGACGGTGCGCGCACCACTTCGCCGCCATAGGCCTGACCAATCGCCTGATGGCCGAGGCACACGCCGAAGATCGGCATGTGGCCGTTCGCCTTCTTGATCAAGTCCAGCGAAATGCCGGCTTCGTTCGGGGTGCACGGGCCGGGAGACAGAATGATGCCTTCGGGCTTTGCCGCGAGCACATCTTCCGTGGACCATTCGTCATTGCGCAGAACCTTTGTCTCGGCGCCGAGTTCGCCAAGGTAATGCACGAGATTCCAGGTGAAAGAATCGTAATTGTCGATGACGATGAGCATGGGCGGCTCGCGTTTGTCTGTCATCTGCACGGATTAGGCGGGGAGGGCGCGGCGGTCAAGAAACGCCGCGCCGCACGGATGCAAGTGGCCGCTCAGATGCCGGAGAGGCGCTATTGTCCGCGGCCGGCCTGGTTGGCGAAGCGGCGCGCCTCTTCTGCCGCCCGAAACAGCGCCTTTGCCTTGTTGACGCATTCCGCCTGTTCTGAATCCGGATCGGAATCGGCGACGATCCCGGCCCCTGCCTGAACATAGATGGTGTCGTCTTTGACGACCGCGGTTCTCAAGACGATGCAGGTATCCATGTCACCGTCGGCCGTGAAATAGCCGACGCAGCCGGCGTAAGGACCGCGCTTCGATTCCTCCAGCTCGTCGATGATCTGCATCGCCCGAATCTTTGGTGCTCCCGAAACGGTGCCGGCCGGAAACCCGCCCGCGAGGGCATCGATCGCGTCGCAATCCTTGCGCAGATCGCCTTCCACGTTGGAGACGATGTGCATCACCTGGCTGTAATGCTCGAGGAAAAATCTGTCGGTCACGTGCACCGAACCGATCTCGGCGACCCGCCCCACATCGTTGCGCCCGAGATCGAGGAGCATGAGATGCTCCGCGAGTTCTTTCGGGTCTGCCAGAAGCTCTTCGCCGAGGCGCTTATCCTCCGCCGCAGTGGCGCCGCGCGGCCGCGTGCCTGCGATCGGCCGGATGGTGACCTTGCCGGCGCGCGCCCGCACCAGGATCTCCGGGCTCGAGCCGACGATGGAGAAGCCGCCGAAATCGAGAAAATACAGAAACGGTGCCGGATTGACCCGCCGCAGAGCGCGGTAGAGTGAGAAGGCGGGAAGCGGAAAGGGCGTTTCGAAACGCTGCGACAGCACCACCTGAAAGATGTCTCCGGCGGCGATATATTCCTTCGCGCGGCGAACCTTCTCTTTGTAGGCTTCCGGAGTGGTGTTGGAGGTGGTGTCCGAAGCGAGCGGCACGTCGGCCGTTTCGACGCCGCGCTCCAGCGGTCGATCGAGCGCGTCGACGATTTCCGTGAGGAGATTGACGGCCGTTTCATACGCCGCCCGCGCCGGGACGCCGGGTGTCGGCCTGACGGGCGTGACGACGGTGAGCTCATCCTTGACCGCATCGAAGACGACAACGGCCTGCGGACGCATCAAGACGGCATCGGGCAGGTTGAGGCTGTCCGGCGGGACGTTTGGCAAACGCTCCATCTGACGCACCATGTCGTACCCCAGATAGCCGAAGACGCCGGCGCCCATCGAAGGCAGACCCTCCGGCACATCGACCCGGCTTTCGGCAAGGAGGGTGCGCAGAGCCTGCAGCGGCGGTTCGTCGAGCGGGGTAAAATCGTCAAGATCGGGCGCGTGTGCGATTGCGGCCTGGCTTCCCTCCGTCCTGAATATGAGATCAGGCTGAAGCCCGATCATCGAATAGCGCCCCCGCACGGCACCGCCTTCGACCGATTCCAGGAGGAAGGAATTGGCGCGCCCGGCGGCGAGCTTCAGAAAGGCGGAGACGGGTGTTTCGAGATCGGCAACGAGGCGGGTGTAAAGCAGTTGCGCTTTGCCCTCGCTGTAAAGCTGCTCGAAGGCGCCGAAGGGTGGCTCGACTTGCATGTTATTGCTGGCTTTCTCCAACGATCTGCCCGTAGATCGCCTGATTGACGGAGATCGATCGCTCGTTGATCAGATGGGCATTGTAGGCCTGCAAGAGGTCGCCGGCGATGGCTTCCCCGAGGCTGTCCCGCAATTGCGTGGCTCCTGCCGCTTCCTCGAAATACGCGGGCACGGTGACGCTGTCGACGTGCAGGAGGATCCGGTTCTGCGGATCTTTTCCTTCCGCGTTGGCCACGTGATTCTGCGGTCCGGCAAAGGCTTGCGCGACGGCATTCGGGCTGAGGGGGCTGTCGGGCTGCTGCGAGGCCGTGCGCGTCACACCTTCCGCCGTTTCGACGTCATTGCCGATTTCGGAGGCGATCTCGGATAGCGGTGTCCCGCTCTTGAGACGGTCGAACAGGGCATTGGCGCGGTCGCGGATACGGGTGGCGCGTTGATCGGCCTGCCATGCGGCGACGACCTCCGGCTTGACCTCATCTAGGGTGCGGTCGCGAGCCGGTGTGGTTTCGGTCACGTCGTAGAAATAGAACGTGTTCGTGCCGACGTGGATCGGATCGTTCTCGAGCCCGACATCGCTTTGAAAGGCGTCGGCGATCAGATCCCGGCCGCCCGGCACGGAGACTTCGTTTCCGTCCGGCCCGGTCCCGTCCGCAGCGACCGCGTCGATCTTCTGGTAGGGAAGGTCGAGCTTCTGGGCGACTTCCTGGAGCGTTGCGCCACCGGCGCGTTCGTCCTCGATCTGATCGTAGAGTGAAAGAACCTCGTTGGAGCTCTGGCGATCGGCCATCTCTTTTCGCAGTTCCGGCTCGACCGCAGAGAACGGTTGGGTGGAGCCTGCTTCGACATTCACGACCTTGATGATTGCCGGTCCGAGGCGGGCGTCCAGGACCGGAACCGTTGCCCCTTCCTCGGCGGTAAAGGCGGCGTCGGCGACGCTCTGGTCGACGATTTCGGCCTTTGATTTCAGGCCGAGGTCAACGGCTGTCAGATTTCTCTCGCTTGCAACCTCTTCAAGCGTCTTGCCGGAGGAGATTTCGTCGGCAGCCTTCTTGGCATCTTCAGGATCGTTGAGCCGCAGCTGGAGAACGCGCCGCCGCTCGGGCGTCGAAAAGCGTTGAGACTGGCTGTCGTATTCTTTCCTGACATCTTCCTCGGAAATGGAGGCAGGATCGGCGATGGCGGAAGGCTCGAGCGCGATGATGCCGAGGGAGCGGTATTCCGGCGCCCGAAATTGCGACTGATTGTCCTCAAAGAAGGCCTGAAGGGTTGCATCGTCCGGCTCGCCCACCGCTTCGATCGCGCTCGTATCGACGGTCACGTACGAGATCGTCCGCGCCTCGTTCTGATAGCGGTAGAAGGCATCGAGCATCGGCTTCGGCGCGCTGACGTCACCGGCTATGGCGGAGGCGATCTGCCGGCGCACCATGCGCTCGCGCATATCGGCGATATAGTCTTCTTCGCGTAGTCCCGCATTGGCGAGGAGGGTCCGGAAGCGCTGCCGGTCGAAGCGGCCACCAACCCCTTGGAAGGTCGGATCGGAGGCTATCTCCTGAGCGAGCTTATCGTCGGAGACACCGAGATTGTATTGTGAGGCCTGGTCGTCGAGGGCGGCTTCTGAGACGAGTTGCGAGAGAACCTGTTGAGGCAGGCCGATGTTGCGGGCCTGCTCCATCGTCATCACTTGGTTCATCTGCTGCGAGAATTGCTGCATGCGCTGGCGCAGCGCGCGGTCGAACTGGACCGCCGTCACCTCTTCGTCACCGACCGAGGCAAGCGTGCCCCGGCCATAGCCGCTGAACTGGTTCGCCACGCCCCAGATACCAAAGCTGACTACCAGCAGCCCCAGGAGCAGCTTGGCCATCCAGCCGCTTGTCGCTTGACGCATTCGATCGAGCATGGAACACCCTCGGCCCAACAAAAACGCCGGGCAAGAGCGCCCGGCCCGCGCATCATAGGCATCGGTCGGTGCCCTGCCAAGCACAGCGCCGCCGCCACTTCAACCCACAGGGACGACGCATCATGAAATGGGTGATCGGCAATTGGAAAATGAACGGCCTTTCGGAGAGCCTTCATGAGGCCCGTTCGATCGGAGACGGCATCGGCGGCTGGACCGGCAAAGTCGTTTCCATGGTCTGCCCGCCCGCGACTTTGATTGCACGCATGGCCATGCATTGCGCTGGCACGGCTCTGGAATTCGGGGGCCAGGACTGCCATGCGAAAGCCTCAGGCGCGCATACCGGGGATATCGCCGCCGAAATGCTGCATGACGCGGGTGCGCGCGCAGTGATTCTCGGACATTCGGAACGCCGCACGGATCATGGCGAGACCAGTGAACAGGTGCGCGCGAAGGTCGATGCTGCATGGCGCGCTGCCCTGACGCCGATCGTCTGCGTCGGCGAAGTCGAAGCGGAGCGGGATGCGGGCCGTGCCGAAGCCGTGGTGGAAGAACAGCTCGCCGCCTCCCTGCCAGATGCTCTTCCCACCCAGGAGAACGAAGACCTGATCGTCGCCTATGAGCCGGTCTGGGCGATCGGCACCGGCCGTGTACCGACCGAGGCCGATATCGGTGCCATGCACGGCCAGATTCGCGCGCATCTTGTGAAGCGCTACGGCGAAGCGGGTCACCGCGTCCCGATCCTTTACGGCGGCTCGATGAAGCCGGACAACGCCAAGGCGATCATGTCCATCGCCGACGTCGATGGCGGTCTTGTCGGCGGCGCGAGCCTCAAGGCTGAGAGCTTCCTGGCGATCGCTGAAGCGGCTGCGGCAGCAGAAGCGGCCTAACCGCCTTTAAGTCGACACCGGCCTCGTGTAGAAGGCCGACCAAATTCCAAAAACGGCAATTGATCTGATGACTACTGTTGTGATCGTCATCCACCTGATGGTGGTTTTGGCCATGATCGCCCTTGTACTCCTGCAGCGCTCGGAAGGCGGTGCGCTCGGCATCGGCGGGGGCGGCGGCATGATGAGCGGCCGCAGCGCCGGCAATCTTCTGACGCGCTCGACGGCAATTCTGGCTGCGGCGTTCTTCGCGACTTCGATTGGGCTGACGGTCCTGGCGAGGCTCGATAGCGGGCCGAGCGACATCTTCGAACGCTTGCAGAACCGACCTGTCGCGCCTGCGACGACCACCGAGCCGAATGCGCCCGCGGCGCCTGCAGACACGTCCGGCGATCAGCCCGTGACGCCGCCGAGCGCGCCGAGCGGAGCGCAGGACGGACCGGGCGTCCTCGACGCTCTGAAGAGCTTGTCGAACTCTCCGCAGCCGATGGAGCCAACGTCGCCTTCGACGTCCGGCCCGCAGACGCCTCCGGCTGAAACGCCCTCTGAGGCTCCTGCCGATACGGCGCCCGAGCAGACTGCTCCCGAACAGACATCTCCTGCGCCTTCGGATGCTTCGTCCGACGCATCGTCGGCAGGTGACAACACGGGTAGCCCGGCAAGCGAGGCATCGCCTTCGGACGAGGCTGCGCCGTCCAATGCGGAAACTCCGGCGAGCGAAGACGCCCAGTCGGGCTCCGGCAATTCGGCTGGTTCGGAGAATCCGGATCAGCCGCTCGGAGGCTCGGCCCAGTAATGTCGTTTGTTTCCTGGGCACCTGCCGCGTTCACCGCGGCGGTGGTGCCTTTGCGTCACAGCCGTGCCCTTCTGCACGGCTGTTTCATTTTCGACTCCACGAATCGTTCCAGCTTAGGTAAGCGTTGAGGCCCATGGCGCGGTACATCTTCATCACCGGCGGCGTGGTCTCTTCCCTCGGCAAAGGTCTTGCATCCGCAGCGCTCGGCGCGCTGCTGCAGGCCCGTGGCTATAAGGTCCGCCTCCGCAAACTCGACCCGTATCTGAATGTGGATCCGGGTACGATGAGCCCCTATCAGCACGGCGAGGTCTTCGTGACCGACGACGGCGCTGAGACCGATCTCGATCTTGGCCATTACGAGCGTTTCACCGGTCGCTCGGCCAATCAGCAGGACAACATCACGACCGGGCGGATTTATCAGGAAATCATCGCCAAGGAGCGTCGCGGCGACTATCTCGGCGCCACCGTTCAGGTGATCCCGCACGTGACGGATGCCATCAAGGAATTCGTCCTCGACGGCAACGAAGATTACGATTTCGTTCTGTGCGAGATCGGCGGAACCGTCGGCGATATCGAAGGCCTGCCGTTCTTCGAGGCGATCCGTCAGCTCGGCAACGAGCTGCCGCGTGGTCAGGCGATCTTCATCCATTTGACGCTGATGCCGTTCATTCCGGCGGCCGGCGAATTGAAGACGAAGCCGACGCAGCATTCCGTCAAGGAGCTGCGTTCGATCGGCATTCAGCCCGATATCCTTCTGGTGCGCTGCGACCGCCCGATCCCGGCGGCGGAGCGACGCAAGCTCGCGCTTTTCTGCAATGTGCGTGAAAGCGCGGTGATCACGGCGGAAGACGTCGGCTCGATTTACGATGTGCCGCTCGTCTACCATCGCGAAGGGCTGGACGCCGAGGTGCTGGCCGCCTTCGGCATCGACTATGCCCGCGGCATGGAGATCACGCGCTGGCAGGACATCTCCGACACCATCCACAATCCGGAAGGTGAGGTGACCATCGCCATCGTCGGCAAATACACCGGCTTGAAGGACGCCTACAAATCGCTGAGCGAGGCGTTGTTCCACGGCGGCATCGCCAACAAGGTGAAGGTCAATCTCGAATGGATCGAGAGCGAGATCTTCGAGAAGGAAGATCCCGCCCCCTGGCTCGAGCGCGTCAACGGCATTCTCGTGCCCGGCGGGTTCGGTGAGCGCGGCGCGGAGGGCAAGATTGCTGCGGCGACCTTCGCACGCACGCGCAAGGTGCCTTATTTCGGCATCTGCTTCGGCATGCAGATGGCGGTGATCGAAGCTGCCAGGAATATGGCTGGCCTCGAGAACGCCAATTCGTCGGAGTTCGGAGCTACCGACGAGCCGGTCGTCGGGCTGATGACGGAATGGCTGAAGGGCAATCAGCTGGAGAAGCGGGCAGAGCAGGGCGATCTCGGCGGTACGATGCGACTTGGCGCCTATCCGGCCTCTCTGTCGGAGGGGAGCCGCATCGCGTCGATCTATGGTCGCAAAAACATCTCCGAGCGCCATCGCCACCGCTACGAGGTGAACATCGAATACCGAAAGCGGCTGGAAGAGGCGGGGCTCACCTTCGCCGGCATGTCACCCGACGGGCTGTTGCCGGAAACGGTGGAGCTCGCCGAGCATCCCTGGTTTATCGGCGTGCAGTACCATCCGGAGCTGAAATCGCGTCCGTTCGAGCCGCATCCGCTCTTTGCGTCCTTCATCGCCGCGGCCGTGGAGCAGAGCCGGCTGGTTTGATCTCGCAGGCGCGGGCCATTCCGGTGCCGCGCTTGTCCGAGCTTTTGCCGGCACGTATGCCTGCGGCCCTGAAATGATTGCCGAAAGACCACCATGCGTCCGATCGATCACCTCGTCTTGCCGGTTGCCGCACTTGCTTCGGCGCGAGAGCGTCTGACCGAGCTCGGCTTCCAGGTCTCGCCGGATGCGCGGCACCCTTTCGGCACAGGCAACGCCCGCGTATTCTTCAAGAACCGCACCTATCTTGAGCCGATTGCCACGCTCGATCAGGCCGTGGTCGACAAGGGGATCGCCGAAGGGCTCGTCTTCCTCGACAGGATCGCGAAGGCGAGCGCACGTGCCCCAGAAGGCTTCGCGATGCTGGCCTTGAAGGGCGACGATGCGGAAGAAGCTCTGGACCTCTACCGGCAGAAAGGCTTTGGCGTCGGCGATCTCTTTTCGTTCGTCGGCAAGGCGCGCAACGATGCCGGCGAAGAAACCGAATATGGTGTGCGTCTTGCTTTCGCGGCCGATCCGAAAGCGCCGGAGGCCGCGATCTTCGTCTGTCAGCCTGTCGGCATGAGTGTGAATACCGGCACGCATTATTGTGACCACCCAAACGGATCAGAAGGCGTCGTCGCCGTCGCTGCGGTCGCCAAAAACCCGGCCGACTTTCATGTCTTTCTTTCGGCGGTGACCGGACAGCGTGAGCTGCGCGCAACGTCGTTTCTCGTCGAGGCGGAGCTTGGCTCGCAGAGGCTGCTTCTCATGACGCCGGCGGGGTTTGAAAACCGTTACGGCGCCACCGCTCCCGATCCAGGCGACGGCTTCGTCTTCGCTGCCTTCGAGGTCCTGGTCGACAATCTCGATAAGACGCGCGAGTTTGCGCCAGACGGGATGCGCCATGCAGAGCGGCTGGTCGTGCCGCCGGCGCCAGGTCTCGGAACCGTCCTTGCTTTCGTGGAAAACCGATGAATGACACCGTGCAGCGTTTAGTCCCCAATGCGGTTGTTGAAGCCGGCAGCGTTAACTTCGGCAATCACCTGCCGTTTTCGCTTATCGCGGGACCCTGTCAGATGGAGAGCCGCGATCACGCCTTCGATATGGCGGGCGCGCTCAAAGAGATGACGCAACGGCTCGGGATCGGCCTCGTCTACAAGACGAGCTTCGACAAGGCGAACCGCACGAGCCTCTCCGGGCGCCGGGGCGTCGGCCTGGAGGCGGCGTTGCCGGTTTTCGCCGACATCCGCAAGGAGCTCGACCTGCCGGTTCTGACCGATGTTCATGAGCGTGGGCAGTGCGCCGAGGTCGCCGAGGTCGTCGACATTTTGCAGATCCCAGCCTTCTTGTGCCGGCAGACGGATCTTCTCATCGCCGCCGCAGAGACCGGCCGGGTCGTGAACGTGAAAAAGGGCCAGTTCCTGGCGCCCTGGGATATGAAGAACGTTGTCGCCAAGCTGATGGCGAGCGGCAATCCAAACGTCCTTCTGACCGAGCGCGGGGTTTCTTTCGGCTACAACACGCTCGTGTCCGACATGCGGTCACTGCCGCAAATGGCGGAGACCGGAGCGCCGATCATTTTCGATGCAACGCATTCGGTGCAGCAGCCGGGCGGGCACGGCGGCTCCTCAGGGGGTGATCGCCGCTTCGTGCCGGTACTTGCCCGCGCGGCGATCGCGGTGGGCGTCGCCGGGCTCTTTGTCGAGACGCACCAGGATCCCGACAACGCGCCCTCTGACGGGCCGAACATGGTTCCGCTCTCTGAGATGGAAGCGATGCTTGAACGGCTGATGGCGCTCGATGCTGTGGTGAAAGCCTCGCCGAGCGGCCGGTAAGGTCACGTCACGCCCGCGGCGAAAGCATGGCCGTGCCTTTTCCTTGCCGAGATGCCTGAGCCTTGCTCCGGCCGCGCCGTATTGCCTCCAAACCTTTGACGAGATCACGCCAGCGGGCGCGCATTCCGGCCGAATGCGGCCGTTTGCCGACAGGCTTTTATTATCTTTTTTTCATTCGTGCGGATTCGCCATCTCCCTTAGCGTGGGGCCGCGAATGGTTGGGTGAGATCAACTCCAGCCAAGATCGACACGAAAATGGGATGGTATTGATGCGCGTGCTTCTCGTTCCGGTCGCTCTCGCGATTTCCCTTGTGTCCGCGGCCTTTCTGATGGGGCGGCAGGCCGATGTGCAAACAACACCGGCAATCGATGCTCCCCGACACGAGATCCGGATGGCCACCGGGCAAAGTCCGCATTTTTGGGTCGATTGGCCGTCTGAAGGCTGCGCGGCTTCCAAACGTGTCGTCGTCACCTATCGCGGTGAGACGTCGTTCTTCTGCGCTGACGATCTCGGACGGTCGAGCTAAAAGGTCCGCGACACGCGCACCTAAGGGCGTGAGCTGCGCGGCAGCTCTGCCGCCAGGGGGCTTTTGTTGCGCGTTCACATCGAATAGGAAAACGCCCTGAAGGGGGATCCCATATGACTGCGATCATAGACATTATCGGCCGCGAAATTCTCGACAGCCGCGGCAACCCGACCGTAGAGGTCGACGTGCTTCTCGAGGACGGATCGACGGGACGCGCTGCTGTACCGTCCGGAGCCTCGACCGGCATCCACGAAGCCCACGAGCTGCGCGACGGCGACAAGTCACGTTACGGCGGCAAAGGCGTTTTGAAGGCCGTCGAGGCGGTCAACAGCGAGATTTTTCAGGCGATCGGCGGCCGCGAGGCCGAGGAGCAGATCGCCATCGACCGCGCCATGATCGAGCTCGACGGCACGGAGAACAAGGGCCGGCTCGGCGCCAACGCCATTTTGGGCGTGTCTCTTGCTGTTGCCAAGGCGGCTGCGGCTGCCCGGGCTCTGCCGCTTTACCGCTATGTGGGCGGCGTCGCGGCGCGCACCCTGCCGGTGCCGATGATGAACATCGTCAATGGTGGTGCGCACGCCGACAACCCGATCGATTTCCAGGAATTCATGATCATGCCGGTCGGCGCAGACACCTTTGCCGACGCGCTGCGCATGGGCTCCGAGATCTTTCATCGCCTGAAGGCGTCCCTTCACGATGCCGGACACAACACCAATGTCGGTGATGAAGGCGGTTTCGCGCCGGGGCTCGCCTCGACCGACGAAGCGCTCGGTTTTGTCGTGAAGGCGATCGAGGCAGCCGGCTACAAGCCGGGCGAAGATGTCTACCTCGCGCTCGATCCGGCATCATCCGAGTTCTTCAAGGACGGAAAATACGTGCTGGAAGGCGAGGGGCGCACGCTCTCGCCGGCCGAGATGGTCGACTATTATGCCGATCTCGTCGCTCGCTATCCGATCGTCTCGATCGAAGACGGAATGGCCGAGGACGACTGGGACGGCTGGAAGATCATGACGGACAAGCTGGGCGACAAATGCCAGCTGGTCGGTGACGACCTCTTCGTGACCAACGTCAAGCGCCTGAAGCGCGGCATTGACGATGGCATCGCCAATTCGATCCTCGTCAAAGTCAACCAGATCGGCTCGCTGACGGAGACGATGGAAACGGTCGAGATGGCGCATTTTGCCGGCTACACCGCCGTCATGTCGCATCGTTCTGGCGAGACGGAAGACGCGACAATCGCTGACCTGGCCGTCGGCACGAACTGCGGACGCATCAAGACCGGTTCGCTAGCCCGCGCCGATCGGACGTCGAAGTACAACCAGCTTCTGAGGATCGAGCAGGATCTCGGTGCTTCTGCGCATTATGCGGGTCGCGCAGTTCTGAAGAAGTAATTTGCCGAAGGCCCGCTGCGTGTGACGTGGCGGGCCTTCGAAACTCAGGCCGCGAGCACCTCGAAAACGGCCGTATCGATTGTAAACGAGCCGTCGTCCTCGATGGCGAAGTGGCGGGAGACATTACCGCTCGCCGTCTTTTGCAGAAGACGAATCGCGGACGAAAATTCCGGCTCGGTGCCGATGCGCTCCACCCAGGACGCGAAGTCGAGCCGCAGCCGCGCGCCCATGCTGCGGCGGAGTGAGAAGCCCGCGCTCTGCAGTTCCCGCAGCCATTCTGAGATTGAATAGTCGCGCACATGCGACGGGTCCCGCAAAAGCTCCACCGCCTGCAAATGCGTGTCGAGGAGCGGTGTGCCCGGAGAGACGACGTCCATGAAAATGGCCGTCGAGCCTTCCTTCAGAATACGACGCGCCTCCCGTAGAGCGCCTGGAAGATCGGTCCAGTGATGGGCGCTGAAGCGGCTTGCGACGAAGTCCGCCTCGCCATCGCCGAAGGGCAGGGTGTGGATGTCGCAAACTTGCGTCTCGATATTGGGAAGTCCGCGATTTCGCGCCGTCTCCGCCACAGCCGAGAGCATTTCCTGTGAGAGATCGCATGCGACGACGCGGCGGGCAAATCCCGCCATCGTGTAAGTGACATGCCCGCCGCCAGCACCAAGATCGATGGCCGTTTCCGGGTTAAGCTCGGCGATGCGTTCGGCAAGATAGGCAAGATCGGAGCCGCTCGCATGCACGGCGCTTGCCACATATGACGCGGCACGAATGCCGAACTGGCGGTCGATGAGTACGTTCTGTGACATGCTCGAGGCCATGGGAGGTCCCTCTCAATCAGGCTTTTTGGGAACGCATGCGTCATATGCCGTCAGATGCGGCCACGAATCCAGTCTCCTTGTTCCTCCTTTCTGAACGCATGATGACGGGGGAGGTCGCCGCTGTCGGGAAGAAGGGAGACGAAAGGGCACCGGGCATCCGCGCCATCGGCTTCGATGTCTTAACGTGACAGCAAGAAAGGCGCCCCGAATTGGGACACCTCAATACCGGCTGTCACACCGTTTCTTTACCCTGGGTCTCTAGTGTCCAACTCGTGGGGACGGAAGGGTTCTGCGTACGTCCCCGCCGATCACCTCCAGTCTGAGTGAGCGTTGGGGTAGAGCGGCCGATGGCAACCCGGCAGCGTAAACAGTCGAAGCTTAAGCCGCTTGCCCTTCCGTTGGGCTGCCTCCTTGTGCTCGCCTATTTTTCCTATCATGCCGTTGAAGGGCATTATGGATTGGAGGCACTGGAGACGCTGGAAGCGCGCAAGGTCGAGCTCAACAAAGAGCTCGACGAGCTGCTTGCGAAGCGCGCCAAGCTTGAGCGCCGGGTCGCTCTTCTGCGTCCGGACAGCCTCGACCGCGATATGCTCGATGAGCGCGCACGTCAGGCGCTCAATCTCGTTCATCCCACAGATATCGTGATTTACGACGCTGCCGACGGCAGCTGAGCATCGGCTTTTGTCGAGGCGCTTTTTCCCCTTCCTCCGGTCCGTGGGACGGCATGCAACCCTGCCTGTCTTGCGAAACGGGTTTCCCCGCCCATTTTCCCGTAATAGTGTGCGGCAGAAATTTCAGGAGGACTGGAATGGCGGCAGCCAAGACCCCGTCACAGACGGGGACCGGCCAGCGTAGGTCACGCTCGCGCTCGCAAAACTCTTCCGCGAAGACCCGCGGGAAGGCGAATGAGAACGGAAATCCCCCGGTAGGTGCGACGGCCGAGCGGCCGAACACCGAGACCGCTGAGAAGTCGGCGTTCGATCCGATCGTCTTTTCCAAGGACGAGGATCTGAAGGCCTATCGCGAGATGCTTCTCGTGCGGCGATTCGAGGAGAAGGCAGGCCAGCTTTACGGCATGGGCCTGATCGGCGGATTCTGCCATCTCTATATCGGCCAGGAGGCCGTCGTCGTCGGCATGCAAATGGCGTTGAAGGAGGGGGATCAGGTCACCACCACCTATCGCGACCATGGGCACATGCTTGCGACAGGTATGGACCCAAAAGGCGTCATGGCGGAGCTGACGGGTCGTCGCAGCGGCTATTCGCACGGCAAGGGCGGCTCCATGCATATGTTCTCGCGGGAGAAGAACTTCTTCGGCGGACATGGCATCGTCGGCGCCTCGGTGCCGATCGGCACGGGCCTCGCCTTCGCGAATCGCTATCGCGAGAACGATTGCGTCTCGATCACCTATTTCGGCGATGGCGCAGCCAATCAGGGACAGGTCTACGAGAGCTTCAATATGGCGAAGCTCTGGAGCCTTCCCGTCATCTACGTGATCGAGAATAATCAGTACGGCATGGGCACATCGGTGGCCCGCGCTTCGGCCACGACTGAATTGTGCAAGCGGGGCGAATCCTTCGATATCCCGGGCCACCAGGTGGACGGGATGGATGTGCGGGCCGTGAAGGCCGCCGGTGATTTTGCCGCCGAGCATGCCCGCTCCGGCAAAGGCCCGATGATCCTCGAGATGCTCACCTACCGCTATCGCGGCCATTCGATGTCGGATCCGGCCAAATATCGCTCGAAGGAGGAGGTGCAGAAGATGCGCACCGAACACGATGCGATCGAGCAGGTGAAGAAGCGGCTGATGGAAAGCCACGGCATGAGCGAAGATGACGTGAAGGCCGTGGACAAGGAAATTCGCGGCGTCGTGAACCAGGCGGCGGAATTCGCCCAGAACGATCCCGAGCCCGATCCGTCCGAATTGTGGACGGACGTGTACGTAGAAGCGTGAGGCCCTGCTGAATGCCGACCGAGATTTTGATGCCGGCCCTGTCGCCGACCATGGAGGAGGGAAAACTCTCCAAATGGACGGTGAAGGAGGGCGACGAGGTCGCCGCCGGAGATGTGATCGCCGAGATCGAAACCGATAAGGCGACGATGGAGGTGGAAGCCGTCGACGAGGGCAAGATTGCCAAAATTCTCGTCGAAGAGGGCACCGACGCCGTCAAGGTCAATACGCCGATCGCGCTGTTGCTCGGCGAAGACGAAAACGAAAGCGATCTCGAAAAAGCCGCCTCTGGAGACAAGGGAAGCAAGGCCAATGGCGGCTCTGCTCCCGCGACGCCGGAGCCCGAGGCTAAGGGGAAGGAACCTCAAAAGGAGGACGAAAAGCTCGGCCGCAAGGACGGACCCGTCTCCGTGCTCGTGGCGATGGACAAAGCCGAGCCGCCAGAAGATCCGGACGTGCCCGAAGGCACCGAGTTCGAAGAACAGACGGTGCGTGAGGCGCTGCGTGACGCCATGGCCGAGGAGATGCGCCGCGATGGCGATGTCTTCGTCATGGGCGAGGAAGTGGCCGAATATCAGGGTGCCTACAAGGTTACCCAGGGGCTTCTCGACGAGTTCGGCGAACGCCGCGTCATCGATACGCCGATCACCGAGCATGGTTTCGCCGGCCTTGGCGTGGGGGCGGCGTTCGCCGGCCTGAAGCCGATCGTTGAATTCATGACCTTCAACTTCGCCATGCAGGCGATGGATCAGATCATCAATTCGGCCGCGAAGACGCTTTATATGGCAGGCGGTCAGATGGGCTGCCCGATGGTCTTCCGTGGGCCGAATGGTGCCGCCGCCCGCGTTGCTGCGCAGCACAGCCAGGATTACGCGGCCTGGTATTCGCAGATCCCGGGCCTCAAAGTCATCCAGCCGCATACGGCGGCCGACGCGAAGGGTCTTCTGAAGGCGGCGATCCGTGATCCAAATCCCGTGATCTTCCTGGAAAACGAGATCCTTTACGGCCAGTCGTTTCCTGTTCCGAAGCTCGATGATTTCGTCCTGCCGATCGGCAAGGCGAAAATCGCGCGCAAAGGCTCGGATGCGACGATCGTCTCCTTCGGCATCGGCATGACCCACGCCTTGAAGGCGGCGGAGCAATTGGCCGAACAGGGCATCGATTGCGAAGTGATCGACCTCAGAACGTTGCGGCCGCTCGATATCGAGACGGTCATCCGTTCCGTGAAGAAGACCAATCGCTGCGTGACGGTGGAAGAAGGCTGGCCGCAGAACTCGATCGGCTCCTGGATCGCCTCGCAGCTGATGGTGAAGGCCTTCGATCATCTCGACGCGCCAGTCTTGTCGGTGACCGGCAAGGATGTGCCGATGCCGTATGCCGCCAACCTTGAGAAGCTCGCTCTGCCGAGCGCCAAGGAGGTGGTCGAAGCCGTGAAAGCGGTGAGCTATGCCGACTAGGCTGGCATTCGGAGTGTTGGGCGGGGCTTGTCTTGCGGGTTCCGCTTGCTCCGATTTCCGCCATTTTGTGTGGAGCTGAAAACGAGCGATGGCTGAGCCCGCGGAAAGACAGGCGACCTACGCCGATCTTCAGGCGGTCCCGTCGCATCTCGTCGCCGAGATCATCGACGGGACGCTCGTCACGCATCCAAGGCCGACACCTCGGCACGCTGCTGCGGCGAATCTTCTGTCGTACGAGGTCACCGGCCCGTTCCAAAAAGGCCGGGGCGGTCCCGGCGGCTGGATCTTCCTCGTTGAACCTGAGCTGCATTTGGGGCGGGACGTTGTCGTGCCGGATATCGCCGGGTGGCGCCGCGAGCGCCTGTCGGTGCTGCCTGAGACGGCATATCTGGAGACGGCGCCGGACTGGGTTTGCGAGGTGATCTCGGCCTCGACCGAAACCTATGACCGGGTGTCGAAGCGCAGGATTTATGCAGGTGCCGGTGTCTCGCATCTCTGGCTGCTCGACCCGCGCTCCAAGGTTCTGGAGGTCTTCGCGCTCGCCGGCGACAGCTGGCTGCTCGTCGGCACCTTCCGCGACGGGGACGATGTCGCTGCGCCCCCGTTTGACGTCATGACGTTTCCGCTGAGCGCGCTCTGGCCGCTCGATGTCGAGGGCGAAATCTCGCCCAACGCGCAATAAAGAATTTCCGGAGAACCGGTTTATGTCGATCAATATCCTGATGCCCGCCCTGTCGCCCACCATGGAGAAGGGCAATCTCGCCAAATGGCACGTCAAGGAGGGCGATGCGGTCGCTCCGGGCGATGTCATTGCCGAGATCGAGACTGACAAGGCGACCATGGAAGTGGAAGCCATCGATGAGGGCACGGTCGCCAAGATCCTGGTCAGCGAGGGAACCGAGGACGTCGCGGTCAACGATGTGATCGCCATTCTCGCCGAAGAGGGCGAGGACGCCGATGCCGTGGAAGCGCCTGCAGAGGAAGCCTCGGCCTCCGCAAACGGCAAGGGGGCTGATGCTTCGCCTCCGGAACCGAAAGAGACTGAGGGCGGTGAAGCCGTCCCGCGCGAGGGGCTGCATGACGCCGACGCTGCGGACAAACCGAAGCCATCTCGCGAGACGGAGAAGTCGAACGGCAAGTCGTCCGGCCGAATTTTTGCCTCGCCGCTGGCAAAGCGCCTCGCGAAGGAGAAGGGCCTGGATCTGTCGGCGCTTTCGGGTTCCGGCCCTCACGGGCGTATTGTCAAACACGACATCGAGGAAGCTGTCGAAAAGGGGGAAGGCCAGGCCGCTGCCCCGGCTGCCGCAGAAACGGCACCCGCATCCACGCCGAAGACGCCGGCACCGGCCGGTATGGGCGACGAGCAGATCCGCAAAATGTTTGCCGAGGGCAGCTATGAAGTCGTGCCGCACGATTCCATGCGGCGCACCATTGCCCGCCGCCTGGTCGAAGCGAAGACCACGATCCCGCATTTCTATCTGACAAGCGATTGCGAGATCGATGCGCTCCTGAAGCTGCGTTCCGAGATCAATGCGGCCGCGCCCGTTATCGACGACAAGCCGGCCTATAAGCTGTCTGTGAACGACTTCGTCATCAAAGCGATGGCCATGGCGTTGCAGGCCGTGCCGGAGGCGAACGTCACCTGGACGCAAGAAGCGATGCTGAAGCACAAGGGATCCGATGTCGGCGTCGCCGTCTCGATCCCGGGTGGCCTGATCACGCCGGTCATCCGCGATGCGGAGAAGAAAACTCTCTCTGTCATCTCGAACGAAATGAAGGATATGGCGGGCCGCGCGCGGCAGCGGAAGCTGAAGCCTGAGGAATATCAGGGTGGAACGACTGCCGTCTCCAATCTCGGCATGTACGGCATCCGTGATTTTGCGGCCGTTATCAACCCGCCTCACGCGACCATCCTGGCCGTCGGCGTCGGCGAAAAACGCGCCGTCGTGCGCGAGGACAGGGTCACGGTCGCCTCAATCATGACGGTGACATTGTCGACGGACCATCGCGCAGTGGACGGTGCGCTGGGAGCCGAGATGCTTGCCGCCTTCAAGCGCTATATCGAGAACCCGATGACGTTGCTGATCTGAGCGGCACGGAGTTGATGCGTTTCATAAGTGACCGCCCGCAAGTGAGGGCGGGACTGGCGGTTGCGGGCATCCTTGCCGTGACGGCCGCCATCCTCCTCGCTATGGGGCGGATCCCGATCTGCGAATGCGGTCGCGTCGAGCTCTGGTACGGCGATCCGAACGGGCCGGGGAACTCCCAGCACCTGTCGGACTGGTACACGCCCTCGCATATCATCCACGGCTTCTTGTTTTACGGCGCGCTGTGGCTCCTGGCCCGGAACTGGTCTGCGGTCAGACCGGTCGGAGTGCGATTGGTCCTGGCGACTCTGGTCGAAGCGGCCTGGGAGATTGTCGAAAACTCGCCCTGGATCATCGATCGCTACCGCGAGGTGACGATCGCCGCCGGCTACAATGGCGACAGCGTCCTCAATTCTCTGTCGGACATCGTCGCGATGATGGCGGGCTTCTGGTTCGCACGCATATTGCCCGTATGGGCGACCGTGTTGATTGCCGTTGCCATGGAGCTCCTGGTCGGATGGCTGATCCGCGACAATCTCGCATTGAATGTCTTGATGCTGTTGTGGCCGCTCGATGCGGTGCGCGAGTGGCAGGCGGGCGCGGCACCTCTTTGAAAGCTCGGCGGAAGCTATCTGGAGGGGCGGATCGAGCCGGTGATAATGCTGTCGTCGCGCTCGTCCCTTGCCGCCACAAGCGCTCCGGCATCCATCCTCTGCATCGCGAGTTCCGTCGCGAGTTTGTCGAGGCTATAGCTGGTGAGCTTGACACCGGCGACTGAGACGACGGCGATCAGCGCTGCAATCAGCGCATATTCGCTCGTGCTGTTGCCGGCGTCGTCGCGCCAGAATCGTCTTGTGGAATCGCGCATGCCCATCCCCCTGGGTTCTCCACAAGATAGAGAAGAAGCCTTGCACGATGGTAAACCGCGCGTTGCCGGAAACGATGAAAATGCGCGGAAGAACGGTGCGGCAGCTTTTGTCGCGCCCAGAACGTTGCATGCAGCAGGCTGAGATAGCGTGTTGTCGCGTGAGAGGGTCCCGGATGTTTCTGTCGGTTTTCGATATCTTCAAAATTGGCATCGGTCCGTCGTCGTCGCACACGATGGGGCCGATGGTGGCGGCGGGACGCTTTCTCAACCTCATCCGTGATGGCGATTGGCCGCGCCCTGCCGGCGTCGAGCCAGCGCGGCTCGCCGTCAGCCTGCACGGCTCGCTCGCGTTCACAGGCAAAGGCCACGGCAGCGACCGCGCGATCCTTCTTGGCCTGATGGGCGAGAGCCCTCGAGACATCGATCCATTCCGCATCAATGAGATCATTGCAGGGGTTCACGAAACCGGGATGGTGACCCCGGCGGGGCACCCGGCCTACCAGTTCAATCCCGGAAATGATCTTGTCTTCGACTTCGACACGCCGCTCCCTGGCCACGCGAACGGCATGCGGTTTTCGGCTTTTGCCGCCGATGGGCGCCGGCTCGTGCAACAGATCTATTATTCGGTCGGTGGCGGTTTCGTCGTCACCGATGAGGAACTGGCGCGCACCTCCGCTGACGATTCCCCGGTTACCGACACCTCTCCCGTACCTTATCCCTTCGCAAGTGCCAGGGAGATGCTGGCGATGGGAGAGAGCTCGGGGCTCAGCATCGCAGAGATGAAAGAGGCAAACGAACTCGCGCGCGGGCAGGAGAGCCAGGCTCTCGTCTCGGGCTTGGAGCGCATCTGGGACGAGATGCGCGCCTCGGTGGAGCGCGGGCTTTCGGGCGAAGGCGATTTGCCCGGTGGCCTTGGCGTCAAGCGCAGAGCGCGCGAACTCCATGATCGTCTGCAGCATGAGAGCGGTGCCAACGCGCTCCAGCCGCACCGCGTGATGGATTGGCTGAGCGTCTATGCCATGGCGGTCAACGAGGAGAACGCCGCCGGCGGCAAGATCGTCACCGCCCCGACGAACGGGGCGGCGGGGGTCGTCCCGGCGGTCGTCCATTATTACCTCGACCATTGTATCGGAGCATCGCGGGAGGGTGTGCGCACCTTCATTCTGACGGCGGCCGCGATCGGCGGCATCATCAAGCACAACGCGTCGATCTCGGGCGCTGAGGTCGGCTGTCAGGGGGAGGTGGGTTCGGCCTCTGCGATGGCGGCGGCTGGGCTCGCGGCGGCCCTCGGCGCCACCAATGCTCAGATCGAGAACGCTGCCGAAATCGCGCTTGAACACCATCTCGGCATGACCTGCGATCCGATTGCGGGACTCGTTCAGGTCCCCTGCATCGAGCGCAATGCGCTCGGGGCGGTGAAAGCTGTCACCGCCGCGTCTCTCGCCATGCGCGGCACCGGGGACCATTTCGTCCCCCTCGACAAGTGTATCGAGACGATGCGTCAGACCGGCCGCGACATGCACGAGAAGTACAAGGAAACCTCGAAGGGCGGTCTCGCGGTCAACGTCATCGAGTGCTGACGCCTCGGCTCTGCGTGCCCATGCGGGCCGTGGCTTGGTGTATCGCCCCGATCGTACGATTTTAGCCTGAAGCGACTGTTGAAGCTGGGGAGGGTGCCGGCTTTCCCCTTCACGGACGTTGCCGTCGGGACTAAATCGAAGGCATGGCGCTGCATCTTCTGAAGCTCTGTGTGGGCGCGGAATCAATCGACGACCTAAAGAACTGGATCGAACGGCGGCTTGCTGAGCGCGAGCAAGCTGGCGAGCCGGCTGAGCATGCCCATGTCACCCGCATGGTGCCGCGTCGCCGCGACGAGCTTCTGGCCGGCGGCTCCCTCTACTGGGTCATTAAAGGCAATGTGCAGGTGCGACAGCGCCTCTCGGATATCCGAGTCTTTCAGGACAGCGAAGGCGTTCAGCGCTGCCGTCTCGTGCTCGATCCGGAACTGGTGCCGACCGCCTGGCAGCCCCGGCGTGCCTTCCAGGGATGGCGCTATCTGAAGCCTGAAGATGCTCCTGCCGATCTCGGCGGCGATGTCGACGGCTTCGGGGAGCTTCCCGCAGACCTACGTGGCGAGCTGGCGGCGCTCGGCCTGCTGTAAGCGCTTTAGACCGCGATATTGTCGATGAGACGCGTGCCCCCCAGCCAGGCGGCTGCAAGGAGGCGGGCCGGACCATCCGAAAGCTCCGCGAGGGGCTGCAACGTCTCGCTATGTCGGAGCGAGATGTAGTCGACGCGAAAACCCGCCTCACTCAGCCGCTCTTGGACGTCATTGACGGTGCTGCCGGCAGGGGCGCCTGCACGCAGAGCGTCTGCTGCCCCTTGCAGCGAGGAATAGATCAGCGGTGCCCTCCGGCGTTCTTCAGCACTCAGATAGGCGTTGCGCGAGGACAGGGCGAGCCCGTCGGCCTCACGTGCGGTCGGCGCCGCAACGATGCGCGTGGGCAGCCTAAGATCGCTCACCAGCCGCCGGACGACGAGGAGCTGCTGATAATCCTTTTCACCGAACACCGCCTCGTCGGGAAAGCACGAGATCAGAAGCTTTGAGACGACGGTGGCGACACCTTCGAAGAAGTGTGGCCGGAAATCGCTCTCCAGCCCTTCGCTCGGTCCCCCCACTTTGACCGTCGTGGCATATCCTGCCGGGTACATTTCCTCGGCACTCGGCGCGAAAACCAACGGCACGCCGACCCTTGCGAGTGCCTCCAGGTCGGCCTCGGGGCGCCTTGGATAGCGAGAAAAATCCTCTTCTGGCCCGAACTGTGTCGGATTGACGAAGATGCTCACCACCACCCGGTCGCAGCGTTCTGCCGCAAGCTCCACGAGTTGGAGATGACCGGAATGCAAGGCGCCCATTGTGGGTACCAGCGCGATCGTTTCGTCAGCCGCACGCCAGCTGTCGATCCGGTCCCTGAGATTGGCGATACTCGTCGCGATATCGGGATGCACGTCGATCCTCGGATATGTGAAAGCTGCCGAAGCGGTAATCGGCCATGCTGACTTGCGCAAGGTGCCGCGCAGACCACATCCTGCGAAAAGGAGATGCGCAAGGCGATGACCAAGGGCAAAGACATCACGACCTCCGGGCGGGATCTTCCGTCTGAGAAAAGCCGCTCGAGCCGCGGCGAAATCGACGCATTTTTGAAACAGGCGAACAGCCTTGCACCGGTGAGCGGCGATGCGCGCGGGCGCCTGGTCTTCGCGCTCGATGCCACGATGAGCCGTCAACCTACCTGGGATCTCGCCTGCGGCTTACAGGGCGAAATGTTCAAGGCCGCGGCCGATGTCGGCGGACTGACCGTGCAGCTTGTCTTTTTCCGCGGCTTCGGCGAATGCCGCGCCTCCCGCTGGGTTGCCGACCCAGAAGCCTTGCGGGACTTGATGGTCCGGATCGGATGCCGCGGGGGCAAAACTCAGATCAAGAAAGTGCTCGCGCACACCCGCCGCGAGACCGAGAAGAAGCCGATTGCCGCTCTCGTTTATGTGGGCGATGCGATGGAAGAGGAGGTCGACGAATTGTCGAATATCGCGGGCGAACTCGGTCTCCTCGGCGTGCGCGCGTTCATGTTTCACGAAGGGCGGGACCCGCGTGCCGAAGCGGCGTTCCGTGAGATCGCGCGCCTGACGCGGGGCGCCTATCTGCCGTTCAATTCAGCCTCAGCGTCAGAGCTGAAAGACCTGCTTGGGGCGGTCGCGACTTATGCTGCAGGCGGCCTCAAAGCCCTGGAAGCATCGGGCTCGTCTGCGGCGCGTCGGCTGTTGCCATCGCTGAAGTGAGCCCACGATGATCAGAGGCCTTTTCATCCTGATCGCGGCTGTGGCCGCGATCTATCTGCTCTTTCGCGTCTTCTTGACGGCGTCTCCGGCAAGGCTTGCGGGGACGGTGCGTCTGGGGGCGGGGATCGCTCTAGGGCTCGTTGCCCTCGGCCTTTTGATCGTGGGGCAGTTCGCCTTTGCCCTGCCGGTCGCGATCTTTGCGTTCTCGCTTCTGCGCAAGAGCTGGGCACGGCGAGGAGGGGCTGCAAGGAACCAGTCGACGGTGCGCTCGGCCGGGTTTGAGATGACCCTCGATCATGCGACCGGCGAGCTCGATGGCACGGTTCTGAGCGGGCGCTACGAGGGGCGGCTCTTGTCGGAGCTCACGTTTGAGGAACTCACCTTGGTCGCCCGCGATATGACGGGCGACCCGGAATCACTCAGGCTTCTGGAAAGTTATCTCGACCGGGCGCATCCCAGATGGCGAGACGACATGCAGGCTGATGCCGACATGGGGGCAGGCCCGGCGCGCAGCGCGAGCGGAATGAGCACGCAGGAAGCCTATGATATTCTTGGGCTTCAGGCGGGCGCCGGCGAGGCGGAAATCCGCCAGGCCCATCGACGGCTGATGAAGCAGGTCCATCCCGACCGCGGCGGCTCCGCCGCTCTGGCTGCCAGAATCAACCAAGCCAAAGAGTGGCTTTTGAGAGAACACCGCTGAACTCCGTTTACGCAACGAACACTCCAGAGGACGGGGTCAGTTCGGCAGGGCGAGGCAGGAGAAGGACTTGCGCTTCAAGCTTGCGCAGGCAGCGCGCGCTTCGTTCTTTCCGGAAAAGCCGGCGAAGCGGGCGCGGTAGAGCGTCTCACCGCTCTTCTCGACCGGCTGCGTGAACGGGGTCGCCGAGGCGAGCACTGTTCCACCATTGCGCTTGGCTTTGTCGAGGAGGGTGCGTGCGCCTTCCTCGCTCGGCGTCGCACCGATCTGGATGTGCCATCCGCCAGGCGCAAGGCGCGGTTCCGAATAGCCCTTGCGGGTCCGGACCGAAACGAGCGGCTCTTCGTCTGCTGCACCTTCAGCGGTGTGCAAGGCGGGTTGCCCGAGAGCTGCGGCGCGGCGGTCTGCCATCCGCGTGAGGGCGGCAATCGGATCTTCTCCGGCAGTGTCGGATGCATAGGCGAGGCGAGCGACCTCCGTCGCCTCCTCGATGCGTGCGGCGATCGGATCGTAGCCGCTTGCGAGCTGCCGCGGCGCTGCGGGCCTGTTGGCCGGGGCCGAGACTGCGAGGATCGCGGCCTGCGCTGAGTCACCGCTGCTGATGCCGGGAGCGGCCGAAGCAAACGCCATCGTAGGTGCGAGTGCGGGCCGTGCATGCGGAAGCCGCGACGGCTCGGGAACATGCGCAACGACCATCGGCGCGGTCCGGAGGCCAGGCTTGGCATCGTCGAGGTAACGATGGATGAGATCGACCATATGAGCGTTTCGGGAGGCGCCGCTGCGTCCGCCCATCACCACGGCGATGATATGGCGACCGTCGCGCTCAACCGACGTGACGAGGTTGAAGCCCGAGTCACGAGTGTAGCCGGTCTTGATACCGTTCATGCCGTTCACCTTGCCGAGAAGGTGATTGGTGTTGCGGTATGTGCGTCCCTTCCAGGTGAAGGTGCGGGTGCCGAAATATTTGAAATAGCGGGGGAAGCGATCGTGGAGCGCGAGGCCGAGGCGGGCCATGTCGTGCGCGGTGGTCATCTGTTCGGAGTTGGGCAGGCCGTTCGCCGTGCGAAAGGTGGTGGAGATCATTCCGAGGCTATGGGCTTTCGAGGTCATCTTTCGGGCGAAAGCCGCTTCGGAGCCCGAGATGTTCTCAGCCACGACCACTGCGACGTCGTTTGCCGACTTCACGCAGAGAGCCTTGATGGCATCTTCGACCCGGATCGTCTGGCCCGGGCGCAAGCCGAGCTTGGAAGGCGGACGGCTTGCCGCTTCCTTGGAAACCTTGAGCTGGCTGTTGAGGCTGAGACGACCGCTGTCGAGCTCCTCGAAGAGGAGGTAGAGGGTCATCATCTTCGTCAGGGATGCAGGATAACGCAGCTCATCGGCGCGATCCTCATAAAGGATACGCCCAGTCTTCGCGTCCATCACGAGACCAGCGTATTTCTCATTGGCCGAGGCGCTGCCTGCGAACGCAACAAGGAAAACCGCCACGGCAATGGTCACCCATGTGCCCGAGCGCAAGATTCCTTCGACCGGATTTAGACGACCCTGTCTCAATTTTGACCCCACTGACGTCAGCCGCACGGGAGCCTATGACGCCGTTACCCCTTGATCCTCCGTGCTTATGCTTGCCCCAAGCTAGGAGGAGCGTCGTTACCGGACGGTAAACAGACGCCATTTTGATTGCACTGAATTGCGTGCGAATGGCAACCGGGCGGGAGCCTTTTTCATGTTGCGTTGCAACATATCGCTTGCGAATTTTGTGCGATGCACATATATGGAAGTCACGCACCAGCGGAGCCGGACGATGGGCCCGTGTAGCGCCACTTACTTGGGGGTTTGTGATGACCAACGCATTTGAAGATTTGCAGAAAATGAGCACGCTCGGCATGGATAAAGCGATGCAGAGCTTCGGTTTGGTGTCGAAGCGGATGCAGGCCATTGCCGCGGAGACGGCGGACTATTCCAAGAAGTCGTTCGAGGATACGGCGGCTCACGTGGAAAGCCTGATGGGCGTCAATTCGCTCGACAAAGCGATCGAAGCCCAGACGCAATATGCCCGGTCGAGCTACGAGGGTGCTGTTGCTCAGGCGACCCGCATCGGCGAGCTCTACGTTGACCTCGCCCGCGACATGATCAAGCCGTTCGAGGACTTCGCCGCAAAGCGCGCCTGAACGAGGCTCCAGACTTTCCAGTCTCTCAAAGCCCGGCCTTGGTCGGGCTTTTTTGTTGCTCGGTTTGTGCCGGGGCATGTCGCCTGTGACATGTCCCACGCGACCGGGCGTTTTTTATTTCCTGCATCTCCACCCCTACCCACCGCCCCATTACGGCTCTAACATTCTAGCCGTGCCTACCTAAATAAGGCTGGCAGGAGGGTATGATCAGGGGAGACCGAGGCGTTTCATGGCCAAAGACGACCGCGACGATTCCGGCAACAAAAATGGCACCGGGACGGTTGTCGTCACGAAGACGAAGCCGAAAACCCAGCGTCCGAACCTCTATCGCGTCCTTCTCCTGAACGACGATTACACGCCGATGGAGTTCGTCGTGCACGTCTTGATGCGTTTCTTCCAGAAGAACCAGGAAGCAGCGACGCAGATCATGCTTCACGTGCACAACAACGGCGTCGGCGAGTGCGGCGTGTTCACTTACGAGGTGGCAGAGACAAAAGTGACTCAGGTGATGGACTTTGCACGCCAGCACCAGCATCCTCTGCAATGCGTAATGGAAAAGAAGTAGCGAACGGAGTCGATCGGAAGGGCTATAACGTGCCATCATTTTCCCGCTCACTGGAGCTGGCGCTGCACAGAGCGCTCGCTTCCGCAAACGAACGTAGTCAGGAATACGCAACGCTTGAGCATCTGCTCTTGGCGCTCGTCGATGACAAAGACGCCGCCGCCGTCATGCGCGCTTGCGGTGTCGATCTGGACCGGTTGAAAGCTGATCTGACGGAATACGTCGATACAGAGCTTGCCAACCTCGTGAGCCAGACGGAGGACGATTCAAAGCCGACAGCCGGCTTCCAACGCGTCATCCAGCGTGCCGTCATCCACGTTCAATCCTCCGGCCGTGAAGAAGTGACGGGAGCCAATGTGCTCGTTGCGATCTTCGCGGAGCGTGAGAGCCATGCGGCCTATTTCCTGCAAGAGCAGGATATGACGCGCTACGACGCGGTGAATTATATCTCGCACGGCATTGCGAAACGTCCCGGCCTTTCGGAGCCGCGGCCGTCGAAGGGCGCTCCGGAGACCCCGGGAAAGGCCGCGCCGGACGAGGAAGGCGAGGCTTCCGCCGGCAATGCGCTCGACGCCTGGTGCGTCAACCTCAACGAAAAAGCGATCCGCGGGAAAATCGACCCCCTGATCGGCCGCGAAGGCGAGGTGCGGCGTACCATCCAGGTCCTTTGCCGTCGCTCGAAGAACAACCCGCTCTATGTCGGCGATCCCGGCGTCGGCAAGACGGCCATAGCCGAGGGGCTGGCCAAGCGCATCGTGGAAGGCAATGTGCCGGACGTTCTCAAGGACGCCACGATCTTTGCGCTCGACATGGGCGCTCTCCTTGCTGGCACGCGGTATCGCGGCGACTTCGAGGAGCGTCTGAAGCAGGTCATCAAGGAGATCGAGGCGTTTCCGGGCGCGGTGATGTTCATCGACGAGATCCACACTGTGATCGGTGCGGGTGCCACGTCGGGCGGCGCGATGGATGCGTCGAACCTCTTGAAGCCGGCTCTGGCTTCCGGTTCGATCCGCTGCATCGGCTCCACCACCTACAAGGAATATCGCCAGTTCTTCGAGAAGGACCGGGCGCTTGTCCGGCGCTTCCAGAAGATCGACGTGAACGAGCCTTCGATCCCAGACACCGTCGACATCCTCAAAGGCCTGAAGCCTTATTTCGAGGAGCATCACGAGGTTCGCTACACCAACGATGCCATCCGCACGGCGGTGGAGCTCTCGGCCCGCTATATCAACGACCGCAAGCTCCCTGACAAAGCGATCGATGTCATCGACGAGAGCGGTGCCTCGCAGAAGCTGATGCCGGAGAGCCGGCGCAAGAAGCTGATTGGCGTGAAGGAGATCGAATCCACGATCGCGACCATGGCGCGGATTCCGCCGAAGTCGGTCTCGAAGGACGATGCGGAGGTGCTCCAGCATCTGGAGACCAACCTGAAGCGCGTCGTGTTCGGGCAGGAGCAGGCGATCGAAGCGCTTTCCTCGGCGATCAAGCTCGCACGTGCGGGCCTGCGCGAACCGGAGAAGCCGATCGGCAACTACCTCTTCTCCGGCCCGACCGGCGTCGGCAAGACGGAAGTGGCGCGTCAGCTCGCGGATCTGCTCGGTGTGCATCTCCTGCGTTTCGACATGTCGGAATATATGGAACGGCACACCGTCTCGCGTCTGATTGGTGCGCCTCCAGGCTATGTCGGCTTCGATCAGGGCGGTATCCTGACGGATGGCATCGACCAGCACCCGCATTGCGTGCTCCTGCTCGACGAGATCGAGAAGGCGCACCCGGATATCTTCAATATCCTTCTGCAGGTGATGGATCACGGCAAGCTGACCGATCACAACGGCAAACAGGTCGACTTCCGCAACGTCATCCTCATCATGACGACCAATGCGGGAGCCGCCGATCTCGCCAAGCCGGCGATCGGCTTTGCATCGAGCAAGCGCACCGGCGACGACGAGGAGGCGATCAACCGCCTGTTCACGCCGGAATTCCGCAACCGTCTCGACGCGACGATCGCGTTCGGCTCGCTGCCCCCGGCGGTGGTCAACATGATCGTGCAGAAGTTTATTCTGCAGCTTGAGGCACAGCTTGCCGATCGCGGCGTCACCTTCGAGCTCGACGAGGCGGCCACGACCTGGCTTGCCGAGAACGGCTACGACGAACGCATGGGCGCTCGCCCGCTTGGCCGCCTCATCCAGGAGGTGATCAAAAAGCCTCTGGCCGAAGAGGTGCTGTTCGGGCGCTTGCAGAAGGGCGGCATCGTCAAGGTGACGGTTGAGGAGAAGGAAGACGGGACCTCGGGCCTGAAGCTCGAATCGATCCCGGACGAAAATGCCCGGCCGAAGCCGAAGCCCGCGTTGAAGAGCAAGAGTTCGACCAAGCGTACCAAGGCCGAAAGCAAGAAACCGCCGAAGAAGGGCGGAGGCTCGGTGCCGAGCGTGCCATTGAAAGTGGAGTAAGACCCTCAAAGAGGACGGTGGGCGGCAGGCCCATCGTCCTCTTCTCCAAAGCGGGCCGGTTCGCCTTCTGGCGCGCCGGCTTTTCCATGCAGCGCCCGGCGATGTTCCGTCTCGGGACGTTCGCGATCCTCCCGCCATCTCCCGAAGAATGCAGGAGCCAATGCGCGACGAAGATACAGGACTGCGCTGGTTCCTGCGCGGAGTGGGCGGCATCGTCTCGGTGCCAGCCTTTATTCTGATGGCGTCTTTTATCGGTTTCGGGGTCTTGTGCCGGGAATCGGGGATCACTCTCGGGCAGGCCGTCTTCATGACAGGCTTCGTCTGGGCTTTGCCGAGCCAGCTCGTGCTCGTGGGCGCCATGGCGGCTGGAACATCCGTCGTCGTTGCAGGCGTTGCCGTTGCGCTCTCTGCCATCCGCCTGATGCCGATGACGGCCGCATGGGTGCCACTTGTGCGTGGCCCGAAGACCCGCAAATGGCAGCTCGTCCTCATGTCTCACTGCGTTGCGGTGACGGCCTGGGTATGGAGCGTGATGCGCCTGCGTGATACGCCGCCGGACAAGCGTGCGGCCTATTTCGCCGGGTTTGGTGCGACCCTCATCTCCGTGAATGTCTGCATCACTGCGATCAGCTACGTGAGTGCCGCCTCTCTGCCGCCGCTGTTAGCGGCTGGCCTCTTCTTCCTCACGCCGATGTATTTTTTGACGGCTCTGACGGCCTCTGCGCGCCTTGCCGCCGAGCGTTTCGCGCTCGTCTTTGGGCTTGTGCTGGGGCCTGTCTTGCGGGCGTCAGGGATTGGCCTCGATCTCCTTTGGGCCGGAGTGATCGGCGGAACTCTCGCCTTTGCAGCCCACAAGCTTCTGCACGCCAAGCAGGCCGGCTCATGACGCAAAGCGAGTTTAGCCCGTATCTCTTCATTCTGATCGCCGGCACATGCGCGACAGATATCTGGCGCTGGCTCGGCGTCCTCGTCGGCGCGCGCCTCAAGGAAGAATCGGACCTTCTCTTATGGGTGCGGGCCGTCGCGACGGCTCTTGTCGCTGGCGTCATCGGCAATCTGATCGTTTCGCCGAGCGGGGCTCTCGCTGAAGTGCCGCTTTTGATCCGACTGGGGGCGGGCGCTTTTGGCTATGTGGCTTTCTGGTTCGGCCGGAAGAGCGTTCTTGTCGGAGTGCTCGCCGCAGAGGCGGCGCTGCTCGGCGCCGCCTGGGCTTTCAGCGCTCTGTGATCAAGCTCCACCAAGGGCGGCTTTGATCTTCATCGCCTGCTCCTGAAGGACGGCCTGATCGGCCATGTCGCCGCTATGCGGCTTCAACTCGACGCCCTCAAAGCGCGGCAGAACGTGGAAGTGCGTGTGGAAAATCACCTGACCGCCGGCCGGCTCGGAAAACTGGCTGATCGTCAGGCCATCCGCTTCAAAGGCTTTGACCACGGCGCGGCCGAGCCTTTGCACGGTGGCCATCAGGTTCTGCAGATCGTTCAGGTCGATATCGAGAATGTTGCGCGACGGCGCCTTCGGAATGACCAGGCAGTGACCGTCGCCACGGGGCATGATGTCCATGATGGCGAGCGTGTGGTCGTCCTCGAAGAGCTTGATCGCCGGGATCTCGCCGCGGAGGATTTTGGCGAAGACATTGTCGTTGTCGTAGGGCTGGCTCATTGCGCGCTCCTTGAATATGCCGCTGGGCTCGCCTCAGGCCTCTCCCTTTCGGAATGGCGTGTGCTCGGCGAGGATGCGATTTTCCAATTCCACGTGTCGCCGCTCGCTTGCAAGGTAATCCGCTACGGCGCGACGAAATCTCGGTTCGGCGATGAGGTGAGCCGAGTAGGTGGTGACCGGCACGTAGCCTCGGGCGAGCTTGTGGGGTCCCTGGGCCCCCGCTTCGACGCGCGTGAGCCCATGCGCGAGGGCATAGTCGATCGCCTGATAATAGCAGAGCTCGAAGTGCAGGCAGGGATGCTCTTCGATGCAGCCCCAATAGCGTCCGTAAAGCGTATCGCTGCCGATGAAGTTGAGCGCGCCCGCGACGTAGCGACCGGCGCGTCTGGCGAGGATCAAGACGATCTGGTCGGCCATGCGTTCGCCGATCAGCGAGAAGAACCTGCGATTGAGATAAGGGCGGCCCCATTTTCGGGCGCCGGTGTCCATATAAAACTCGAAGAAGGCATCCCAATGCGCCTCGGTGAGGTCGGCGCCTGAAACCCATTCCACCTCCACGCCGTCTTCGAGGGCGTCGCGGCGTTCCTTCCGGATGCCCTTGCGCTTGCGCGAGGAGAGGTCGCCCAGAAAATCGTCGAACGTCTCATAGCCGTTGTTCGTCCAGTGAAACTGCTGGTCCGTACGGACGAGGAAGCCGACATCTTCCAGTTCTGACGCCTCCGCCTCCGGCAGAAAGGTGACATGGGCCGAGGAGGCATCGTGTAGCCGGGTGACTTCGGCAATGCCGGCCGCAAGAATTTGACGCCGCGCCTCGGCTTCGGGGCCTGGCGCCACGAGAAGACGGCGGCCGGTGACAGGGGTGAAGGGGACGGAGATCTGGATCTTGGGATAGTAGCGGCCGCCCGCGCGCTCGAACGCATCGGCCCAGCCGTAGTCGAAGACGTATTCGCCCTGCGAGTGGCTTTTCAGATAGCACGGGACGACGCCCCAGACCTCGCTGCTCTCACCGCCTGCAATGAGGTGACGAGGCGCCCATCCGGTGCGGGCCGTGGCGCAGCCAGCCCGCTCCAGTGCCTCCAGAAAGTCCCAGGACAGGAACGGGTTCACGTCGGTGCCAGGTGGATTGGCGCAGCGATCCCACGCCAGGCGGTCGATCTCGCGCAAGCCGGAGATCACACGCAGATTGATGGAAGAGGAGCCGTTCTCCATGCGGGCAATGGTAATGCGAAAGAAGGCTGCCGCAATGCCGGGGAGGCAAGAATCGCAAGAAGCGTGTCAGGCCAGAAAACCCTCGAACGTGATCTGATCGCTCCACCTCTCGGCTGTCTCCCGCTGCCTCCGGTTGCGCACGGTCCAGCAGATGAGCGGGTTGTCGGGTGCCGCCTCTCGGAAAAGCGGTGCGAAATGATGAAGGTCGGCGACCCGGCACGAGGCGAAATCGAGACCCAGTCGCTGGATCGCCGCGATATGGCAATGGCAGGCTGTGACGTTGCCTTCGAGGGTCAGCCCGAGCGGACGGGTGCGCGTCACCCGCTGCATATCGTGGAGCAAAAAAGGATCGAACGACATGATGGCAAGCGGCCCGTCGTAATCGGCGATGGCTTTTCCGATCACTTCCGCAAATCCTGCGTCCCGCGAGGGGATGCTCTTCAGCTCGAGGACGATGGGCACGCGGCCCCCGACGAGCGAGAAGAGGTCGGACAGCCTCGGGATGGTCTCTTTGGTGCCTGAAAGCCGAAGGGGCACCAGATCCTCCGCCTTCCGGTCGCGAAACGCGCCTTCGGCTCCCGTCATGCGCGCCAGCTCGTCGTCATGAAAAACCATTGCAACGCCGTCGGCAGAGGGATGCGCATCACATTCGATTCCGTAGCCGTGCTCGATCGCGGCCTCGAAAGCCGCGAGCGAGTTCTCAGGCCGGCCCTTCGAGACGTCGTGCAGTCCGCGATGGGCGAGGGGAAGCGATGCGATGAACGAGAGGGAGCCGAAACGCGACATAGCTTTAGCCGATCGCCACGATGGCTTCGATCTCGACCGCTGCGTCGAGGGGCAGCGCGGGTACGCCGACCGCCGAACGGGAATGCATCCCGCGTTCACCGAGCACCTCGGCGAGGAGATCGGAGGCGCCGTTGATCACGAGATGCTGCTCGGCGAACGAGGGATCGCTCGCCACAAATCCAGTGATCTTCACAAGAGCCCCGAGCCTGTCCCAATCGCCATCAAGGGCGGCGTTGATCTGTGCCATAATATTGATGGCGCAGAGACGGGCTGCCTTTTGGCCATCGGCCACGGCGAGCGCGCCGCCAAGCTTGCCTGTCACGGCGAGCTGGCCCGCCTCAATCGGCAGCTGGCCGGAAATGAACAGGAGGTCGCCATGGCGGCTATAACTCTTGTAATTGGCCGCTGGTGCCGCTGCCTTCGGCAGTGTGATACCCAGGGATGCCAGCTTGTCCGTGACGCTCATGTCATATCTCCCGCGCATTGCGCGCTGCAGTCTATTCGGTTGATTTTCTGCCAGTCGCGTTCATTCTGACGGCTGAAGCGAAAGCCGTCTCGCTTTCGCCGCACTCCTGGTCTTGAAGCCGCCCATGCAGACGATCCGTCCTGTTCATCTTGCCGTCTCGATGCTCGCCGTGGGTTTTCTGACCGCGGCGACGCCTCTGCCAGCCCCTCAGCCGGTGACTGCTCCGGTGCCGCATCGCGCCGTCTACGCCATCACGCTGGCGAAGTCGACGGATGCGTCAGGCATCACCGATGCTCGCGGGCGCATGGTTTTCGAGGTCTCCGGCAACGCCTGCGAAGGCTATACGATGACGCAGCGCCTCGTCGTCAATCTGGTCGGCGGAGAGGGGGGAGATCGCCTCCTCGATTTCCGCGTGTCGACGTTCGAAGACGGGCAGGGTGGCCTCTACCGCTTTTCCTCGGACACCTATCTCAATGATCAGGTGGTTGAGCAGATCGAGGGCGTGGCGCACCGACAGAACGGCAAAGTGGTCGTCGACCTGACGACGCCAAAGGACAAGACGGTCGAGCTCGGCGCAGCCCCGCTTTTTCCGGGCCAGCATCTCAACGCGCTGCTTGCTGCTGCCCGTACCGATCAACGTTTTTTATCGAGCGTGATCTATGAAGGCTCGGGCTCAGGTGAGACAGCGGACACGGCGACTGCAGTCATCGGCCTGCCGGACAAACTGACGGCCGATGGCACTCCTTCTGGTCTGCCGGACAGTCCGCTCGTTAAGTGCCGGCACTGGCCGGTATCGGTCGCCTACTTCAAGGATGGCGAGGAAGCGAAGCCGGAAAGCGGTGAAGAAATGCCGGCTTATCAGATGAGCTTCACGCTCTACGAGAACGGTGTCACGCGCAATCTGGTGATGGATTATGGCGACTATGTTCTCAACGGGGAGCTCCAGCGGATTGAGCCACTCGCCAGCAAGCCCTGCAAGAGCCAGTAGCGCAGCTCACAAAAAGCACAGGATCAGATGCGCGTGTCGCCTTCTGGCTTCTTGGGCTTTCCCGCCTCGAAGGTGAGTCCGAAATCGACACCGTGTGCGCCGAATTTTGCGCGAATCCGGTCGATCGCTTCTTCCACCTGAGCGCGGCGGCCGGCTTCCGGATCGAGAAGATCGAGCGGGTCGGCCCGCGCGGCATCCTGGAGCTCGCTGACGCCGATGCCAAGAAGCCGGTAGGACGAGCCGTCGAGCTCTTTGAGAAGAAGCTCGCGCCCGTTGCGAAAGATCTTGTCGGCGAGCGACGTCGGATCGCTCAGGGCGCGACTGCGTGTCAGCGTGCGGAAATCTGACGTCTTGAGCTTGAGCACGACGGTCTGGCCGGCAAGCGTCTTTTCCTTGAGGCGGGCCGAAACCTTTTCGGAGAGTCGCCGCAGGACGGGCATCAATTCGCTCTCGAGAGCGAGGTCTGTTTCGAATGTGGTTTCGGCCGAAATGCTTTTCGCCTCCCGCTCGGACTTGACGGGCCGTGCGTCGTGACCCTGCGAAAGCTGGGCGAGCCGCAATCCCATGGCGCCATAGCGGCGCGCCAGAACGCTTTCCTCCATGCCTTGAATCTGGCCGATCGTGGCGATGCCGTCTTTCTCCAGCCGGCGCTGCATGGCGGCCCCGACGCCCCAGATGACCGTCACTTTTTGGCGGGCGAGGAAGTCCATCGTCTCGTTTCGGCCGAGAACGGAAAAGCCGCGTGGCTTGTCGCGATCGGACGCGATCTTGGCGAGGAACTTGTTGTGGCTGAGGCCGACGGAGACGCTGATGCCGATCTCTCTCTCCACCCGCTGCGCAAAGGCGGCGAGAACCGCCGCCGGCGGGGCATGATGCAGCCTTTCCGTCCCGGAGAGGTCGAGGAAGGCTTCGTCGATCGAGAGGGGTTCGACGGCCGGCGTCAATTCCAGCATCATCGCTCGAACGTCGCGGCCAACGGCGGCGTACTTTGCCATGTCGGGGTGGATGACGACGGCTTCGGGGCAGAGCTGGCGCGCCTTGAACATCGGCATCGCCGAGCGCACGCCTTTGATTCGGGCGATATAGCAGCAGGTTGCGACGACGCCCCGTTTGCCCCCGCCGATGATGACAGCATGATCGGCGAGGCTGGGATCATCGCGCTTCTCGATCGCCGCATAGAAAGCGTCGCAATCGATATGCGCGATCGCGAGGTCAAAGAGTTCGCCATGCTGGACGACCCGTGGGCTTCCACAAGCTCGGCAGCGCGACAAGGGCACGTCGTAGCGGGCGAGGCAGTCGCGGCACAGCGTCTTTGAGGAAGCCTCTGGCACAGTCCCGCTCATCCCACCTGTGGCAGCTCTTTAACCCCCAATTGGCGCGCTGCTTCGACGACTTCCTCCGGGTGCAGCTCTGCGGCTTCGGCGAAATCGAAGAGGTCCGGCTCATGTGCCAACAGAAAGGTCAAAGTGCCGGCGAGAAAACCTGGCTCGCTCGCGGCTTGTCGAAGGCCGTCGGGCCGCAGACCCGTCAGGTCGAGATAACGTCCAAGCAGGTCTGGCCTGGAGGCGATATGGCCGAGGGCCATGACCGCGATTTCCTCGGCGCGGTCTCTGGATATTCGGCGGGCTCTGATCATGTTGTGTTTGCCTTTCCTTAAAAGGCTTATGTCAAATTATGCGCGGTTTCGGCGGATCCTCAACCGCTTCGACCCATCGTCCAAAGAGGCGTATTCATGCCGAAGACAGTCATGATCGTTGAAGACAATGAGCTCAATATGAAGCTCTTCAACGATCTTTTGAGGGCCAAGGGCTACGGGACTCTCCCCATGCGCAACGGGTACGAAGCGCTGGAGACACTGAAGACCGAACGGCCCGATCTCATCATCATGGACATCCAGCTTCCGGAGATTTCCGGGCTGGAGGTCACGCGCCTCATCAAACAAGACGATGAGCTGAAGCACATTCCCGTTATCGCTGTAACAGCTTTCGCCATGAAGGGCGACGAGGAGCGCATACGGCAGGGGGGATGCGAAGGCTATTTGTCGAAGCCGATCTCTGTCGCCTCCTTCATCGAGAATGTTCGCAATTACATCGGCGACGCATGAGGGCTGAAACGTGACAGCGCGTATCCTGGTCGTCGATGATGTTGCCGCGAATGTGAGGTTGCTCGAAGCGCGGCTTCAGTTGGACTATTTCGACGTCCGGACCGCTCTTTCCGGCGAGGAGGCTCTCGAGATCGCCTCGCGCGAGCGTCTCGATCTCATTCTCCTCGATGTGATGATGCCGGGGCTGACCGGTTTCGATGTCTGCAAAGCGCTTAAGAACCAGGCGGAAACGGCTGATATCCCGGTCATCATGGTGACCGCCCTCGATTCTGCGGAAGACAAGGTCAAAGGGCTCCGCTGTGGGGCCGATGATTTCCTGACGAAACCGGTGAGCGAGATCGAACTCCTTACGCGCGTGCGCAGTCTCGTGCGGCTGAAGAGCGTGACCGACGAGCTCAATCTGCGCGCCGCTGCCATGCAGTCTGTCGGGGTCGATTCGCGAGCCATCTTCACGAGCCCGCAGCTTAAAGGGTCGCGGATTCTGGTTGTCGATGACCGCGAAAGTTCCACCCGCCATCTGCGCAAGGCGCTTGGTCGCGACGTCGACGCCGATTTCGTCACCACGGCTCCGGAGGCTCTCGCGGCCGTCGAGACATCGGTCTACGACCTTCTCATCGTGAGTCTCTCGTTGTCGGGTCAGGACGGTCTGCGTTTATGCTCGCAGATCAAATCGATCGATCATCTGCGTTACGTTCCGATCCTCATCGTGACCGATCCCGACGAAAGCGCGAAGCTGCGTCGCGCACTCGATTTCGGAATAAACGATTATATCGTCCGTCCGCTCGACGAAGCAGAACTCCGCGCGCGCGTGACGACCCAGTTGCGGCGCAAACGTTATTCGGATCGGCTGCGCTCGATGGTCACCAACGCCGTCGAGCTGGCCATCACCGATCCCCTGACCGGATTGCACAACCGCCGTTATCTCGACAGCCATCTCGTGTCGCTGCTCAGCCGTTCGGTCGAGCACGGCAAGCCGGTCTCCATCCTTCTTTTCGATATCGACTTCTTCAAAAGCATCAACGACCGTTACGGCCATGATGCCGGCGATGACGTGTTGCGGGAGTTTTCCACGCGCCTGCGGAAAGGCGTGCGGGGCATCGATCTCATCGTCCGATTCGGCGGAGAAGAGTTTCTCGTCGTCATGCCGGAGACGGCCATCGAGCAGGCCGTGCTGATTGCCGAGCGTTTGCGCGGTGATGTCGAAGCGGAGCCTTTCACCACCCGGGAAGGGCAAAAGCTCCCCGTGACGGTGAGCATCGGTTTGTCTCGCTTGGAAGGGCCCGAGGACACCCCGGGCAAACTCATCAAACGCGCCGACAAGGCGCTCTACGAGGCGAAAGCTGCCGGCCGTAATCGCGTGGCCCAGGCCGCCTGAGCGAGGCGCCGCGAGACCCGAGCTTATCAGCTGGCGACCTGTCCTGTCCGACCATTTCGCCTGTTGAAGGCTCGCGCGCAGTTGTCCCCAACTTTTGGGGGAATCTTAAGCTGCTATAAAACAACCGCTTTTCGGGAAGCGGAGCGGGTCTGTTCCATTTTGGTACAATTGTGCACGTTAGAATTTACCAATTGTTTACCGCAGGCTGGATTCGCGTCGTCCCTTGCGCTCAATTGCACATTGAGCCCACCGATCGGGTTTAGGGTTTTGCGAGATACCCCATGGACTTGCTCAGGTCCGCCGCATCTCCTGGGCGCCGTGGGGTCGGCCGGTCCGGCCGCGACACGTGGCCTCCTCGATTGTCGCGACCGGCCGGCCACTTTTTCCCAGTCAGAGCAATCCGAACGCACAAAAAGAAAGGCGCCCCGCAGGGCGCCTTTCTTGAATCCGCTGATGCAGCGAAGCTACTTGATCTTCGCTTCCTTGAAGAGGACGTGCTTCTTGAGCTTCGGATCATATTTCCGCTTCGTCATCTTCTCGGTCATCGTGCGCGCATTCTTCTTGGTGACGTAGAAGGTGCCTGTACCTTCCTCGCTCACCAGACGAATCTTAATGGTCGCGGCCTTGGCCATCGCTTCAGTCCTTGCTCAATGGCGGGAATTTGAGGGTGACATGACCCCTCTGGCTTCGGAAGTCAAGGCGTCTCGGCGCGCGAACGTACCAGGCGTGCTGCGGCGATGATGCAATAGGCGCCGAAGGCGGCCCCGATCGCGATCGGGAAGCCGGTCGTGGGCATGCGATTCATCGCGTCGCCCACCATGACCGGGCCGATCAGCATCCCGAGAGCATAGCAAAAGACGAACGCGGAATTGGCAGAGGCGAGATCACCGCCTGAGAATCGCGCTGCAAGATGCGCCAGCCCGACCGTGTAGAGACCCGCCGATGCGCCGCCCCAAAGAAACAGGACGGCGGCAAGCACAAGCCAGTTCGCTGTCGCCGCACTCGCGATCACCATGCCGAGGCAGCCGACCAGTCCGCAGACGAGCAGGATCAGGCGCTTGTCGATCTTGTCGGCGACGAGGCCGAGTGGGATCTGGAAGACGACATTGCCGAGCGTCATCGCCGAGGCGAGCAGCGGAAAAATAGCTGGCGCATATCCGAGATGCTGACCCCAGAGTGGGAGGAAGGCGAAGCCGGACGATTCGGCCATGGCGAAGACCAGCACGCCGAACGTTGCGATCGGCACCGCGAAGATAAAGGAGAAGAAAGAACCTGAGGGTTTCTCGGAGAAATCGGGAGAAACGTCGCGCGCCATCCATGTCGGTATGACGGCAATCAAGAATAGGGCCGAGCCCAGGAAGAAGGGAAGGGGGCTGGAGAGCCCCGTGATCGAGATCAGGACCGGCCCGAAGGCGAATCCAATCGACAGGCAAGTGGCGTAGATGCCCATGACGATGCCGCGTCGATGATGCGGTGTCACGGCGTTGATCCAGAATTCCGACAGCGCAAAGCAGATCGACACGCACATGCCGTAGACGAACAAGAGCACGAACAGGACGGGCAAAGCCGTCACGTACCATGCGAAGGGAATGAGGCACGCCGCTGCCGGGAGAAGATACGAGATGGTTCTCGCGGTTCCGAAGCGATGCGCAATCCCTGGGGCATATGGCGTCGAAAACAGAGCCGAAAGCGCAAGGGTCGCCACAAGAAAGCCGATCGTGCGCTCCGACACGCCGCGGCCGGACAAGGTCAAGGCAACGAGAGGAGACAACAGGCTGATTGCCGTGCCGACGGCGATCATGGTGGAAATTGCCGCGATCGCGCCCCTGGTCAGCCCCAGTGCAGCGAGGCGTCCACCGAGCGCGGTGCTCAAGCTCACCTCAAACTCCTAGAGAATCTCGCTCTGTCTGCGACCGTAATGCATAAAATGGAAGGGAACGCCAGCTCCCGGCTGCAGGTCGGGATCCTCGTCCAGACGCGCTGCAAGATCGGTCAGGACGCGCCGGGTGATATTTGCCAGTCCGGTTTCGTAGGCCTCTTCGAATGTCAGCCAGCGCGGTTCCAACAGCTCTTTGTCGAGGCTCTCCTGACGGCCGACGATCGAATCTTCGAACACCGCAAAAAACCGTGCGTCGAAGCGCCGTGTCCGACCCGGCGGCGTGATGGCCCGGGCGATAAGACGCATTGGAGAAAGTGAGGGAAGGGCACCGGCATTCGTAAAGGCCCGCCAAGCCGGATTGGATGGCCTCGCCGCATCGGCTGCGGGCTCGGCTTTCTCGCCCACCAGATATCCGGTTTCTTCGAAGGTCTCCCGGATCGCAGCAAGCGCGAGTGCGCGCGCCTGGCGGTGTGTCGCGCATCCGGCTCGCCCCGCTTTCAGTTTGGCCGCCACCACCGGGTCGAGATCGCTCGCCATCGCTGCGGAATAATCGCTACGCTCGACGCGCCCTCCGGGAAAGACGTACTTGCCGGGCATGAAGGCGTGGTGCTCGGAGCGCTTGCCCATGAGGACGCGCCATTTGCCCCGCTCGCCGCTCAGAATGATCAAGGTGGCGGCGGGTTTCGGGCGCAGCCGAGGCAGTTTTTCCGAGGCCGACGCCTGTTGCGGCTCCTTCAGCTCTTGCGGCGCGCTCATTGCCAGGCCGTATCGACGTTCTTGTCGGCGGCATCGGCGTTCTCCGGGTCGAAGCCGTGCATCCGTAGCGCCCATTGCAGGCCGATCACGCCGCCTTTGACCGGACGCAGAAGGGCAAGCGAGAGAAGCGTGGCGAGCGGCACCCACAGCGCCATGTGCACCCAGATCGGAGGTTGAAACATCAGCTCCACGGCAAGCGCCATCGCCACGATCACATGCCCCACGATGAGAATGATGAAATAGGGCGGGGCGTCGTCGGCGCGATGGTGATACAGCTCTTCGCCGCAGACCGAGCAGGCGTCGGGCACCGTCAGGAAGCCACGGAAGAGGGAACCTTTTCCACATTGCGGACACCGGCCGGCGAGCCCCCGGAGAATGGAGCCGATCACTGGGCGTGGTCGCTTCATAGGTGTCCTTTCCGCTATTTGCGCTTTCGAGACGGGGCTCCCCTTTTGGGACTTCGTGGTCCCCGTGGTCTCGTGGTGCCCGGGCGTTTGCGTCCGGCATTGTTATGCCCCGAGGGCCTTCCGCCGGGCTTGCCGCGTGCGCCCTCGCTCAACATCTCGAGCCTCAGATCCCCGGCATAGGGGGTCGCTTCGGCAAGGCGCACTTCCACACGATCGCCGAGCTGGTACGTGGCGCCGCTATCGGCGCCGTAGAGCCGGTGGAGCGTCTCGTCATAGATGAAGAACTCACTGCCGAGCGTGGAGATCGGCACGAATCCGTCCGCACCGCTTTCTTCCAGTTCGACGAAAAGACCGGCTCGGGTCACGCCGCGGATTCGGCCGAAGAAGCGCGCACCCACGCGTTCTGAAAGCCAGGAGGCCACGAGACGATCGAGCGTGTCTCGCTCGGCCGTCATCGCGCGGCGCTCGGCGAGCGAAATCTCGGCCGCGACCTTCTCCATCGCCGCTTCATCCATATTGCCGAGGCCGCCTTCGCCGGCGCCGAGAGCAGAAATCAGCGCGCGATGCACCAGCAGGTCGGCATAACGTCGGATCGGAGAGGTGAAATGTGCGTAGCGGCGCAGGTTGAGACCGAAATGGCCGATGTTCTGGGTCGAGTACTGCGCCTGGCTCTGCGAGCGCAACACCACTTCGTTGACCAGAATCGAATGCGCGGTGTCGGCGACGCTCTTCAGAATGGTGTTGAATTCGGACGGGCGCAGATTGCCCTTTTTCGGAAGGCTCATATCGAGCGACCCGAGGAAATCGCGCAGCCCTTCGAGCTTATCGAAGGATGGCTCGTCGTGGATCCGGTAGACGAGCGGAGAATTGCGGCCTTCCAGCTCCTCGGCCGCTGCCACATTCGCCTGGATCATGAATTCTTCGATGAGCTTGTGTGCGTCCAGGCGCGGCGGCACATAGACCCGCTGAATGGCGCCGCTCTCGTCGAGCTGGACCTTGCGTTCCGGCACGTCGAGTTCGAGCGGTTCGCGCGAATCCCGCCCTGCCTTCAACACCTCGTAGGCATCCCACAACGGCTTCAGGACGGTGTCCAAAAGCGGCTGAGTCCGCTCGTTGGGACGTCCGTCGATCGCCGCCTGGCTCTCTTCGTAGGAGAGGGCCGCGGCAGAGCGCATCATGATGCGGGTGAAGCGGTGCGAGGTCTTGCGGCCGTTCTTGTCGAAGACCATGCGCACAGCGAGCGCTGGCCGGTCTTCTCCCTCCCGCAGCGAGCACAAATCGTTGGAGATGCGCTCCGGCAGCATCGGCACGACTCGTCCCGGAAAATAGACGGAATTGCCCCGCTTCACGGCTTCCTTGTCCATGGCCGAGCCGGGGCGCACGTAATAGGCCACATCGGCGATCGCCACGGTGACGATATGGCCGCCCTCGTTGTCGGGATCGGGCTTCGCATACACCGCATCGTCGTGGTCGCGGGCATCGGCCGGATCGATGGTGATGAGAGGAAGATCGCGCCAGTCGTTCCGGTGCTCCATCCCGGCCGGCTTTGCGGCCTCCGCCTCGTCGATCACCCGCTGAGGGAAGACGTAAGGGATATTGTTTTCCTCAAGCGCGATCAGGCTGATTGCCTTCTCGGAAGAGACATCGCCGATGCGCTCCGACACCCGCGCCGACGGCAACCCGAGACGCTTTTTGGACAGCGGCTCGACGGCAACAAGCTCACCATCCACCGCGCCGGCAGCTTCGCTGGGCGGCACGATGTATTCCTTTGCGCGCCGGTTCGTGGGCACGATGCGTCCGCCGCCCTGTTCTCCGGCATCTGCTTTGAAGATGCCGACAATCCGGTCGGGCACACGCTCCAGAAGCTTCATGATTCGGCCGCGATAAGGGCCGTCATGTCCGCTTCGCTCGATGCGGGTCAGAACCCGGTCGCCGACGCCTGCCGTGGGCTTGCCGCGTCGCTTGCCGGCTGGTGGCAACGGCAATCTCACCCGCGGAGGTTTGCCTTCCGCCTCATCCCATTGCTCCGGCGTTCCGACCAGATCGCCATCGTCGTCGACGTCGATCACGCGCAACACGGTGACGGAGGGAAGGGTGCCGGAGGCCCTGATCGCCTTCCGAGGTGAGGCGATCAGACCTTCGTCCGCCATCTCCTTGAGGGTGCGCTTGAGCGCCACGCGGTCGGGGCCGGTGATCCCAAAAGCACGCGCAATCTCCCGCTTGCCGACCTTGCCCTCGGCTTCTTGGACAAAGTTCAGGATATCCTGCTCGCTTGGCAGGCGCGGACGTGTGCTTTTGGGTTTCTTCGGCAAGCTCAGCCTTCTGCCTTGGCTTTCGCCTTGGCGCTTTTGGTTTTGGATGCAGCCGGCTTCTTCGCCGTGCTTTTCTTGGCTGGCGTCTTGCGAGCGGTGGCCTTCTTCGTCTTGCCACCCTTCGCCGCCTTGGCCTCGATCAGCTCGAGCGCTTCTTCCAGCGTGATCGTTTGCGGATCCTTGTCCTTGGGCAACGTCGCGTTGATCTTGCCGTGATTGACGTAGGGGCCGTAGCGCCCCTCCATCACAGCGACAGCGCCGCCATCGGGATGTTCGCCAAGTGCCTTCAGCTCTTTCGCCCCGGAACGTCCGCGCCCTTTCTTCTCGGCGAGGAGAGAAATGGCCCGGTTTGCGCCCACAGTGAAAACGTCTTCGATGCTCTCCAGATTGGCGTATTTTCCATCATGCGAGACGAACGGGCCGTAGCGCCCGAGACCCGCCGTGATCGGCTTGCCGGTTTCCGGATGGCTGCCGATCTCGCGGGGCAGCGAGAGCAGTTGAAGGGCTTTTTCGAGCGTCATCTCGTCGGCCTGCCAGCCGCGCGGCAGGCTCGAGCGCTTCGGTTTTTCTTCGCCTTTCGCGGGATCGGGACCGAGCTGAACATAGGGGCCGAAGCGGCCGGAGCGCAAAATCACCGATTCTCCGGTCTCCGGATCCTCGCCGAGCGGCATCCCTTCCGCCGTCATCGCCTGTTGCGCGACCTCACCCTCCGCATCGGGCTCGGTGATCTGGCGCGTGTATCGGCACTCGGGGTAGTTGGAGCAGCCGATGAAGGCGCCGAAACGCCCAAGCTTCAAAGATAGCTTGCCGTCGCCGCAGCTGGGACAGCTGCGGGGGTCGCTGCCGTCTTCACGCGGCGGGAAGACGAAGTCGCCCAGCATTTCGTTGAGCGCTTCGAGAACCTCCGACACGCGGATGTCCTTGATGTCGTCCAGATTGCCCTGAAAGTCGCGCCAGAAATCGCGCAGCACCGCCTGCCAGGAGAGTTCGCCGGCGGAAACCTTGTCGAGCTTCTCTTCAAGATCGGCGGTGAAGTCGTATTCCACATAGCGCCGGAAAAAGCTCTCCAGGAAGGCCGTCACGAGCCGGCCCTTGTCCTCCGGCATGAGGCGCCGCTTGTCCATCCGCACGTAGCCGCGATCGCGCAGAACGGTCATCGTCTGCGCGTAAGTGGACGGGCGGCCGATACCGAGCTCTTCCATCTTCTTGATGAGAGAGGCTTCCGTGTAGCGGGGAGGTGGCTCGGTAAAGTGCTGGTCGGCACTGACGGATTTCGCGTCGAGACCATCGCCGGCGGTGACGGCCGGCAGACGCCCATCCTCCTCCTCGTCGGGGTCGTCGCGACCCTCCTGGTAGAGGGTCAGAAAGCCGTCGAAGCGCACCACCGAACCCGTCGCTCGAAGGCCGAGGCGATGCTCGCCGTTCTTCGCATCGACTTCGATTGTCGTGCGCTCCATCTCCGCAGAGCTCATTTGGCTGGCGACGGTGCGCTTCCAGATGAGCTCGTAGAGCCTGGCCTGATCGCGATCGAGCTGACGTTCGACATGGGCGGGCAAGCGCGCCGGATCTGTCGGCCGGATCGCTTCGTGCGCCTCCTGCGCGTTCTTTGCCTTGACGAAATAGCGCCGCGGCTGGTCGGGCAGATAGCGCTTGCCGAAATCGCCACTGATCAGATCGCGCACGGCCGCGACCGCTTCCGGTGCCATGTCGACGCCGTCGGTTCGCATATAAGTGATGAGGCCGATCGTCTCGCCGCCGATATCCACGCCCTCATAGAGGCGCTGGGCGACCTGCATCGTGCGGCTCGCATCGAAGCCGAGCTTGCGCTGTGCTTCCTGTTGCAGGGTCGAGGTGGTGAAAGGCGGCTGCGGATTGCGCGAATGCGGTTTCGATTCGACGCTCGCGACGGAAAAATCCGCCCCTTCGAGAAGGGTCTTCAGACTTTTTGCCTGCGCCTCGTCCCCAATGGAGAGCTTGGTCAGCTTCTTGCCGTCTGCAGCGACGAGACGGGCGACAAAGGTATCCTTGGCCGGTGTCGCGAGATTGGCCGCCAGCGACCAATATTCCTGCGGCCGAAACCGTTCGATTTCCGATTCGCGCTCGCAGACGAGACGCAGCGCCACCGATTGCACGCGTCCGGCGGAACGCGCGCCGGGCAGCTTGCGCCATAGGACCGGCGACAGGGAAAAGCCGACGAGATAGTCGAGTGCGCGGCGGGCGAGGTAAGCCTCCACCAGCGCATCGTCGATCATGCGCGGATGCGCCATCGCCTCTTCCACTGCGCGCTTCGTGATGGCGTTGAAGACGACGCGGGCCACGGGCTTGTCCTTCAAGCCTTTGCGGGAGCGCAGCACCTCGAGCACGTGCCAGGAAATGGCTTCGCCTTCGCGATCGGGGTCAGTGGCGAGCAGAATGCGGTCGGCAGACTTGGCCGCCTCCGCGATGTCACTCAAACGCTTCTTGGCCTTGTCGGCGACTTCCCACGACATGGCGAAGTCCTCGTCGGGCCGCACCGAGCCGTCTTTGGAAGGCAGATCTCGCACATGCCCATAGGAGGCGAGCACCCGATAATCGGGGCCGAGATACTTATTGATCGTCTTCGCCTTAGCGGGCGATTCGACAATCACGAGGTCCATACGGGTACTCCATTGGGCGGGGAAAAAGGCGGCACGCGCACGGCCTCACTTGGATTGGGAAACAGGCGCGGTCAAGGCCACGGAACGACAAGGTGGGCCGGCGGCGCACTTTCGCCCCCTGTTCTCGTAGCTTAAAATCAACTAAAGCGTGTGCATTGATTTACGAATCGCGCCGAAGATGCACCGCGCCTTGCAGACATTGAATAAACAGGAACGGCGGGATTTAGCCGAGGATATCGCTGTCGAGGCAAGCCAATGGCGCCGCCGCGCCGATGAGGCGAATCTGCCATTTCTCGCTTATCTCATCGAGATGGTCGTCCTTGAGGCCTGGCGGGAAGCCACAGAAGAAAATGTGAATGATATCAATCCTCAAAACTGAACGCAGAGGGTAGGTGGCGGCCCTGCTTCAGTAGATAAGTGAGATCCGGCCTCCCGGATGACGCTCCAGGCGCCCGGCAAGCTCGAGTTCCAAGAGGACAACAGCCACGAGGCGGGCAGACAGCCTTGTATGCGCGATCAACTCGTCGACATGCACCGGCGTCGGCCCGAGCGCCTCGAGGATGCGACTGCGATCATCGTTTACGGGTTCAATCAGGGGTTGCTTTTCGGACTCCTCTGGTGGGAGTTCGAAACCCTCTCGCGTCGGCGGTGCAAGGATTTGCGGCAAGGCCTGGATGACGTCGGCAGCCTCCGTGATCAGATGGGCCCCCTGTTTTAGGAGGCGATTGGTGCCGGCCGCACGAGGGTCGAGGGGCGATGCCGGGACGGCCATGACCTCGCGGTTTTGTTCGAGCGCGAGGCGTGCGGTGATGAGTGAGCCCGACCTTTCTGCGGCTTCCACGACGACGGTCGCAAGGCTCATGCCTGCGATAATTCGGTTGCGCCGCGGAAAGTCGCGTGCCCGCGGCTGCCAGCCCATCGCCATCTCGCTGATAGCGGCGCCCCGCTGCGCGAGGATCTTGTCGAGTAGTGGACGATGTTCCTCCGGATAGACGACGTCGACGCCGCCGGCAAAGACGGCGACCGTCCCCGTCGCAAGAGCGGCCTGGTGTGCACTTTGATCGATGCCGCGGGCGAGGCCGGAAACGATCGAGAAACCGGCCTCTCCAAGCCCGGATGCGAGACGCTGCGCCATCCTTTGTCCGGCGAGGGAGGCATTGCGGGCGCCGACAATGGCAATGGCCGGGCGGGCCAGAACCTCGGATGCGCCCCGCATGCAAATAAGCGGCGGTGGCTGGTCGGCATGACGCAGCCACGGCGGGTAGTCCGGCTCACCCATGCCGATGAAGCGTGCGCCGGCGCGCTCTGCCGCGGCGAGCTCGCGGTCGATATCGTCCTCGCTGGCGATCCGGATGTTGCGTCTCGCGCCGCCCCGACGGGAGAGATCAGGAAGCGCTTCGAGGGCCGCAGAGGCTGAGCCGAAATGATTGATAAGAGAACGAAATGTCTGCGGACCGACATTTTCGCTCCTGATGAGACGCAGCCAGGCCCGTCGCTGCTCTGCCGTCAGGCGAACGCCTTCCGGGGGTGGCGTGCTCACTTCTGCCCGATCTTCGATTCGGTGCCGTTGAGGAGACGACGAAGGTTCTCCCGATGCCGGAACCACAAGATGAAAGTGACCGCGAGGAAGAGCTCGGCCAGGAGTGTCTGGCCGCTGAGGAAGAGGATGACAGGCGTCAATGCGCTCGTCAGCAGCGCTGCAAGGGACGAATAGCGCGTGAACCAGGCGGTCCCGATCCAGATCGCCGCTGCGGCAATCAGCGTTGGCCATGAGAGCGGCAGAAGAATGCCGAAGAAGGTGGCGACGCCTTTGCCACCCCTGAAGCCGAGCCAGACCGGAAAGCAATGCCCGAGAAAGGCGCCGAAGGCCGCGGCCAGCGCTGGCCCAAAGCCCCATTGCCAGGCAATGAGAATGGGGATCGTACCCTTGAGCGCATCCGCCAGAAGTGTCGCTGCCGCGAGCTTCTTGTTGCCGGTCCGCAAAACGTTGGTGGCTCCGATATTGCCGGAGCCGATCTTGCGAATGTCGCCGAACCCGGCCAGCCGCGAGAGGATCAGGCCGGAGGGGATGGACCCGAAGAGGTAGCCGAGAACAAGGCCGCCGATCAGGGTTGGCAGGAGAAGTGTCCAATTGCTCGCATCGGCGGTCACAGCTTCTGCCCCCGTTTCTGTGGCCTAATTCCGTTGCCCTTCTCCATAAGGATAGACGGTTTTGCCGGCAACCAGTGTGCGAACCACCCGGCCAGTCAGCCGCGCCCCTTCGAAGCAGGTGTTCTTCGAGCGGGAATGCAGGCTTTCTTCCTTCACGACCCATGGCTTGTCGAGATCGACGATCGCGAGATCCGCCGGCGCGCCAGGGCGAAGTGTCCCAACCGGCAGACCGAGAAGGCGGGCGGGCGTCGTCGCCATCGCTTCGATGAGACGTATCAGAGGGACCTCGCCGCTATGGACGAGACGCAAGCCGACCGAGAGGAGGGTTTCCAGGCCCACAGCTCCGTCCGCTGCCTCCGCGAATGGCTGCCGCTTTCCTTCCACGTCTTGTGGGTCGTGGCCCGAGACGATGACGTCGAGCGTGCCGTCGGCAAGTGCTGCCACCATCGCCTGCCGGTCATCCTCGCTTCTGAGCGGAGGCGACATTTTGAAGAACGTTCGGTAGGATCCGATATCGCCCTCGTTCAAAGCGAGATGGGCGATCGCTGCTCCCGCTGTCACGCCCACACCATTCTCTTTCGCCTGGCGCAGCACGGCGATAGAATCCGCGCAGGAAAGCTGGGCGGCGTGGTAGCGCCCGCGGGTGAGTTTCGCCAGCCGCAGGTCGCGGTCGAGCATGATCGTTTCCGCTTCCCGCGGAATCCCCGGAAGCCCGAGCCGCGTCGCGACTTCGCCGGCATTCATGACCCCCGCACGGGCGAGGTCGGCATCCTGGGTGTGGTGGACGATGAGCGCATCGAAATCGCGCGCATAGGTGAGGGCATTGCGCATCACCTGGGCGGAACGAAGGGATTTTCGCCCCTCGGAAAAGGCGACCGCGCCGGCGTCCTTGAGGAGACCGAACTCGGAGAGTTCATCTCCCTTGAGGCCTTTGCTGATCGCCGCCATCGGATGAACGTGCACGAGCGCGTTGTGCGTGGCGCGGCGCAGGACGAAATCGACGAGGGCGGGATCGTCGATCACCGGATCCGTGTCCGGCATGGTGACGATTGTGGTGACGCCGCCGGCCGCCGCCGCACGGCTTGCGGTTTCCAGCGTTTCCAGATGTTCGGCGCCGGGTTCGCCCACGAAGACCCGCATATCGACCAGGCCCGGGATGATCGTCTTGCCGGTGCAGTCGACCACCTCCCAGCCTTCGGGGACACCGTGGTTATGAGCTTCGGGACCCGCGGCGACGATGCGCCCGTCGGAGACGACGACGGCGCCTGGGCTGTCGAGACCGCGTGCGGGATCGACGATGCGGGCATTGGTGAGAAGAATTGGACGGGCCATTGGATCAGTGATTGGGCAGGTGTTGGGCGAGGGCTTCGAGGACGGCCATTCGCACGGCCACGCCCATCTCCACTTGTTCGCGGATCACGCTTTGGGGGCCATCGGCGACGAGTGGATCGATCTCAACGCCGCGATTCATCGGGCCTGGATGCATGACCAGCGCATCCGGGCGGGCGAGGGCGAGCTTTTCCTCGTCGAGCCCGTAATAGCGGAAATACTCTCGGATGCTCGGGACGTAAGCGGCGGTCATGCGCTCCCGCTGGAGGCGCAGCATCATGACGACGTCGGCGTCCTTGAGGCCGGTGCGCATGTCGTTGAAGACGTCCGCGCCGTAGCATTCGATGTTGGACGGCAGCAATGTCGACGGCGCGATCAGCCGGATCCGTGCGCCCATCACCATGAGCAGCAGGATGTTGGAGCGTGCGACGCGCGAATGACGAATGTCGCCGCAGATCGCGACGGTGAGCCCGTCGAGGCGGCCTTTGTGGCGGCGGATCGTGAGAGCATCGAGGAGCGCTTGCGTGGGATGCTCGTGGGCACCGTCGCCAGCGTTGATTACCGAGCATTCGACTTTCTGCGCGAGAAGCTCGACGGCGCCCGCCGCATGATGGCGGACCACCAGAATGTCCGGTCGCATGGCGTTCAAGGTCATCGCCGTGTCGATCAGGGTCTCGCCCTTCTTCACGGAGGAAGACGAGACGGCCATGTTCATGACATCGGCGCCGAGCCGTTTGCCTGCGAGCTCGAAACTCGATTGCGTTCGTGTCGACGCCTCGAAGAACAGATTGATCTGCGTGCGTCCGCGCAGGGTCTGCTTCTTCTTTTCGATCTGGCGAGAGACGGCGATTTGCTCCTCAGCGAGATCTAAAAGCGAACCGATCTCGAGCGGAGACAGCCCTTCAATACCGAGAAGGTGCTGATGGGGGAAAGAGGATGCTGGGGTCATTAAAGGGGTGCCTATAGGCACAATCGTCCAAGACGGCAACATGGGAGCCGCCGACCGCGGCGTTTTTCCCCTACGTTTACAGTCCCGACACGGGCCTGTGAGCGCCGCTTAAAGCGCTGCGGAAAAAGCTTTAATATTATGCAGATTCGTGCAGGCTCACCCTATGACAGAGACAATGAATCCGGGCCGGGATGCCACGCATGCGGTGTTCAATCAGACGCCGCCGCGCATCAATCTTGACCTGTTTCAAACGGACCCGCTCCTCGATCTGATGTGCGCCGGGTTCGCCGATCCGATCCGCGAGAATCTGCAGCAGAACGGCCGCTTCTGGGGGAGCGGCGAGGCCCGCGAATTCGCTCGCCTCGCCAACAGCGATCTGCCGGAATTGAAGCGTTACGATGCCTGGGGCCGGCGCATCAACGAGGTCGAATTCCATCCGGCCTATCACGCCTTGATGCGTCGCTCGGTCGCTTCGGGCCTGCATTGCTCGGTCTGGGAGCGCGGCGGCGAGGAAGAACCCGTCCGCCACCGGGCCCGTGCCGCTCGGCTCTATATGACTGCGCAGGCCGAGTGCGGGCATATTTGTCCGATGACGATGACGAATGCGTCGATCGCGAGCTTGCGCCACAGCCCGGATCTCTTGAGCGAATGGGGACCGCGGCTCCTGTCGCGTACCTACGACCGTGCCTCGCGCAATCCTGCCGAAAAGCAGGGCGTGACGATCGGCATGGGCATGACGGAAAAGCAGGGCGGCACGGATGTGCGCCAGAACCGCACCCATGCAGAGCCGACGAACCAAGGCTTCCACCGTTTGACGGGCCACAAATGGTTTATGTCGGCCCCGATGTCGGATGCCTTCCTCGTCCTAGCACAGACTGAAAACGGCTTGAGCTGCTTCCTGATGCCGCGTTTTCTGCCGGACGGAACGGCGAACGCCATCCGCTTCGAGCGCTTGAAGGACAAGCTCGGCAATCGCTCCAACGCCTCGTCGGAGGCGGAATTCGATGGCGCTCATGCCTGGATGGTGGGCGAAGAAGGCAAGGGCGTGCGAACCATCATCGAAATGGTGACCTATACGCGCCTCGATTGCGCTGTCGCCTCGACCGGGCTCATGCGCGCCGGGCTTGCCGAAGCCGTCCACCATTGTCGCCACCGCCATGTCTTTGGTTCAGAACTTCTCGATAAGCCTCTGATGCAGAGGGTTTTGTGCGATCTGACGCTGGATCTTGCCGCGGCAGTCGCTTTGTCCTTCCGTCTTGCGGAAGCTTTCGATCTTGCCGCCGACAGGCCCGAGGAAGAAGCCTTCGCGCGGTTGATGACACCGGTCGCAAAATACTGGATCTGCAAATCGGCGCAGCCCTTCCTGGCCGAGACGATGGAGTGCCTCGGCGGCAATGGCTATGTCGAGGAAAGCATCATGCCGCGCCTGGTGCGTGAGGCGCCGGTCAATGCCATCTGGGAAGGTTCCGGCAACGTCATGGCGCTCGACGTTCTGCGCGTACTGGGCCGCGATCCTCAGATCCTGGCGATGGTTCTTGAGAACTTCCGTCAGGAACTCGGCCACAACGGTCGCGCAGCGGTCGATGTGCTCGCGGCGGCAGCCGAGGTCGCCATGGAGGACGAAGGAAGCGCGCGTGTGCTGACCGAGCAATTGGCGCTGACGGCAGCTGCGGCCGCGCTCCGACGCGATTTCCCGCCCGTCTTCGCCGATGCCTTCATCGAGACGCGGCTCGGGCGGCCCTGGCGCTCGACCTATGGAATGTTGGACCGGCGCTTCAACATGCGGGCGCTCCTGGATTATGCGTTTCCGGAGCCTTGATCCTCAGACGCGCTGGCGCCGCAATGTCGCCAGCCGGTCGAGTGCACCTTGCAGAATATAGGCGGCCGCCGCGGCATCGACCCGCTCGGCACGTTTGCGCCGTGACAGGTCGGCCTCGATCATCGCTCTTTCGACCGCCATCGTGGACAGGCGCTCGTCCCACAAGGTCATCGGCAAGTCGGTGAGCGTCTTCAGATTGCGGACGAACGCACGCGTCGCCTGACAGCGCGGGCCCTCGCTGCCGTCCATGTTGACGGGCAGGCCGAGGACGAGACCGCCGATTCTCTCCGTCGTGCACAGTGACAGGAGGCTCGCCGCGTCCTGTCCGAACTTGACGCGACGGATGGTCGTCACGGGGCTCGCGACGTTCTGTCCTGGATCCGAAACGGCGATCCCGATAGTCTTTGTCCCGAGGTCGAGACCCGCAAGCCGCGTTCCCATGGGGGCGGCGGTGGAAAACTCTTCGATTGTGAGGTCAGCAGCCATTCGATTCGCCTAGCACGGCCCGCGTGCATTGTCGCGGCTTCAAGAATTCGCCACATAGGGCGCCATGGGCAAGGAACTGATTCCGCCTCCAGGCGGAGGCGAGGGCGACGAGAACATCGTCCCCATCAATCTGCGTGAAGCGCTTGAAGAGCGCTATCTCGCCTATGCGCTGTCGACGATCATGAATCGGGCGCTGCCGGATGTGCGCGACGGGCTGAAGCCTGTCCATCGGCGCATCCTGCATGCCATGCGTCTGATGCGGCTTCTGCCGGGCTCGGGCTTCAAAAAGTCGGCGAAGGTCGTCGGCGAGGTGATGGGTAATTTTCACCCGCATGGCGACCAGGCGATCTACGACGCCATGGTCCGCCTCGCGCAAAGCTTTGCGGTCCGCTATCCGCTCGTCGACGGGCAGGGCAATTTCGGCAATGTCGATGGCGATAACGCGGCCGCCATGCGCTACACCGAAGCGCGGCTGACCGAGGTTGCGAACCTTCTGCTTGAAGGCATCGACGAGAACGCCGTCGATTTTCGCGCCACCTATGATGGCGAGGACGAGGAGCCGGTCGTCCTTCCGGGAGCGTTCCCGAACCTTCTGGCGAACGGCGCATCGGGCATCGCCGTCGGCATGGCGACGAACATTCCTCCGCACAACGCGGCCGAATTGTGCGATGCGGCTCTCCACCTCATCAAGCACCCGAATGCGAGTGCGGAGAAGCTGCTCGAATTCGTCCCGGGTCCGGATTTCCCGACCGGTGGCGTCATCGTCTCTCCCGCCTCCGATCGGCTGGAAGCCTATTCGACCGGGCGCGGCATGATGCGCGTGCGTGCGCGCTGGGAAAAAGAGGAAGGCAGCCGCGGCGCCTGGTCGGCGATCATCACTGAAATCCCCTATCAGGTGCAGAAGGGGCGGCTGATCGAGCAGATCGCGAGCCAGATCGAGGCCCGCAAATTGCCCCTCGTGGGCGATGTTCGGGACGAGAGCGCGGAGGACGTGCGCATCGTCATCGAGCCGAAGAGCCGCACGGTCGATCCTGACCTGATGATGGAATCGCTTTTCAAGCGTGCCGATCTCGAAGTGCGCTTCTCGCTCAACATGAACGTCATCTCGCAAGGCCGTGTGCCGAAGGTGATGTCCTTGCGAGATGTCTTGAACGAATGGTTGCACCACCGGCGCGACGTGCTTCTGCGCCGCACCCGCCATCGTTTGGATAAGATCGCCCACCGTCTGGAAATTCTGGGCGGCTATCTGATCGCCTATCTCAACCTCGACGAGGTGATCCGCATCATCCGCGAAAGCGACGAGCCCAAGCCGGAGCTGATGCAGGCCTTCGATTTGACCGATGTTCAGGCGGAGGCGATCCTCAATATGCGCCTGCGCGCTTTGAGGAAGCTCGAAGAGATCGAGATCCGCAAGGAGCACGAGGCTCTGACCGCCGAGCAGACGGATCTGACGGGCCTCCTTGAATCGGAAGAGCGTCAGTGGAAATGCGTCTCTTTCGAAATCTCTTCGGTGAAGAAGAAGTTCGGTCCGGACACCGAGATCGGTCGCCGGCGCACGACGTTTGCCGATGCCCCGGAGATCGACGTCGAGGAGATCCAGCAGGCGATGATCGAGCGCGAGCCGATCACGGTCATCCTGTCTGAAAAGGGCTGGCTGCGCACGATGCGTGGCCATATGACCGATTTCTCGTCGCTGAGCTTCAAGGAAGGCGACCGTCTCAAGATCGCGTTCCCGGCGCACACGACCGACAAGATCTTGTTCTTTTCCACCGGCGGTAAGGCATTCACCCTCGAGGCCGCCCGGCTGCCCGGTGGCCGCGGCCAGGGAGAGCCGGTGCGGCTCATGGTGGAGATGGACAAGGACAGCGACATCCTTGCTGCCTTCGTGCACGACCCGCAGGTAAAACGCCTCGTCGCGTCATCCGTCGGAAACGGCTTCATCATCGCCGAAACTGATATGGTAGCAAACACTCGTAAAGGCCGGCAGATATTGAATGTATCCGGATCGGATGAGGCCCGGATTTGCGTTCCGGCCGCCGGCGATCATGTGGCCGTCATCGGAGAAAACCGGAAGCTTCTGATTTTCCCGAGGGAGCAGCTGCCGGAAATGACACGCGGCAAGGGCGTCAGGCTGCAGCGCTACAAGGATGGCGGCATTTCGGACGTGCGCGTCTTTGAAGGCGAACAGGGACTCTCCTGGAGCGATTCTGCCGGCCGTACGCATGCGCGCTCTTATGGCGATCTGTCTGAGTGGCTCGGCGAACGCGCGCAGGCGGGACGGATGGCACCGCAGGGTTTTCCGAAGTCGAACCGCTTCAGCCCCGCTTCCTGAGGGTGCTCAGTCGACAAGTTTGAGGTCGGCGATCACCGGGTAATGGTCGGAGCCGAGATAGGGGCCCCGTCTCACATCGGTTTTGCGGATGGCTTTTCCGATGAAGATATGGTCGAGCGGCATGAAGGGGCCGAAGGCGCGAACCGAGTGACGGCCGCGAAAGACGGCCTTTTCGCTCGGCCAGGTCGGCATGGCGCGCGTGATACGGTGCAACGGGATCGCCGCGCCGAATCTCTGCAAGGCAAAGGACCACGGCGTTGAATTGAAGTCGCCTGCGAGGATCGTGTTGGGTCCGGCATCCTGAAGATCCTTCCTCATGGCCTCAAACTGCATCGTCTGGCCGCGCGCCGGTACCGGCCAGTCGAGATGCGTGCCCCAGACGGTGACGGGAATGCCGTCCTTCTCAAACGTGACGCTCATGAGTGAGACGTTGTTTTCCCGAGGCTCTCCGGCGGGAGGATCCCACACATAGGTCTTGGTGAACGGATGGCGGGTCAGGATCGCGACGTCGCAGAAATGCGCTGAGAAGCAATCGAGCCGATAGGGTAGAAAAGGCTTCAGCGCCGCCAAAACATGCGCCGTATTGGGCCAGGCCTCGATCAAGACGAGGACGTCCGGGCGCTCCCGCTCGACCATCCGGGCGAGGCCCGCAGCGTCGACGCGTTTGTCGAGCATGTTGAAACTGATCACTTTCAGAGGAACGCCAGCGGTCTCGGCTGCGATGCTTCCGAAATGCGCTTCGGGCAAGATCTCCGCGATCAGGAACCAGCCTTGGGCGAGCGCGAGGAAGACGCCGAGTGCGAAGGCCAGCCTCAAGCGGGCAAAGAGGGCGAGTGCCGCGACAAGCGCGAACCCAGCAAACAGAAAGGGCCGGAAGTGATTGATGCTGTCGAGAGACGGCCACCAATAGCCGCCAAAGCTGATCAGGCTCGCCAGCATCACACCGACGAGCCCCACCCACACGAGAAATCTCAGCAAAAGCGTTCCCAGCCTCGCATGGTCAGCCGTTCCTGCGGTCGGAAACGCGATTTGTACGCCATCTTTCGGGAACCCTCGACCCAATAGCCGAGATAGACATAGGGCTTTCCGAGCCGCTTGGCGCGCTCGATGTGATCGAGGATGATGAAGGTGCCGAGGGAGCGGTCTTTCGCCTCCGGGTCGAAGAACGAATAGACCATCGAGAGCCCGTCGGCGAGCACGTCGGTCAGAGCGCAGGCGATGAGTTCGCCGTCGCCTCGCCGTCCGGTGGCGCTGTCGGCGGTGCGCCGCCGGTATTCGACGAGCTTCGTCTCGACATGGCTGTCTTCGACCATGAGTGAATAATCGAGAACCGTCATCTGCAGCATGCCGCCACCGGAATGGCGCTCTTCGAGATATCGGTAGAAGAGAGAATACTGATCGGTGGTTGCGATGTTGTCGCGCCAGTCGGAGACGAGATCGCGATTGCGCTGCGTGATTCGACGCATCGAGCGCGTCGGAGAAAAAAGGTCGGCACAGACCCGAACCGACACGCAGGCCGCGCAACGGTCACAGGCCGGTCGATAGGCGATCGTCTGGCTGCGCCGGAAGCCGCCCTGGCTCAAAATGTCGTTCAAAGGCGCCGAATGCGGTCCCGCGAGTTGGGTGAAGACTTTGCGTTCCTGCCGACCGGGAAGATAGGGGCAGGGGCCGGGGGCAGTGAGATAGAATTGCTGAGCTTCTGCAATCGGCCGCGTCATATGAACCTCACTCAGATGCCATAATACCACGGCGCGAACAGTGAAAACACAAGCCATGAAATGATGGTGAGCGGTCCGCCCGCCAAGAGAAAATCGACGAAACGATAGTTTCCCGGGCCCATGACGAGGAGATTCGTCTGGTAACCGATCGGTGTCGCAAACGAGGCGTTGGCGGCGAAGATCACGGCCATGACGAAGGGCAGGGCCGGAGCCCCGATGGCCGCGGCCGCTGAGACCGCGATCGGGGTAAAAAGCACGGCTGTCGCATTATTCGACAAGACGTTGGTGAGGATCGCGATCAACGCGAAGAGCGCCGAGAGCAGGAGACGCGGGCCTCCATGTTCCGTTATCGCGACGAGGTGCTCCGCCAGGAATTGTGCGCCGCCTGTTCGCTCCAGCGCGGTCGCGAGGGCGATCGAGGCGCCAATCAACATGAAAATGCGGCTGTCGAAGGCCCGCCGCGCTTGGCGAATGTTGAGGCAGCCGAAGACGAGCATCAGGAGGGCCGCACCAAGCGCTGCAATCGCGATGGGGACGAGCCCGGTCGCCGCGAGGACGATCAGCCCTGTGAAGATGAGGATTGAGCGAAGTGTATCCCTCCGCGCCGGCAGCGGCGCGAACGATTTTTCGAGCAGAAGCAGATCACGGCTGCCGCGCAGCCGATCGAAGGCGGCGTCCGTACCGGAAAGAAGCAGCACGTCGCCTTCTTCCAGCCGCACGTCGGAGAACGCCTGGCGGGACATGCGGCCGCGCCGCTCGACGGCGACGACACTGATGCCGCTCGTCTGCTCGATACCCGTCTCGGCCGGCGAGCGACCGATGATGCGGCCGCCGGGCGCTACGATTGCTTCGCCGACGGAATGTGTGCCGCCACCGGCGGTCTCGGTGCTGCGTTCGCCGCGCGCCGGCTTGATGATGCCGTGACGGGCGAGATCCTCGCGGATGCCGCTGAAAACCGCGAGATCGCCCGGCTGCAGCTCGATATCTTCAAAGGGAGGCAGATGGATGGTGCCGCCGCGCCGCACCAGCCGGACGGTGATGTCGCGAAGTCCCGGGAACAGGCCGGCAACCGAGCGCATGCCGACGAGCGGATGCCCCTCCGGCAGAACGATTTCTGTGATGAACTGCTTGCCGCTCGCGAACTTGACCGCTTCCTGGGGGCGTTTCCCGAAGAAGCGGGGAATGACGAACAGGATGTAGGGGACCGCGATCGCAGCGATCGCAAGTCCGGGGGCCGTAAGATCGAAGAGCCTGAGACTGATGCCAGCTTCGTGATGCGCCACCTGCGCGACCAGAAGATTGGTCGACGAGCCGATCAATGTCGTCGAGCCGCCGATGATGGTCGCAAAATTCATTGCCATGAGAAGCTTCGCCGGTGAGATCCGCTGCTCACGGGCGAGTGACATCAGCACCGGGATCATCATCACCACGACGGGCGTGTTGTTGAGGAAGGCCGAAAGTGCGCCCGCAAAGACGATGAGGAGTATGAAGACCGCAGATGGCGGCAGGCGGGTGTTGCGTGCAAGATGCCGGCTCGGACCATCGAGAGCGCCGGTCTGAAACAGCCCCTGTCCAACGACAATCAAACTGAGCACGGCCACGAGTGCGGGGTTGGCGAAGCCCTGCAGCAGATCTTCAAACGATAACGGGGAGGACAGGCCGAAAGCCCCAGGCGCAACGACGAAGATGAGCGTCAGCAGAACCAGCGAGGCGAGCGCAGTCGTCTCGACCGCCACGCGCTCAAGCGAAAAGCCAACGATGGTCAGTGCGATCACCCCGAAGGTGAGCCACATCTGCAAATCGGAAAAAGTCATGCCCGGCTCCGTCGGCAAAGTACCGGCGGAGTCAAGGCCCTACAATCCCAGATTGTTGCGACGATCGGCGAGGGAGGGACGCTTGGCGCGCCTCAAAGCCGGCCGTCATCCCTGCGGATGACCGTCGTTCCAAGAACGATGTCGTGGAGAAGCCTTTTGCGCGGAGAGAAAAGGGAAACAAGCAGAACAAAGGGCGTGAGCACCGTCACCGAGAACCAGAAGAGGACAGCATGAACGAAGGCGAGGAGGCTGTACATGCGCCCGCCGTCGAAGGTGCGCATCTCGATCCCCATGGCGCGCATCCCGGGTGTGGCCGATTCGGAGCTGCCGAGGGTGAACATCGTGTAGAGGATCGGGACGACGGGCCAGATCAGCCCGAAGAGAAGCCAGCCGAGGCCGAGTGTGAAAAGGCCAAGGAAGGTGATGGCAACGAACGATACGGTCATCAGCACGACCATGATGACGGCATCGACCAGAAAGGCCGAAATACGGCGCGTTCTGACGTTGTCGTAGAGCTCGGGATGCTGTGTCGGATCAAGCATCCGCGTCTCGTCCAGGTCGATCGCGTCGTGGATTGCAGTCATGGGCCTCTCCTTCGATCCTGAGGAAGTGGGGAGGCCCATGCTCGGCTTCAAGCTCTGCCAGACGCAGCTTCTAGAGGCTGGCGCGCAGGATCTCTGCGGCGCGCGGGGCGAAATAGGTGAGGATGGAATCGGCACCCGCCCGCTTGAACGCGACCAGCTGCTCCATCATCGCCCGCTCGCCATCGAGCCAGCCATTCGCGGCGGCTGCCTGGATCATCGAATACTCGCCAGACGTATTGTAGGCGACGGTCGGCATGCCGAACGTGTCTTTCAGGCGTCGGATGATGTCGAGATAGGGAAGCCCTGGCTTCACCATGATCATGTCGGCACCCTCGGCGATGTCGAGTTCGGCCTCGCGCAAAGCCTCGTCCGAATTGGCGGGATCCATCTGATAGGTCTTCTTGTCGCCCGACAGCATGGTTCCCGAGCCGACGGCGTCGCGGAACGGGCCATAGAAGGCCGAGGCGTATTTCGCCGTGTACGCGACGATCTGCACATGACCGTAGCCGGCGGCGTCCAACGTCTCGCGGATGGCGCCGACGCGCCCGTCCATCATGTCGGACGGCGCGACGATGTCGCAGCCGGCCTCCGCCTGCACCAATGCCTGACGGGCAAGCACCGACACGCTTTCGTCGTTGATGATCTGACCTTCACGCAGAAGGCCGTCATGACCGTGGCTCGTATAGGGATCGAGCGCGACGTCGGTCAAAAGGCCGACTTCGGGAACCGCTTTCTTGATCTCCCGGCATGCGCGGCAAATGAGGTTGGAATCGTTGAGCGCCTCGCTGCCTTGATCGTCACGCTTTTCCGGATGCGTATTCGGGAAGAGCGCGAGTACCGGAATGCCGAGATCTCTCGCACGCTCTGCGGCTTTGACTGCGAGATCGACCGAAAAGCGCTCCACGCCCGGCATCGAAGGGACGGGTTCGCATGTGTTCTCGCCTTCGATGACAAAGATCGGCCAGATCAGATCGTCGAGTGAGAGGCGGTTTTCGCGAATAAGACGACGCGACCAGTCGGTGCGGCGATTGCGGCGCATACGCCGCCGCCCGGTGATGCGGTCGACATCGGGCAGCGCGTCACTATGAAAGGACAAGTTCATGGAAACCCCCGGTTTCGTCGCGCGGACCATAGCCCCGCGTAAAGGCCGCGCCAAGGGAATGGCTCCTTTGCAAAACCGCGGGCGTCATTGACGCTCGATCAGGTGCTGCATAAAGCTCCGGCATGGAATTTGACCTTTGCGGCGATCAGCTCCCGCTCATGGCGGGAATGCAGAGCATCGAGCGCGACAAAATAGCGCTGCCTGCGGAACAGCTCACCGAAGCGTCTCCGTCGCTTTCGCCCACGATGAAGAACGGATGCCAGACGAAATGGCCGCTGAGATGCTGAAAGCCGACGACGACATCCGTATCGAGAAACGTGGCCGGCTGGGTCTCATCAGCCTCAACCGCGGCCGCGCCTTGAATGCGCTTAACCTTGATATGGTCCAGGCCCTGCTGCGGGCGCTGAACGCATGGCGTGACGACGACGAGGTCGCGCATGTGGCGATCCGCTCGCTCGATGAGAAAGCCTTTTCAGCGGGCGGCGATTTGCACCGCCTTTGGGAGGCTGGATTCTGGGCGAAGTCGGAAGGTGGACCGCTCCCCCTGACGTTCTTTCAAGAGGAATACCGCCTCAACCACCTCATCAAGACCTATCCGAAACCCTACATCGCCTTGCTCGACGGGATCGTCATGGGCGGAGGTTTTGGCATTTCGGTTCATGGAAGCGTGCGTCTTGCCGGCGAACGTATCAGCTTCGCCATGCCTGAGGTCGGCATCGGTTTCTTCCCCGATGTCGGCGCGACGCATTTTCTTCCCCGGCTGCCATGTTCCACCGGGACCTTTCTCGCTTTGACCGGAAGCCGCATTGGTCGAGATGACTGCCTCTGGAGCGGTGTCGCCACGCATGCCGTGCCAGGGCGAAGTTTCGACGCCCTGATCGACGAGCTCGCACGCGAGGACGATCATCGGCAGATCATCGAGAGATATGCGCAGGCCAAAGGGGAGGTCCGATCTGGCCTGGCAGACGATGCCGAGCAGATCGACAGCGTCTTTTCAGCAACTTCGATTGCGGAGATTCGGAGCCGTCTTGCCGACCGGCCGGAATGGGAACGTGGCCAGAAGGCATTGCAGGCGATCGCCCGGATGTCGCCGACAAGCCTGGCGATCGCGCTGTGTCAGATGCGGCTCGGTCTTCCAATGGATTTTGCCGAGGCGGTGCGTTTGGAATACCGCATCGTCAATCGCATCCTTGCCGGAGAGGATTTTTACGAAGGGGTGAGGGCGCAGCTGATCGACAAAGACCATGCTCCGCGCTGGCATCCTGCCGATCTTGCCGATGTGCAAGAGACCGAGATCAACGCCTATTTCGCGCCGCTCGAAGAAGAGCTCGCTTTATCGGGAGATCGGGATGAGTGACGCTGTCGATCTCCTTGACTACGACCCCAATCGCGGCCGCCTGACACGCTATTATCTGCGGGTCGTTGCGTTCTTGCTGCTTTCTGCGGGACTCGTGAGGGCGGCGCAGATCATGGGTGTCGGCGTTGATGCCGGTCACTTCCTGACCTTCGAGCGACCCTGGCAGGCCGCCATGATCGTCCTTTGCATTCTCGACCTCCTCGCGGCCGTTGGCCTGTGGATTAGCGCCGTATGGGGGCCGGTGATCTGGGCCGTGGCCGCGATTACCGAGATCGCGATGTACACGCTGTTCCGGGATATCTACGGACACCACCAGGAGAGAATTCTCGCACACGCGGCCTTGATGGGCCTCTATATCGCGGTTCTCCTGGGCGACCGCCGCCGCCGTCGGGACGAGTAGCAAGGCTGTGACGCCTGCTCGTGGAGGTTGACGAGACACGAAAGATGACGGCGTTTTGTTTCGTGTCGACGGACGAAGGGGCCCAAAAAGGTGCCGGATGTCGGCGTTCAGAGCCTGTTCCCGTGCGGCACAGAAAATTTACCCTTTTTCGAGCAAGATTTCATTCATGCTGACGCTTAAATCTCCATTTAAATTGGCTCTCTATCCTGCACAAGTAACGGGGAGAAGGCTGAAGAAAAATGACGGAGAGGCGTAATGTTGCTAGCAGAGCGGACAGCGCTCGCCTACGAGAGGGGCGAGTCTGAGCCAGAGGACCTCAAGACACTCTATCTTGATGCTCTGACGTTGGTGGAGCGGCTGCATCGGCGGCTGCTTGATGTCATCAAAGATGAATTTGATCGGATGGGCCGCTCCGACGTGAACAGCGTCCAGGCGCTGCTTCTGTTCAATATTGGGGATGCGGAACTGACAGCCGGCGAGTTGCGAACCCGTGGCTATTATCTCGGTTCCAACGTTTCCTATAACCTGAAGAAGCTCGTCGACGCCGGCTACATCTATCACGAGCGCTCGCGTGTCGACCGTCGGTCGGTGCGTGTCTCGCTGACGGAGAAGGGCAAGGAGGTCGCCGATGTCGTCGACCGCCTCTATGAGCGCCATATCGGTTCGATCGAAAAGGTCGGAGGCGTTTCGGAGGACGATTTCAAGCGCCTCAACAAGACCCTGCATCGGTTGGAGCGGTTCTGGACTGATCAGATTCTCTATCGTCTCTGACAGACCCACATTGACATCTTTGCAACAGGGCCCGGCATGACCGGGCCCTTTTGTTTTCGATCACGGATTGGCCATAAATCCATGAAAGGTGGGCATTTGAGCGCTTCGAATGATTCACAGTGTTGATCGCTGGGTGCGATGCATTTGTGGAGAACGGGTCCTTGATGGTAATCCCGTTCTCAAAGGGTGCGTTCGGGGGCGCATTCACCGGCATTTGTCTGACGAGAGGCACACCATTCCTATGACCGCTTTTTCGCTTCTGCGATCCTCCCTTTGCGCCGCAGCGCTTCTGTTTCCGCTGGCCGCACAGGCGCAGAACATGATGCCCGTCAATCAGTCGGAATGGAGCGAATCCTTTGATACGGGACCCCGGACGGCTGCGCCGGTCACTTCTACCGTCCCGATTCTGTCGCCCTATACGGTTCCTGCCATGGATCAGGCGATCGAATGGTACCAGGGCCTGGTCGATGCAGGCGGCTGGAATTCCGTGCCCTCCGAGCCGGCGCTCAAAATCGGCATGCGCCATCCGAATGTCGTGGCTCTGCGTCAGCGTCTCATCGCGTCCGGCGATTTGCGCCAGACGACAGGCTCCGATGCCTTCGATTCTTATGTGCAGTCGGCCGTCATGCGCTTTCAGGAACGCCACGGCATTCCGGCCGACGGCGTCGTCGGTGCCGGCACCTTCAAGGCGCTCAACGTTCCGGCCGAGGTTCGCCTCAATCAATTGCGGGTCAATCGCGAGCGCATCGCTGCGATGAAGGATCCTGCCAGCCGGTATGTGATGGTCAACGTCCCTGGTGCCCAGATCGAGGTGGTCGAGGACGGACAGGTCGTCTCCAGGCACACTGCGGTGGTTGGCAAGGTCGACCGGCAGACGCCGCTTTTGTCCAGCAAGATCCACGAGATCAACTTCAACCCGTACTGGACGGTGCCGAACTCCATCATCCGCAAGGATCTGATCCCGAAGATGCAGAAGGATCCGGAGTATCTGACGCGCAACCGTATTCGTATCTTCACCCAGAAGGGCGAAGAGCTACAGCCGAGCCAGGTGAACTGGCATTCCGACGAAGCGACCAATTACATGTTCAAGCAGGACCCAGGCGATCAGAACTCGCTCGGATCGGTGCGCATGAACTTCTACAATCCGTATTCGGTCTTTCTGCACGACACGCCGTCGAAAGGCCTCTTCGGCTCCGACTATCGCTTCGAATCGTCGGGCTGTGTGCGTGTGATGAATGTGCGCGAGCTCGTTGCCTGGATTTTGCGGGATAACGGTTATACGCGTGCCACGGTCGATCAGACGATCCGCTCCGGCGAGCGTCTCGATGTGGATGTGGCCAACCCGCCGGCCCTCTACACGGTCTATTTCACGGCCTGGACGACAGGTGACGGCGTCGTTCATTTCCGCGACGACATCTACAATTTCGATGCTCCGGGCGAGGTGGCGCTCAATCAGCCGTCAGAACTGATCGGCTCGCCGCTGCCGCAATAAGCCTCGGCTCTATCGAATTTCCGACCCCGCGAGCGCGTCTCGCGGGGTTTTTTGTATGCTGAAACGTGGCGGTTGCGTGGAAGGTACCCTTGCGTTGGGCGGGCCGGCGTGCGTTGACCTGCCGCAGGAGTTCCCTTTACGTGTTCCTGAACGAACCAGGGACGTGATGACGGTACGAACCTCGCGGAAGCAGCCGGCTACCGCCGACAATCTCACCGCGGCGGCGGCCGTCATCTTGATGACCGACCTCGCATTGTCGCTCGGCGATGCGCTCATCAAGCTGACGAGCGGGACGATCGCCGTCTGGCAGCTCTTCCTTCTCCGCTCGCTGATGGCTCTGCCGCTGCTCGTTCCGGCGGTCCTGGCAAGCTCGGGCGCGACGCTTCGGCCGCGGGCCCTGGCGTGGACGACGCTGCGCAGTCTGATGCTGGTTTTGATGTGGCTCGCCTATTATGCGGCGCTTCCCCATCTTCAGCTGTCTGTGGCCGCCGTCTCTTATTATACGCTGCCGGTCTTCATCACCTTGTTTTCTGCCCTGTTCGTCGGCGAACGTGTCGGGCCGATCGGTTGGATGGCGGTCGCGTTGGGCCTTGCCGGCGTCCTCCTGATTCTGCGGCCGGACGCGGCGGCGTTCAACGCTTATGCCCTGCTGCCGCTTCTCTCGGCGGTCCTCTACGCCTTGGCGATGATTCTGACGCGTACGAAATGCCGCGAGGAACATCCTCTGACGTTGTCCCTCGCACTCAATCTCGCATTCGTGGTGGTGGGTCTCGGCGGTGTCGGCATCTTCCAGGAGAGAGGCGGGGAGGGAGGCTACCTCACCACCGGTTGGTTGCCGCTCGGTGCCGCCGAGATCGGTACGCTCGTCCTCCTGTCCGCGGCGATGATCATCGGCAGTCTGGGTGCAGCTTTTTCCTATCAGCGCGCGCCGTCGAACGTGATTGGCACGCTCGATTTTTCCTATGTCGGTTTCGCCGCCATTTGGGGTCTCCTGCTGTTTCAGGAGATTCCCTCGCTCATCACCCTTGGTGGCATGGCGCTCATCGTTGGCGCCGGCATTCTCGCCCTTCGACGGTGACCGATTAACCGGTCAATCGTGTGCCAAGCCTGGCTAGATACTCAGGCTCCCGGGGGCGTTTCTGTCATCGAAGCGTGATCTCCCGATCATAAGAGGCTGGAAGCCACAACGGCTCGATGCCCATCCCGATTGAACGGAGATCCGATGCGCCTCTTCCTCTCCACCAGCGCGCTCGCCCTCGCTGCGGCCTGGAGCCTGCCGGCGGCGGCTCAGAACCCTGAAGTCTTCAATCGGATTGCGACCTTTCCCGTCGCCGCCAACATGCCGGCCGACCGCGATGCGGCCTTACCCACTGTGGCGGAGATCATTGCGGCGACCGAGGATGGTGAGACGCTGGTCTACACCGACGCAGCCCAGGAGGCCGTCGGCATCATCGATATCACCGACGCGCATGCGCCGCAGCCCGGAGGCTTCGTGGCGCTGGCGGGTGAGCCGACTTCTGTTGCTGTGACGTCTGGCAAGGCGCTCGTGGCTGTCGTGACCTCGGAAAGCTATGCGAAGCCTTCCGGTGAGCTGGCCATGGTGGACATTTCCACGAAATCCGTGGCGGCGAGCTGCGCGCTTCCCGGTCAGCCAGATTCCGTTGCGCTGACGGCGGATGCCACGAAGATTGCAGTGGTCATCGAAAACGAGCGCGATGAAGATCTGAATGAGGGAGCGATCCCGCAGGCGCCCACCGGTCTTCTCGTGACCTTCCCGGTCGACAAAGGTGCAGTCGATTGCGCCGGAATGCAGGAGATCGATCTGACCGGTATCTCGGAGATTGCCCCGGACGATGCCGAACCGGAATTCGTCGATGTGAACGAGGCGGGCGAAGCCGTCGTAACGCTTCAGGAAAATAACGCCATTGCCATCGTCGACATGGCGACGGGCGATGTCACAGGCGGCTTTTCGGCCGGCTCCGTCGATGTCGATGGAATCGATACCGAAAAGGATGGCCGCATCTCGCCGACAGGCTGCCTGAAGGCCGTCAAGCGCGAGCCCGATGGCGTCCAATGGCTGGATGAGGATCGCTTCGTGACCGCCAACGAAGGCGATTACGAAGGTGGCTCGCGCGGCTTCACGATTTTCGAAAAGGGCGGCAGCGTCCTTTGGGATTCCGGCAATGCGATCGAGCGTCTCGCAATGCGCATCGGGCATTATCCGGAAAAGCGCTCGGCCAAGAAAGGAACCGAGCCGGAGGCCATCGAAGTCGGGAGATTCGGCAACGATCGGCTGATCTTTGTCGGCACGGAGCGGTCTTCGTTCGTTGCCGTCTATCGGGACACCGGCGCCGCGCCGCAGTTTCTCCAAGTGCTGCCGTCGGGCATCGGCCCGGAAGGGCTTCTCGCCATTCCCGCACGCAAGCTCATCGTCACCGCCAATGAGGAAGATCTGGTCGAGGACGGCGGCGCCCGTGCCACGGTGATGATCTATGAGCAGGGTGGGGAAGCTGCCTCATATCCGATGATCGAGGCGGCTGAGGATGTGGGTGGCTGGGGAGCGCTCTCCGGTCTGACGGCGGATCCCGACGTTGCCGACAGACTCTATGGCGTCTCCGACAGCTTCTACGACGAGGCCAAGATCTTCACGTTCGATGCCGGCGCAACTCCCGCGCGGATAACCGCTGCAGTCACCGTCACCAAGGACGGGAAGCCCGTTGAGGATCTTGATCTGGAGGGCATCGCCGCCCGCCGCGACGGAGGTTTCTGGCTTGTCTCCGAAGGAAATCCGGAAAAAGAAAAATCCAACAGGCTCCTCCGCGTTTCCGCCGAGGGTGAAGTCGAGGACGACATTTTGCTTCCCGAAGAGATCGCCTCAAAGGCGTCGCGTTTCGGTCTTGAAGGTGTAACGGTCATCGGCAGCGGCGATGACGAGACGGTGTGGCTCGCTGTTCAGCGACCATGGGGTGATGACGGAGAGGATCTCGTCAAACTCCTCTCCTACAAGCCCGCGAGCGCCACTTGGGGCGTCGTGCACTATCCGCTTGAAAAGACCGAAAATGGTTGGGTCGGATTGTCCGAAGTCACGGCGGCGGGAGAGGGACGTCTCCTGGTGATCGAGCGCGACAATCAGATTGGCGAGGCTGCCAGGATCAAACGGCTTTATGCCGTGTCGCTCGAGGGGGTGACGCCGGCCGCCCCAGAAGACAAGACGCCGATCGTCGAAAAGACGCTGGTGCGCGATCTCTTGGACGACCTCAAGTCGACCCACGGCTATGTCGTTGACAAGGTCGAAGGCTTCGCACGTGACACGGACGGAACCGCTTACATCGTGACCGACAACGATGGGGCCGACGAGTCCAATGGCGAGACGATCTTCATGCGCCTGGAGGATGTCGGTCTCACCAACTGATTGCAGGAACCGCATTTCGGATGGCCTCGAGCATCCCGCGACGTCGCCGTCCATGCGGGGGAGCGACTCCGGGCCTCTGCGCTTTCCGTCCCCGGGCGATTGTGTTATCGCCGCGTTGCCGGCCTGCCGCGCATTCGTGGCGCATAACGGCCGATGCCAGCCAACGGATTTTCGCCCATGCAAGATGTCGCCCGGCCTGTGAGCGCCACGCCCTCTGATTTCTTTTCTGCCTCTCTGCGCGATTCCGATCCGGATATCGCCGCGGCCGTCAAGGCCGAGCTCGGTCGTCAGCAACACGAGATCGAGCTGATTGCGTCTGAAAACATCGTCTCGCGCGCCGTCCTGGAAGCGCAGGGCTCGGTTCTGACCAACAAATACGCCGAAGGTTATCCGGGCCGTCGCTATTACGGCGGCTGCCAGCATGTCGACGTGGTCGAAAACCTGGCGATCGAGCGCGTAACGAAGCTCTTCGGGTGTAACTTCGCCAACGTGCAGCCGAATTCCGGCAGTCAGGCCAATCAGGCGGTTCTGCTCGCGCTTGCAAGCCCCGGCGATACCGTCATGGGGCTGAGCCTCGATGCCGGTGGGCATCTGACCCACGGCGCCAAGCCGAACCTTTCCGGTAAATGGTTCAACGCCGTGCAGTACGGCGTCCGCAAGCAGGATGGGCGCATCGACGAAGACGTCGTGGCCGAGCTTGCGCAGGAACATCAGCCGAAGATCATCATCGCCGGCGGCTCGGCTTACAGCCGCGAGATCGATTTCAAGAAGTTCCGCGAGATCGCCGACAAGGTCGGTGCATATTTCATGGTCGACATGGCCCACTTCGCTGGCCTCGTCGCGGGCGGTGTCCATCCGAGCCCGTTCCCGCACGCGCATGTCGTGACATCCACGACACATAAGACGCTGCGCGGCCCGCGCGGCGGTCTCGTTCTGACCAATGACGAGACGATCGCCAAGAAGATCAATTCGGCGGTTTTCCCCGGCCTGCAGGGCGGACCGCTCATGCATGTGATCGCGGCGAAGGCCGTCGCGTTCGGCGAGGCACTTCACCCGCAATTCAAGGAATATGCGAAGAACGTCGTTGAGAACGCGAAAATGCTTGCAGAAACGCTTCAGCGCGGTGGATGCGACATTGTCTCCGGCGGCACAGATACGCACCTTCTCCTGGTCGATCTGCGCCCCAAAGGCCTGACCGGAAAGGTGGTCGAGACGGCCCTCGGTCGCGCCAATATCACCTGCAACAAGAATGGCGTTCCCTTCGATCCGGAGAAGCCAACGGTCACTTCCGGCATTCGCCTCGGTACGCCGGCCGCGACCTCGCGGGGCTTCGGCGCGGCGGAATTCCAAGAGGTGGGTGAGCTGATCGTGGAAGTGCTCGATGGACTTGCCGCCAACGGCGAAGATGGCAACGAGGCTGTTGAAGCGTCCGTGCGCGAGCGCGTTGCCGCTCTGACCGATCGTTTCCCGATCTACAACGACTGAGCGAGGCGCCATGCGCTGTCCCTATTGCGGGGCCGACAATTCGCAGGTGAAGGATTCCCGCCCGACAGAGGACGGGAATGCGATCCGCCGGCGGCGTGTCTGCGGCGATTGCGGTGGCCGCTTTACGACCTTCGAGCGCGTGCAATTGCGCGAGCTCACCGTGGTGAAAAAGTCCGGTCGCCGCGTACCCTTCGATCGCGACAAGCTGATGCGGTCGGTTCAGGTCGCGGTTCGAAAACGCGACGTCGACCCGGATCGCGTCGAACGCATGGTGTCAGGGATTGTCCGACAGCTCGAATCGCGGGGTGAATCGGAAATTCCATCAAGTGACATCGGCATCCTCCTCATGGAGGGCCTGCGTCGTCTCGATGATGTGGCCTATGTGCGTTTTGCCTCCGTGTATCGCGATTTCCGCGAAGCCAAAGACTTCGAGGAACTGCTGACGGAAATCAGCGGCGGGCGCCACGACGATCTCAATCGCGACATCAAGGAGCGTCTGGAGCTTCCTGAGCGTCCTTTCGACGACGATGTCTGAGGCGCAGCCTCGGGATCTCGACAGTCGTTTTCTTGCCGCAGCCATCAGGCTCGGTCGGTTGTCGCTCGGAGAGGCAGCGCCAAACCCCGCCGTGGGCGCCATTGTCGTGAAGGATGGCGCCGTTGTCGGGCGAGGGCGCACCGCGATCGGTGGTCGCCCGCACGCCGAGACGGCGGCTCTTGCCGCAGCCGGCGACCTGGCGCGGGGAGGGACGTTGTACGTCTCTCTGGAACCCTGCGCCCACCATGGCCGGACACCGCCTTGTGCCGATGCGGTCATTGACGCAGGCATTGCCCGCGTGGTGATGCCGATCCGCGATCCCGATCCGCGGGTCGACGGCAAAGGCGTGGCAAAGCTCCGTGCTGCTGGCGTCGAGGTGCGGGAAGGTCTGCTGGCTGATGTCGCCAAAGATGCCCACCAAGGATATTTGACGCGCACCACAAAGGGCCAGCCTTACGTTCTTCTCAAGCTCGCGGTCTCAGCCGACGAAGGCATCGGCCTCATGGGGCGCGGACAGATCGCCATCACCGGACCGCTCGCCCGACGCCACGTGCAGGCGCTGCGGAGCCGGGTCGATGCCATTCTCGTCGGCGCTGGAACCTTGCGGGCGGACGATCCGCTTCTGACATGCCGGCTGCCTGGCCTGTTGGCGCGTTCGCCGGTTCGCGCGGTCTTGAGCGGTTCAGGCGTTTTGCCCGAACATGCCAAAATGTTCGTCGCAGGCCCTGACACCTGGGTCTTGAGCCCGAAATCTCCATCTCTTGTCATGCAGGAACTAATAGATGCGCGAGATGGAGCTCTGCGCTGGCTAAAGCTCCCGGCCAACGGCGATGCGCCCGCAGAAGCGCTCGCCCAGCTTGCAGCGTGCGGGGTCAACACGGTTCTTCTCGAAGGCGGGGCGCAGACGGCCTCGGCGTTCCTTCAGGCGGGCCTCGTCGATGAGCTCCTGCTTTTCCGCAGCCCGATTCTGTTGGGCGACGAGCGCATTGCCGCTTTTCCCCACGGCTCAGTTTCCGATATGATGACACCGTTTCGGGCCGTTGAGCGGCGGCGTTTCGGACCCGATGATTTCACCCGCTACAAACGAGCAGCCTAAATGTTCACAGGCATCATCACCGATGTCGGCGAAGTCCTGACCACTTCCGACCTTGCGGCCGGACGTCGCTTCGAGATCGCCACCGCCTATGATCCTGAAACGATCGCGATCGGTGCATCGATCGCCTGCGCCGGAACCTGCCTGACAGTGATCGAGCTCGGCACGACCCAAGGCGGTGGCTGGTTCGCCGTCGAGGCCTCGACCGAGACTCTGGAGCGGACCGCCCTGGGCGGCTGGCAGACCGGAACGCGGATCAATCTCGAGCGCGCTCTGCGCGCCTCCGATGAACTCGGCGGCCACATCGTGACCGGGCATATCGACGGAGTGGCCGAGATCATCGGGCGCGCCGACGAGGGCGACATGGCGAAGTTCACCTTCGCCGTTCCTGACGACCTCGCCCGTTTCATCGCCGAAAAAGGCTCCGTCGCCCTTGATGGCACGTCGCTCACCGTCAACACGGTGGAAGGCGCAACGTTTACGATCATGCTCATTCCTCACACGCTCCAGGTCACCACCTGGGGCGAAAAGAAAGTCGGCGATCACGTCAACCTTGAGATCGATCTCATGGCGCGCTACCTCGCCCGTCTTCAAAGCGCATAAGGCTTCGGCAAAACTCAGATGAGTCATTTCCTTTTGATTGAGGCGCGGTTCTACCGCGACCTCTCAGACGAACTCGCTCGCGGCGCGATCGCGGAGCTGGAACGTCGTGGCGCGACGTACGATCGTATCGCCGTCCCGGGCGTCCTCGAAATCCCAGGCGCCCTTTCTATGGCCTTGATTGCGGCCGAAGAGGGAAACATAAGCTCTTATGACGGTTTCGTTCTCCTGGGCTGTGTGATCCGCGGAGAGACGTCGCACTACGATATCGTGGCCGTGGAATCGGCGCGCGCCGTGATGGATCTGGTATCTGCTTATGGCCTTGCGCTCGGAAATGGTGTCTTGACGGTCGAAAACGGCGATCAGGCATGGGCCCGCGCCGGCGTTGAAGGAAAGAACAAGGGTGCGGCTGCGGCTGCGGCGGCCTGTGAAATGGCCGAATTGCGCGAAAGGTGGGGCCTTGCCTGAGAGTGAGCCAGCCATAGCGGCCCGAGGGGCCAACCAACGCGGCGCCGCGCGACTCGCGGCCGTGCAGGCCCTCTATCAGATGGATGTCGGGCGGGTGAGCCTGCCCCGTGTCGTCGCGGAATTCGAAGCCTTCCGCCTCGGCCAGGAGATGGAAGGAGAGACGCTGCGCAGCGCCGATGCCGCGTTTTTCCGTCTGCTCGTGGCAGGCGTCGTGGAGGAGCAGGAGGTCATCGATCCCCTCATTCACGCGACGTTGCCGCCTTCCTGGCCTTTGGCGCGTCTCGATGTGACGCTTCGCTCGCTGTTGCGCTGCGGCGTGTACGAGCTGAAGTCGCGTCGCGACGTTCCGGCCCGCGTCGTCATCAGCGAATATCTCGACGTGGCCCATGCCTTTTTCGAAAAGGAAGAGCCGGGGCTTGTGAACGCGGTGCTCGACAAGGTCGCACGGGATGTCAGGCCGGACGAATTCGGCAAAGCGGGTGCCGGCTAAATCTTCATGGATGAGCTCGAGCTGATCGATCGCTTTTTCCGTCCGCTCGCCGGAGATGGTGCGCTCGGGCTTCTCGATGACGCGGGTTTCGTGAGCCCGTCTTCAGACCGGGATCTCGTCCTCACCAAAGACATGATCGCGGAGGGAGTACATTTCCTTCCGGGCGATCCTCCGGAAACGGTGGCCCGCAAAGCATTGCGGGTCAATCTGTCGGACTTGGCGGCGAAAGGGGCAAGGCCTCTCGGCTATCTTCTTGCCCTTGCCCAGGCGCCCCATTGCGACGAGCCCTGGCTCAAAGCTTTCTGCGAGGGTCTTGCCGGCGATCAAGAACGCTATCGTATCGCGTTGATCGGTGGCGACACGATCGCATCCCCAGATCGGATCACGGTCTCGATCACGGCGATCGGCACGCTGTCGAAGGGCACCATGGTGCATCGCTCCGGCGCGAAACCTGGTGACATTCTGTATCTCTCGGGGACGATCGGCGGATCGGGCGCCGGTCTGGCGGTCCTTCAGGACCGTGCAGAGGCAGAACTCGCCGCAGACGACAGGGATCGTCTCGTCCTCCGCTACCGCGAGCCAGAGCCGCGCACAGGGCTTGCAGAGGCTGTCCGTCTTCATGCGAGTGCAGCCCTCGACATCTCTGACGGGCTCGCCGGCGACGCGGACAAGCTCGCCTCGGCAAGCGGCATCCGCGCCGTGATCGAGGCGCAGGACGTTCCGCTCGACCCGGCTTTGAGCCAGCTCTTCGGCCACGGTTTCTCACTGGAGGAGGCGCTGACCGGCGGCGACGATTACGAAATCCTAGCCGCGATTCCACCGGGCGAGGAGGGGGCTTTCAAGGAGGCCGCGGCGCGCGCCGACATTCCGGTGACGGCCATCGGTCATGTCGAGGCGGGCAGCGACCGGGCGGTGATTCTCAAAGATGGGAAGGAAATGGCCTTTTCCCGTCGCTCCTTCGTCCACGGCGGCCATTGATGGACGGCTCCCCCGACGTGGCCATGCATCCGCCGGTGGACGACCGGGCCGCTCGACGCAATGTCATAGTCCTTGCGACGGCTCAGGCGATTGCGGGCGCCGGAGCGCCGATCAACTTTTCCATATCTTCGCTTGCGGCTCACATGCTGTTGGGGCCGGACAAGTCCTGGGCGACTTTGCCGCTCAGCGCCTTCGTCGTCGGCACCGCGATCGGCACCATGCCGGCCGCGCTCTTGCAGCGGCGAATCGGGCGTCGTTTCGGGCTCATCTGCGGAATGCTGATCGGCGCAATGGGCGCACTCATGGAAGCGGTGGCCGTCACGGTCTTCTCGTTTCCAATCCTGTGCCTCGGCGCCTTCATGATGGGTTTTACCGCCGCCTTCGTGCAGCAGTTTCGTTTCGCTGCCGCCGATACGGCCAGTCCGTCCTTCCGGCCGAAGGCGATGTCATATGTGCTGATTGGCGGCGTGATGGCGGCCATTATCGGTCCTCAGACCGTCATCCACACGCGCACAGCCTTCCCGATCGAATTCGTCGGGGCCTATATCGGCGCCGCCGGACTGATGGTGCTGGCGGCAGTTGTCCTCGCGTTCTTGCATGCTCCGGCCGTCACGGCAGCCCACACCCATGCAGGACGTCCGTTGCGGAAGATCGCTGCACAGCCACGCTTTATTGTGGCCGTCGCCTGCGCCGTGACGGCCTATGCCCTCATGAATCTGATGATGACGGCTGCGCCGCTGGCGATGGTCGGCTGCGGCTTTCCGACCGATGCGGCGGTTCTCGGCATCCAGTGGCATGTCATCGCAATGTTCGCTCCAAGCTTCTTTACAGGGTCATTGATACTGCGCTTTGGAGCAGAGCGTGTGGTTGCGGCTGGACATCTGCTTCTCATCCTGTGCGGGTTCATCGCCCTTCAAGGCATAGATCTCATTAATTTCTGGGGCGCTCTCGTTGTTTTGGGCGTTGGCTGGAATTTTGGTTTTCTCGGCGCGACAGCACTTGTTGCAAGCACTTATGAGCCGGTCGAGAAGGAGAAGGTGCAAGGCCTCAACGACCTGCTCGTCTTTGCCACGGTGGCGCTGGCTTCGTTTTCTTCCGGTCAAATCCTGTCTATCGGCGGCTGGTCTGCTGTGGCGCTGACCGTGATACCGATCGCCGTCGTCGCTCTTCTTGGGCTTGCATTGCTTCTTTTGCGGCGTGGTCGCCAGGCGGCGTCCCGCTAAACCAAGCGGGCAGCGCGATTTTGCAGCCCTTGACGGGGCTTGTTCTTTCGTCAATACCCCGCCGCGATACAGGAAGCCGCCCCCGGCTCTGTCGGAGGGATCGGCCTCCATTCCCGGTCGGCAATCCGCCGGCCATCTTCCGGGGGAAATCAATGATTTTGCTTTATTTCGTCATAGCATGCGGTGTCTTGGCCATCGTCTATGCCATCTGGGCGATCCAGTCCGTGATGGCCGCCGATGCGGGCAATGCGCGCATGCAGGAGATCGCGGGCGCGATCCGTGAGGGTGCGCTCGCATACCTCACACGCCAGTACACGACCATCGCCATCGTCGGTGTCGTCGTGTTCATCCTGGCGTGGTGGCTTCTTTCTGCAGAGGCTGCTATCGGCTTCCTGATCGGTGCGGTGCTCTCCGGAGCCGCCGGCTTCATCGGCATGCTCGTATCTGTGCGTGCGAACGTACGGACGGCGCAGGCCGCGTCGATCTCGCTCGGCGGCGGTCTTGAGATCGCCTTCAAGTCGGGTGCCATCACGGGTCTTCTCGTGGCCGGTCTCGCGCTTCTCGGTGTCTCAGGCTACTTCACCATCCTGACCCAGTTCATCGGCTATGGACCGACTGAACGCGTCGTGATCGATGCTCTCGTGGCCCTCGGCTTCGGCGCTTCGCTCATCTCCATCTTCGCCCGTCTCGGCGGCGGCATCTTCACCAAAGGCGCAGACGTCGGTGGCGATCTCGTTGGTAAGGTCGAGGCCGGCATTCCGGAAGACGATCCCCGCAACCCGGCCACGATTGCCGACAACGTCGGTGACAATGTCGGCGACTGCGCGGGCATGGCGGCCGACCTTTTCGAGACTTACGCGGTGACGATCGTCGCCACGATGGTTCTGGCCTCGATCTTCTTCACGGGCGAGCAGGCGACGACGCTGATGCTCTTCCCGCTGTTGATTGGCGCGACATGCGTCATCACCTCGATCGCCGGCACCTTCTTCGTGAAGCTCGGCGCCAACAATTCCATCATGGGTGCGCTCTATAAGGGCTTCATTGCCACCGCCGGCCTGTCGGCCGTGGCTCTGGCTCTGATCGTGCTCTTCTTCACCGGCTGGGGCACACAGTTCACGAGCCCCGTCGGTCCGTCCTTCTCGGGCGGCAGCCTGTTCTTCTGCGGCATCGTCGGTCTCGCCGTGACGGGCCTCATCATCTGGATCACCGAGTACTACACCGGCACGAACTACCGCCCGGTTCGCTCGGTCGCTGACGCCTCCGTCACCGGACATGGCACCAACGTCATTCAGGGCCTCGCAATCTCGATGGAATCGACGGCGCTTCCGGCGATCGTCATCATCGCGGGCATTCTGGCCTCTTATGGTCTTGCTGGCCTCTTCGGCATCGCCATTGCCGTGACGACGATGCTGGCGCTTGCCGGTATGGTCGTTGCCCTGGACGCTTTCGGCCCCGTCACAGACAATGCCGGTGGTATTGCCGAGATGGCGGATCTGCCGGCCGAGGTGCGCAACACGACCGACGCCCTCGATGCCGTCGGCAACACCACGAAGGCGGTCACCAAGGGCTACGCGATCGGCTCTGCCGGTCTTGGCGCTCTGGTGCTCTTCGCGGCCTACACCTCGGACCTCCACTTCTTTGCCGAAGAAGCGGCGCCGGGCACCTTCTTTGACGGTGTTAGCGTCGACTTCTCGCTGTCGAACCCATACGTCGTGGTCGGCCTGCTGTTCGGCGGTCTGCTGCCGTATCTCTTCGGCGGCATCGCGATGACGGCAGTCGGTCGCGCTGGCGGCGCGGTCGTGGAGGAAGTGCGTCGGCAGTTCCGTGAGAAGCCCGGCATCATGCAGGGGACGGAACGTCCGGATTATAAGCGCGCGGTCGACATGCTGACCAAGGCTGCGATCCGCGAAATGATCGTGCCGTCTCTGCTGCCGGTCCTGTCGCCGATCGTCTGCTTCTTCGTGATCTACCTGATCGCGGGCAAGTCGAACGGCTTTGCCTCTCTGGGCGCCATGCTTCTGGGCGTGATCGTGACCGGCCTTTTCGTCGCCCTCTCCATGACGGCCGGCGGCGGTGCCTGGGACAACGCCAAGAAGTACATCGAGGATGGACATCACGGTGGCAAGGGCTCCGATGCCCACAAGGCTGCGGTGACCGGTGATACGGTGGGCGATCCTTACAAGGACACGGCCGGACCGGCGGTGAACCCGATGATCAAGATCACCAACATCGTCGCGCTTCTGCTTCTGGCCGTCCTGGCCCACTAAGCAGATCGCACCAAGCAAAAGAGAGGCCCCGCGGCACGCCGCGGGGCCTTTTTTGTCGATAGCGATAGCCCTCAATACGCTTCGCACGGGGAAAGGCCGTTGGCCCTTGTGCCCAATCCGCCGAAACCTGATCTCGGCGGGATCCGTGCTGAAACTTGCGGTCTTGCAACAGACCGTCGCAGTTTCGTCCAGGGCCCTGACGCCGATACGATTCGGGCCACGCAGCTGCATTTCTAGTCGTTTGCACTAACAAATTTGGGTTGGCGCAGAAGCGGTCGGCTCTCTCAACAAAAAAGGCGGTCCGCTGGGACCGCCTCCGATTGATGCCGCGTGAACGCGAACCCGACCAAAGCTCTTTGTGGCAGTGGCTTTGGACAGTCGCCGTCAGGCGTGCATGGCCGAGCGTGTCTAGAAGGCGACCCGTCCAGCGGCCGACAGAAGCTGCGACACGAACGAGAAGTCCTTGCCCGCCGTCGGAGTGGTGCGAGAGACGAAGTCGAAGACCTTGCCGTCCTTCAGGCCGTAATTGGCGACGCGCGTGACCGTCTGATCCTTATCGAAATAGACAGCCAGAACACGCTGGTCGACGATATGCGGGTTCAAGAAGGCGACCGGGCGCGAAGCCGTCTGCGAGATGTAATAGAACACCTCGCCGCCGAAGTCGGCGGTCGTGGAGGGCGTGCCGAGCACGATCAACACCTGGTCGCGGCTCGATCCTTCTGGAATCTGTTCCAGGGCGAGCTCGTTGGCGATATAGCCGCGGTGCTGGGTTTCCCCGATGCAGCCCCCCAGGGCGCCGGCTGCGGCGACCGAAACGAGAAGGGCGAGAACGTGAGTTTTTTTGGTCATGGCGGTCCCGTTGAACTCCGCTTGCTAGCGGGGTGAATGCGGCATTGCAATGGCCTTCGCGGGGCTCTGCCGCATTGTCTTGAAGGCGTAGAAGGGCATAGATGGCACGATGGGTTGGTTTCAAAGCCGCAAACGGCAGGAGCGCGAGCACGCAGCGGCACTTTATGGCGCGGCGGCTGCTGCTGCGCGTCATCCGCAACTCTATGAAGAATATGGTGTCGATGACACGGTCGACGGTCGCTTCGAGATGCTCTCGCTGCATCTTTTTGCCGTCGTCCATCGGCTAACTTTTGGGCCCGACCCAGATCCCGAGCTGGCGCGACTGACCACCGAAGCCTTCGTCGTCGATATGGATGCCACGTATCGAGATATCGGTGTCAGCGATCGACGCATCCCAAAGCGGATGAAAACGCTGTTTTCCTCATACGGTGGCAGGCTCGGAGCTTACGGATCGGCACTGTCTGCAGGCGGCGATGCGCTTGAAGGTGCGATTGCGCGCAATATCTTTGGAGAGGAAAGCGATTCGAATGCGTCGCGACGCCTCGCGGACTATCTGCGTGCGTTGCTCGCCTGGCTGGACAATGTCCCCAGCGCCGCCCTGCAAGAGGGACGCATCGTCTTCCCGGATCCCATCAGCCTCGCTGCGGAGAACAGTTGAAATGAACACCGCGTCTTTCGCCAAGCCGTTACGCTTGGTCGAGATACCCGCCTCGGGACGTAGACTGCATTTGGAGGCGAACCCGGCGGAACGGGAAAAAATGGCGGACCAACTCGGCATCCCCTCCGTCGACGACCTCTCGGCCGACATTGACGTGACACCCATGGCTGGCGATCACTACCGGGTCGAGGCGAAGATCTCCGGCCATGTCACGCGGCGTTGTGTCGTGACGCTGGCCCCCGTCGAGGAAGAGATTTCGGAAGATGTGAGCCTTGTTCTGCGGCCACCGAAACCCGGCGAATCCCGGGATGGAGGCGGAGAGGCGAGCGGCGATCGCTCCAACGATCCTTTCGACGTGGAAGTCGACGGGGCGGAAGACACCGAGCCCTATTTCGGAGACAGGGTCGACCTCGGCGCCTTGCTCGTCGAATATGTGGCGCTTGGTCTCGACCCCTATCCGAGGGTTGCGGGCGCTGAATTTAAGGAACATGTGGAGGATGATACGGCGGAGGCGTCGCCATTTGCCGTATTGGAGCGTCTGAAGCAGCAACGTAACTGACGCACCTTACCAGCCTTTTTCTCCAAACGGCTTGTCATGACCGGGCGAGTGGGTATTGTCCCGCGGCCGGCGACCCGACCAGAAGAAAGCGATGCCGTCACCTCTCACCATCTCTCTTGACGCCATGGGCGGCGATGCCGGTCCCGAAATGGTGATCCCGGGCGCAGCCGTGGCGTTGAAGCGTCGGCCGGATCTGCGTTTCATTCTTTATGGCCAGTCCGAAGCGGTCGAGCCGTTGCTCGCCCGTTATCCCGATCTCGTAGCCGCCTCGCGCTTCGTGCATTGCGAGATTTCCGTGCGCATGGACGACAAGCCGAGCCAGGCGCTCCGCCTCGGCCGCTGGAAGTCGTCGATGTGGCGGTGCGTCCAGGCGGTGCGGGACGGGGAGGCGGACGTTGCCATCTCCGCTGGAAACACCGGCGCCCTCATGGCGATGTCGAAATTCTGCCTGCGCACGCTTCCCGATATCGATCGGCCGGCGATCGCGGCCATGTGGCCAACGTTGCGCGGCGAAAGCATCGTCCTTGATGTCGGCGCCACGATCGGCTCGGATGCGAAGATGCTCGTCCATTTCGCCGTCATGGGCGCTGCCATGGCCCGTGCTCTCTTCGGGCTGGAGCGGCCCACGGTCGGCCTCCTCAACATCGGCGCTGAAGAGGTGAAGGGTGTCGAGGAGGTGCGCGAGGCAGGCCATATTCTGCGCGCCATCGACCATCCCAATTTCGAATATTATGGCTTCGTCGAGGGCGACGATCTCGGCAAAGGCACCGTCGATGTCGTCGTTACAGAAGGCTTTTCAGGCAATATCGCGCTGAAGACCGCCGAGGGGACCGCACGGCAGCTCGCCGAATATCTCCGTTCGGCGATGACGCGGACCCTGTCTGCCAAGATCGGCTATTTCTTCGCGCGCTCAGCCTTCGCCCGGCTCAGGGAAAAGATGGACCCGCGCAAGGTCAACGGCGGCCTTTTCCTCGGCCTCAATGGCCTCGTCGTGAAAAGCCATGGCGGCACGGATTCGGAAGGCTTTGCCGCCGCCATCGAGCTCGGCCGTGACATGGTGCTCGGAAGTCTCACCAGCAAGATCGCCAACGATTTGGAATACACCCTCGGATCGATGCGTAAGCAGTTCGCCGAGCAAACGGCCGCGCAGGCACAGACCGCATGAAACGCTCCTTGATCGCCGGCATTGGCAGCGCCCTGCCGGAGAAAGTCCTTACCAACCGCGATCTCGAAAGCATCGTCGACACATCAGACGAATGGATCGTACAGCGCACCGGCATTTCAGAGCGCCATATCGCTGCCGAAGGTGAAACAACCTCAGATCTTGCGCTGGCCGCAGCTGAGAAAGCGCTTGCGGATGCCGGCCTGACCGCTGCGGAAATCGATCTCATTGTCCTGGCGACCGCCACACCGGATCAGACGTTTCCGGCGACCGCCTGCACGGTGCAGGATCGGCTCGGCATGCATCACGGATACGCGTTCGATGTTCAGGCCGTGTGCTCGGGCTTTTTGTTCGCGCTCACCACGGCCGATGCGCATTTGAAGGCCGGCTCGGCAAAGCGTGCGCTCGTCATCGGAGCCGAAACATTTTCGCGCATTCTCGATTGGAGCGACCGCGGCACCTGCGTCTTGTTCGGCGACGGGGCTGGTGCGGTCGTTCTGGAAGCCCACGAGGCGGGCGAGGAGACGGCTCCGCGGGGCCTTCTTACTGCGCATTTGCGTTCAGATGGGCATTTCCGTGACAAGCTGTTCGTCGACGGTGGCCCGAGCTCGACGAGAACCGTCGGACACTTGCGCATGGAAGGCCGTGAGGTTTTCAAGCATGCGGTCGCGACCATCACCGATGTCATCACCGACGCATTCGAAGCGACCGGCGAATCGGCAGAAACGATCGACTGGTTCGTTCCCCATCAGGCCAACAGACGCATCATCGATGCCAGCGCCAAGCGGCTCGGCATCGCTGAAGAGAAGGTCGTGGTGACGGTTCAGCATCACGGCAACACGTCGGCGGCCTCTATCCCGCTGGCGCTTGATGTCGCAGTGCGCGACGGGCGCATCAAAAAAGGCGATCTGGTGCTGCTTGAGGCGATGGGCGGCGGCTTCACTTGGGGCTCAGCTCTGATACGCTGGTAGCGGGCGATACGCATCGGGGGTGCGTGTTGACCTCATTTCGACAGGCGAATACGTTGCTTAAAGACGTGCAGGAGGCGTGTTGCGTGGAGGCAAATGAACTACGCCCAGAGGGGCGCACCGTCACGCGAGCCGATCTCGCAGAGGCGGTATATCGGGAGCTTGGCCTTTCCAGAACGGAATCGGCCGCCATGGTGGAAATGGTGCTCGCGGAGATTTCAGACACGATCGTATCGGGAGAAACGGTCAAGCTGTCCTCGTTCGGTTCCTTCGTCGTGCGCAGCAAGGGGCAGCGCGTTGGCCGCAACCCAAAAACGGGCAAGGAAGTGCCGATTCCGCCGCGCCGCGTGACCGTCTTCAAGCCAAGCAACATCATGAAACAGCGCATCAACGAGTGCCTCGCCCCGGAAGAAGAGACGGGCGGAGCCGCGGTCAGCACGGGCGCCGACGCCGGCAATGCGCGGCGTCTCAAGGCTGCTGAAGCAGACGTCGCAACGACGTGAGCGTGAAATCACCGGACGCGTTCAGGACGATCAGCGAAGTTGCGGAGGACCTCGATCTTCCGCAACACGTCCTGCGTTTCTGGGAAACGCGCTTCACTCAGATCAAGCCGCTGAAGCGCGGCGGCGGCAGGCGCTATTATCGCCCTGAGGACGTCGACCTTCTCAACGGCATTCGCCTGCTTCTTTACGGCGAAGGTTTCACCATCAAGGGCGTGCAGCGTCTTCTCAAAGAGAAGGGCGTGCGCTTCGTCATTGCTGTTGGGCAAAGCGGCAATGTGGAGACGGTGGCACCGGCCGAGGCTGATTTTGACACCGAGCGGCCGAGCGATGAGGCCCCGGCGAGGGCGGAGCCGATTCGCGAGGAAGCCCAGGACGAGGACGACGAACTGCAACCGTCCTTGCTGCGCGAGGAGGCGGAAGAGCCCGTGTCTCGCCGCGTCGACCCCCATGGTCGCGAACGTCTTCAAGCCGTGCTCAGCGATCTGCTCGAGGCGCGCCGGATTCTGCACGACGCCATCTCCGGCTGACCGGATACCCCGGCCGCGCATTGTCCGCGCGGCATACCGCGCTGGCGGCGTGATTTCATTTCCAAAATCAATGGGGAATGGTCGGAGCGGCGGGATTCGAACCCACGACCTCTTGCGCCCCATGCAAGTGCGCTACCAGGCTGCGCTACGCTCCGACGCGCGCGGACTATAGAGAGCACATAGGCTCGGCGCAATGCTCATAAGGCGCAGTTTTTGGGGATTCTTTCGCCTTCTTTCCGCGGTTCCATATGGGCCGAGAACGAGCATCGATATGCCACAGAATCAGCAAATCTTAAGGCTTTCCCGCCTAACTCGCGCGCATAGAACGTCTCCGCGCGAGAACCCGGCTTCCATGCAGCCAGACGCCGACCGTCCACGTCTTTATCCGACCTCCGTGAGGAACTTCGTATTCTTTCTGGCGGTGCTGGCGATGAACTATACGCTGTCGCGGCCGTCGCCCGTCGACTTTCTGTTCATGCTCTCGCTCGCATTGTCGATCATGGTGCTGCAGAAGGTCAGGCTGACCTTCTTCATATTCTTTACCCTTTTGCTCCTGTGGACGCTTTCGTTTTTGTACGCTTCTGCTCCGTTCTTCAGCGATCCTGACGTGCGGCAGGAGGCCTTCAAGAAGACCTTCGTTGTGGTTCTCGGCATAACGGCCTGCTACGTCTCCCTGGATTGGGGCCCGCGGCAACTGCATGCCTTCATGCGCGTCTATGTCGTCTCCTGCGTGATCGCGGCGATTCTCGGGATCGTGGGCTTCGCCCTTGGGATCGAGGCCCTGATGTGGGACGGTCGCTCGAAAGGTTTCATCGACGACCCGAACATGTATGCGTCGTTCCTCGTGCCAGGCGTGGTCATGGCGATCTACCTGGTCCAGCAGCGACTATGGCTCCGGGTCGTCCTTTTCCCGATCATCGGGATCCTCTGCCTCGGCGTGCTGCTGTCGTTCTCCAGGGCGGCGACCGTGTCGCTCATCCTTTGCTGTTCCGGCTACATGGTCTTCATCTATCGGAAGCACCTCCTAAGGCTTTTCGCCTATGCTGCTGCCATGGCGGTCTTCGGTGGCATCATTCTCGGCACCACCATCGTCGTCTCTCCGACCTTTACGAAGAAATTCGAGCAGCGCGCGACCTTGGAGGAATCTTACGATGCAGGGCGCGAAGGTCGCTACGGCCGCTATGCTCGTTCGATCCCGATCATCCTCAGCAATCCGATCGGCATCGGGATCAATCAGCAGGATCTGATTTTTGTGGAGCCAATCCATAATATTTGGCTGAGCTCCTTCATGAACTATGGCTGGGTCGCCGGCTTTTCATGGGTTGCCCTGATCTTTCTGTCCGTCCTTTTTGGCCTTGCGAACTACCGCATGACGGCGCATCCGGCAGCCGTCGCGGTTCTGGTCGCCTTCATGGCGCCACTCATGTGCGCATCGCTGCACGAAGGCGAGCACTGGCGCCATCTCTGGCTTCTCCTCGGCATCCTCTGGGGCTTCAATCCGGCGCGCTTCCACAAGGCGACTGAGATGAAGCGGAATGCTCGTCGGAGCGGTGTCGTGGAAGCGATGAAACTCGCGATCGCGAGCAACGAACGCCCCGCGCAGAACGGCCGCTCTATCGTCTCGTCACATCGTATTTGAAGGAGCAAAGGCCTCTTGGGGGAGGGCGCCTTCGTCTGGCCCATCCAAGGGATCGTCGGCGTTCGTATTAGTTGTGCCGCAGTCTTTCCGGACGCGTCCTCCGATCGAGCGCATCTCCCGCAATTGGGAGCTCGGCAGCGAGCTCGCAGAAGATTTGTCGGGACTTACGAAGCCCGTGGCCTCCATCCTCGCACAGTTCTCAATAGGCGTTCTCGCCGGTGACGAGCCGAATCGGCGTCAAAAGCAGGATGTAGAGATCGAAAAGAACCGACCAGTTCTCGATATAGAACTGGTCGTGCTCGACGCGGCGCTCGAGCTTTTCCTGCGTATCGGTTTCACCGCGCCAGCCGTTGACCTGGGCCCATCCGGTGATGCCCGGCTTGACGCGATGGCGGGCGAAGTACCCGTCGACCACCTGTTCGTAAAGTTGGTCGGCCGCCTTGGCCTGCAAGGCGTGGGGGCGGGGACCAACGAGGGACAGATTGCCTTTCAAGACGTTGAACAATTGCGGCAGCTCATCGAGACTCGTCTTGCGGATGAAGCGGCCGACGCGCGTCACGCGCGGATCGTCCCGGCTGACGAGCTTTACTGCGTTGAGGTCCACCTGATCGACATACATTGAGCGGAACTTGAAGACCTTGATCAGCTCGTTGTTGAAGCCGTAGCGGTCCTGACGGAAGAGAACAGGGCCCCGGCTGTCGAGTTTGATCGCGGCCGCCACCGCCAGCATCACCGGTGACAATGCGATGAGGGCAAGGCTGGCAAAGACGATGTCGAACATCCGCTTGACGACGGAATCCCATCCCGCGATCGGCCGATCGAACAGATCCAGAAACGGAACCGAGCCTATGAACGAGTAGGAGCGGGGGCGGAACCGCAGGCGCGTCGTGTTCGCGGCCATACGGATGTCGACAGGCAGCACCCAGAGCTGCTTGAGCATTTCGAGGAGCCGGTTTTCGGCCGTCAGCGGCAGGGCGATGATCAAGAGGTCGATCTGCGCCTGGCGACCGAATTCGACGAGTTCATCGATTCGGCCGAGCAGCGGGTAGCCTTCCTGAATTGCCGGCGCACGATCACCGCCGCGGTCATCGAAAATGCCGCAAATACGGATGTCATTCTCCGGTTCGGCGTCGAGCGCACGGATCAGGGACACCGCTTCCGGGCCGCCCCCAACGAGAACCGCGCGACGCTCCAGCAGACCGACGCGAGTCCAGACGCGCACGAGCCGCGCAAGCACCACGCGCGCCGCCGCAAGCGCGATAAAGCCGAGAAAGAACCAGGCGCCGAGCCACAAACGGGAGAAATCGTCGCCGATCTTCAGAAAGAACGCGACCAGTGTGAAGCAGGCAAAGACCACCGCCCAAAGCCCGGCCACACGACCGATATGTTTCAACGGATGCCTGTAGGCGGGCAGCGTATAGCCTTTGAACGTGCCGATAAGCGAGATCGTAAACAACGGCAGCAGGATGAGCGGAAGAAGATAGCGGAGAGCCAACTCGCCTTCGGTTGGAGTGACCCAGAAATTGTGGATCAGGGTGCCGAGGCCCACGAGCGCCGTGAAGTCCGCAAGGCGCAGAAGGATCGCCAGAAAGCCAGCAGATACAGGCCGGTACTTGAGGTTCGCGGCAACGCGCGCTGCGGCGAGGTTGAGAGCCGAGCGACCTGCTGCGGGCCGCTTTGTGCCAGGCTCATTCTCCGCCGGTGCATTGCTCGATGTCACTTTGTAAAATCCCGCTTCGGCCTCGCCGGTAGCTGTCTGTCTTGCGCGATTTTATTCAATCTGTTCCGCCTGCTAGAGTTAATCAACTCGGATCAGAACAGGCGTTCTCCGACATAGACGGTATCGCCGGCACGAATCGGCTGCGTCACGGCAAGGCGGCCTTCGTAAAGGACGCCGTTCAGCTGCCGGCTCAACCGCACCACCCGTTCGTTCGCACGGGGCGTAAAGCCTCCAGCGACCGCGACGGCATTCTCCACCGTCATGCCCGGCACATAGGGATATTGGCCAGGACTGCTCACTTCACCCAGAATGAAGAAGGGACGATACGAGGCGACCTCGACCGTCACGTCGGGATTACGCACGAAGCGGCTCGAAAGGGCGCTTTGGATGCGTCCCTCGAGTTCGTCCGTGCTGGCACCGCGCGCCGCGATCTCGCCGACGAGAGGCATCGTGACGTAGCCGGCCTGATCGACCTTGTAGACGTTGGTGAGCTCGCTCTGATCGAAGACGACAATGCGGAGTTCATCGCCGGTATCCAGTCGATAGGGTCCTTTGACTGTCGGTGAACCAGTCGCCAACGGTGCCCGCTCGCCCATGCAAGACGCGAGAAGACAAACAAGCGTGATTATAATGGCGACACGAACCGCGTTCATTGCGAGCACCCAACCTGTGACGGGCTGAAATATGCCGCGCCATAGTTAATGCCGCGCTAAAATTGCCTGAAGCTGAAGGTATGGCGGTCGTTAACCGCCTCCTAACCGTAATCGACGCATCTTGCCGTCAGCCAGCAAGGAGTCGCCACGCTATGGCCGAGCCGCGTCCGATGGAAATGGACATTTCTGCAATTGCTGCCGCGCTGTGGCGTCGCGCCTGGCTTTTTGGCCTGGTGGCGATCCTGGTGGGGGCAGGAACCTATTTCGGTCTCTCGCTCGTCGACCCGCTTTATACTGGCGACGCACGCATTTTGATCGAGGCGCGGGAATCGCCGCTGACACGGCCTCGCGACTCGGGCGCAGAAAACCTGACGGTGCAGTTGGACGAATCGGCGATTGCGAGCCAGGTCGAAGTTCTGCGTTCGCGCGACATCGCCAATACCATCATCGACAAGTTCGACCTGACGCATCGGCCGGACTTTGATCCGGCTCTCTCACCGTCTCTGATTGATACAGTTTTGATCGCCTCCGGCCTCAAAAAGGGCCCGGCGGAGAACACGATTCGGCAGCGTGTTCTCGAGACTTACTACAAGCACCTCTCCGTCTATTCCGTCGTCAAATCCCGAGTGATTGCGGTCGAGTTCAGCGCGCATGACCCCGAGCTTGCGGCGCAGATCGCAAATGCCGTGGCGGAAGCGTTCGTGAACCTGCAAAGCGAAGCCAAGAGACAGTCGACCTCGGCTGCAACGGCTTGGCTGCAGACGGAGATCGACCGGTTGCGCGAGCGCGTAAAAGAGGCCGAAGGCGCGGTCGCGGCCTACCGCTCCGAGAACAACCTCTTCGACGTCAATACGTCGAGCCAGCCCGAAACGACACTACAGAAACAGGATCTGAGCGAGCTCAATGCGGAGCTCGGACGGGCCAGAGCCGCACAATCGGAAGCCCAGTCGCGAGCCGAATTGCTCCGGTCGCTGTTGCGCGAAGGGGGCTCCTTCGATTCCGCCGAAGAGGTTTTGAATTCACAGCTGATCCAGCGGCTCCGCGAGCGGCAGGTCGCCTTGCGCGCCGAGATTGCCGAGCTCTCGACCAGCCTCATGCCGCAGCATCCGCGTCTGCAGGCCCTGCGGAGCCAGCTTGCGGATCTGGATGGGCAGGTTCGCGCCGAAGTTCGCAAGATCCTGCAATCGCTGGAAACCGCCTCGCGCGTCGCGAGTGCCCGGGTCGATACCCTCGAAGCAAGGCTGAACGAGACAAAGGCCGCCGTTTCTCGCTCCAACGAGGAGAGCATCGAGCTTCGGGCGCTTGAGCGCGAAGCCGCCGCACAGCGCGATCTCCTGGAGACCTTCCTCGCGCGCTACCGGGAAGCGGCCGCGCGCACCGATTCAAATTATCTGCCGGCCGACGCGCGGATCATTTCGCGGGCGATCCCGCCGCGGCGTCCCTCCTGGCCGAAGAAAGGGCTGCTGACGGCCGCAGCCGTCCTCGGTTCCCTGTTCCTCGCCATGGCCATTGTCATCTTGCGCGAATTCGCTTCTGGTCGTGCGTTTCGCCCCCTGAATGACATCGAGGTGCCGCCGGCCGGAGAGGTTCCGGCAGAGCCTCTCCTTGTCCTGGGCGCGATTCCCCCGGGCGGAACGCCGAGCCTTGACGCGGCGAAGGAAATCCCCGGCCTGGCCGAGCTCGCTGATCTCATTGCGACGGAAGGCCTGAAAACGGTCCTGTTTGCCGGAGACGGTGGACCGACCGCTGGCGATGCGGCCTTGGGTGCATGTCGGCTTGCGGTCCGTACGGCCTCGTTGCGTATCATTCTGCTCGATATCGGGGTCGAACCCGCCTCGGCGCTCGACCGCGACGGCGGCCCGGGGCTGGGCGACCTGTTGAGCGGCGACGCGCCTTTCGGAGACGCCATCCGCCTCGACGGCGACAGCCGCGTCCATTTCATTCCTCTCGGATCGATGGCCGAAGACCCGCCCTTGCAGCGCCTCAGCCTCGTCATCGGAGCCTTGAGCAACACGTATGACCGCGTCGTTCTCCTGGCCGACCGTTTCGAGGATTGGCCGAGCGACTACGTTCGTCCGGATCTCGCTGTCCTCGTCTGCGACGAAGACATGGGCGCGGAGGCACGCCGCAGACTTCATCGCCAGGCGATGGAGGCGGGTGCGCGCAACGCCATTCTTCTCCAGCGCTCGAATGAAGCGGGCGCAGAGCCGCAGGCGGCGGAAGAGGCGGCCTGACAGGCCGACGCAGCGGGTCACGAAAGCGGGGGCATGAGGTGAATCTACGTCACCAGGTGATACACGCGACGCTGAACACGCTCGTCCTCACCAAGGCCGCGCGATGGTTGCCCGCGGATCCCAAGGGCAGCGGGGTTGTTCTTACTCTCCACGAAGTGAAGCCGGGACTTCCCGCTGCATTTTCGCCCAATGCCGGGCTCGTTATCGCGCCCGATTTTCTGGATGCGCTCCTGAGGCTCCTGAAGCAGGAGAATCGGCGCATCGTGCCTCTCGGGGAAATGGTGACCAATCAGATTGCGGGACGCGCGTCGCCGAATGATGTGGCGATCACGCTCGATGACGGCTTCCGTAACAATCTCGAAGTGGCGCTTCCTGTCTTCCAGCGGCATCAGGCGCCGTTCACCGCCTTCATCTGCGCAGGCTTTTGCGATCGTAGCGCTGCACCCTGGTGGGTCGCTCTTGAACGCATGATCGCAGCGCATTCAAAATTCGGTTTGAAAGGCGAGGGGCCGGGGCCAATGCCGACCTCAACGACAGAAGAGAAGAACGCTGCGTTTTCCGCATGGCGGCATACGCTCCTGTTCGACATGGACGGCCTGCAACATCGCGAGGTGATGGCGCGCCTTTACGAAGCTTATGAGTTCGATGAACGAGCGCTGACGGAGGAATTGGTTCTGGATTGGGACGGGGTGGGCCGGCTTGCAGAAGATCCGCTTGCGACGATCGGCGCCCACACCATGACCCATCCGGCCCTCGCCAAGTTACCTGCGGACGGCGCGCTTTCGGAAATCCAGGAAAGCGCCGACCGCATTAAAGAGGAGACGGGAAGAAGGCCCGACCTTCTTGCCTATCCCTACGGATTTGCCGGTGCTGTCGGAGGGCGCGAGGCCGAGCTTGCCGCACAGGCGGGGATGACGGCAGCGTTCCTGACGACGCCGGGCATGCTTCGACCGTGTTCCGATCCGCGTTTCCTGCCGCGGGTGTCGGTGAACGGCTATTACCAGGATGTCGATCTGCAGGAGGTTTTGCTCGCCCCGGGGCTGTGGCGGATCGCGGAGCCGCTCTTGGAGGCGAAAAATACGCTCAGGCGCGGTCGGGACGTGCCATCCACCAGATGATGGCCCCGGCCGGGATCACCCAGGCAATACCGGCGACCGCATAATAGGCAAGCTGCACGAGCCCGCTGGTGCCGGGAAGCTTCGCGGCTCCGATCGTCATCGCGGTGAGGCTGTAGAAGATCACCCACACGACAAGAAAAACGGTGCCGATCGGTTTGCGGTATTTCTGGCGCATAGAGGCAGCTAGCCGCAATGGACGTGGTTTTCAATCTCTTGTGCCGGGCCGTGGTGTCGCGTAGGCGAGAACTGGCCCACAGGCATATCAGACGGGACGACGCCGATGTCCTTTGACGACAGCATTTTGCCCTTTGCGCAAAGTTCCTTTGGGCCGCGTTCCGAAAAACTCGGCTCGTCGTGGATGCGGCTGCGCAGCGTCAGGCTTTGGCTGGCGATCCTGACCTTTCTGGTCTTCGTCATGGTGCTCGTGGGGGGCATGACGCGGCTGACCGATTCCGGTCTTTCGATCACGGAATGGAAGCCGGTCGTGGGCGCCGTGCCGCCGATGTCGGAGCAGGCCTGGAGCGAGGAGTTCAATCGATACCGGGCGACCTCCCAATACGAGCTGATGAACCGGGGCATGAGCCTTAGCGAGTTCAAACGGATTTACTGGTGGGAGTGGACGCATCGCCAGCTGGGTCGGTTCATCGGTGCGGTCTATCTCGTCGGCCTTGTCGGCTTCGCCATCGCCGGGAAACTGACGCTCCGGCTCGGCCTGTGGCTTTTCGCCGGCGGGCTCCTTCTCGGGCTTCAAGGCCTGGTCGGCTGGATCATGGTCGCGTCGGGTCTGAAACCGGGAATGATCGCGGTCGCCCCCGTCAAACTGTCGTTGCATCTGACGCTCGCGAGCCTGTTCTTTGCCTTCTTGATCGCCACGCATGCACGCCTCGGTGGGTCCGACGCTGTGCGGCGCGCAACCGCCGGCACCGTTGCGGCCTGGCTGATCGCTGTCGCGGCGCTCGTTCAGATCGCCCTGGGAGGTCTCGTCGCAGGCCACGATGCCGGGCTGACCTACAACACCTGGCCGCTGATGGACGGACGCTTCGTACCCGCCGGCCTTCTTGCGATGCAGCCGCTTTGGCACAATTTCACCGACAACATCACGACCGTTCAATTTGATCACCGCATCGGTGGCTACGTGCTGGCCACACTCGTGATCGGATACGGTCTCTTGCGCCTCGCACTCCGCCGATGGTCCTCGGATCTCGCGCTGATCATGGCCGTCGTCATCGGTCAGGTGGCTCTCGGAATTCTGGCGCTCATTCTCGTCGTTCCCTGGCCGATCGCACTCGCCCATCAGGCGATGGCGCTGATTCTGTTCGGTCTGCTCGTGCGGCATGCGGCACGGCCCGCTTCCAGTTGAGCATCTTGACCTGCCGGAGTTGGTAAGCGACTGTCGTCGCTTGGAGATTTCGAATGAATGACATGACGCCGGTGACAATCGGCCATTCCGCCTGCCCGCACGACTGCCCTTCGACCTGTGCACTTGACGTGGAAATTTTGCCTGACGGGCGCGTCGGCAGGCTCAGGGGCAATTCTGATAACGATTATACGGCTGGCGTGATCTGTGCCAAGGTTGCGCGCTACGCGGAGCGGCTGCACCACCCGGACAGACTCACCAAGGCCCTGAAGCGCAAGGGCGCCAAAGGGGATGGCACGTGGCAGGAAGTCTCAGTCGAGGAAGCGCTCGACGAGATTGCCGAGGCTTTCGTCAAGGCCGAGGCGAGACACGGGTCCGAAGCCGTCTGGCCCTATTATTATGCTGGGACGATGGGGCTGGTGCAGCGCGACGGGCTCGACCGCCTTCGCCACGTCAAGCGCTATTCCGGAGAGTTCGGCTCGATCTGCACCAACATGGCTTGGACGGGCTATATGGCGGGAACCGGCAGCCTGACCGGCCCCGACCCGCGCGAGATCGCAAAAGCCGATCTCGTCGTCATCTGGGGCACCAACGCGGTCGCGACGCAGGTCAATGTGATGACCCATGCGACGACAGCGCGGAAGACCCGGGAAGCGAAGCTCGTCGTCGTCGATGTCTATGAAAACGCGACGATGCGGCAGGCCGACCTTGCTCTGTGTGTCAGACCCGGCACCGACGCAGCGCTTGCCTGCGCCGTCATGCATATTCTCTTCCGTGACGGTCATGCCGACTGGGACTATCTCAATCGCTTCAGCGATCGTCCGAAGGATTTTGCCCGCCACCTTGAGGACAAGACGCCGGAATGGGCATCTGCCATCACCGGTGTCACCGTCGAGGACATCGAGACGTTCGCCGCCTGGATCGGCAAGACGCCCAAAACCTTCATGCGCCTCGGTTACGGCTTTACGCGCAGCCGCAATGGCGCCGTCGCCATGCACGCCGCCTCCTGCATCGCCACCGTCACAGGCGCTTGGCGCCATGAGGGGGGCGGGGCCTTTCACAACAACGGCGGGATTTATCATCTCGACGAGACGATGATCGCAGGTCTCGATCGCCTGGATCCCTCCGTGCGCATGCTCGACCAGTCGCGCATCGGTCCGATCCTCTGCGGCAACGACGCCGATCTGAAGGGCGGTCCTCCCGTCGGCGCCATGCTCATTCAAAACACCAACCCGATGAACGTGGCGCCTGACCAGGAACAGGTGCGGCGAGGCTTCCTGCGCGACGATCTCTTCGTTGCCGTGCATGAGCAGTTCATGACGGACACCGCAGAGATGGCCGACATCGTCCTGCCGGCGACGATGTTTCTGGAGCACGACGACATCTACAAGGGCGGAGGTCACCAGAACATACTATTCGGACCGAAGCTCGTCGAACCGCCGCAGGGCTGCGTCACGAACCATCAGGTCGTGACGGGCCTCGCAAAGCGTCTTGGCGCCGAACATCCCGGCTTCGCCATGAGCGCACGCGAGCACATCGACTGGCTGCTCAAGGCCTCAGGCTGGGGTGACCTCGCGACGCTTGAAAAGAACAAATGGATCGATTGTCAGCCGGGCTTTGAGGAGGCGCATTATCTCAAGGGCTTCGGCTTTCCCGACGGCAAGTTCCGGTTTGCGCCGGATTGGGGTCGTTTCGCTGCGCCGAACCGTCCCCAGGACGGCAAAGCGCTCGGCCCATGGGAATCTCTGCCGGAGTTTCCCGATCAGTGGGAGGCAATCGAGACGGCCGATGAGGAGTTTCCGTTCCGCCTCGTCACCGCGCCGGCCCGCTCATTCTTGAATTCCACCTTCTCCGAAACGCCGTCGGGCCAGACGCGCGAGAAGCGGCCCGAGGTGATGATGCATCCGCTCGACGCGGAGGCTGCCCACCTGAATGACGGAGATCTCGTGGAGCTCACCAGTCGGCGCGGCGCCTGCCGGCTGCATATGCGGCTGAGCGACGGCCAGCAGCGCGGCACTCTCATTGCGGAGGGCATCTGGCCGAATTCCGCGCATCAAGGAGGGCGCGGCATCAATGCCCTGACAGGGGCCGATGCGGTTGCGCCTTATGGTGGCGCGGCCTTTCACGACAATGCGGTGCGAATTGCGCCCTGTGTTGCGGTGGCGCCGCTTGACTGAATGGTGAGTGCGGAGAATATCGCGCCTCTTTTTCGGAGATCAAAGATGCGCGTCTCAGCGGTTCCTGCTTTCGTTTTTGCCACGCTTACGCTGGCGGCCTGCCAGGGAGGTTCCGCGCCCACGACCCTGCCAGCCGGCATGACGCATGAGACGGTGCGCAATCGTCTCGCCGACGCGTGCGTTTACGCCGAATGGCGCAAGCGGGAAGGAGATGCGCTGAAGACCGTCACGCGGGATTGTTCGTGCCTCGCCAAGCGGCTGGAGCCGCAGATGAGCGAACCCGAAGCTGCCGCCTTCGTCGCAACAGGTCAGATCCCGAAGACGACCCAACCCAAATACGTTCAGGCTTTCGAGACCTGCACCCGCTGAGGCGTCTGGTCCTCAATCCTGTGGAGTGGCATTGGAGGGCACGATCAAGACGCTGTCCTCCGGCGTCGGCAGCCCCTCGAGAATGACCTTCTCGGCCACGACCCGGGCTTTGCGCCCGGCAACCCAGGAGAGCGCAAGCGGATAGATCCGATGCTCGGCTGCGAGGACGCGTGCGGCCAGGGTTTCTGCGGTGTCGTCGGCAAGCACCGGCACGGCACCTTGAACGATGATCGGTCCATCGTCCATTTCTGCACGGACGTAGTGGACCGTTGCCCCGTGCACGCGCACGCCTGTCGCCAGCGCACGTTCATGCGTTCGCAGACCCCGAAAGGACGGCAGGAGCGACGGATGGATGTTGATCACCCGATTGCGCCACCCCTCGACGAATTCATCGGACAGAAGGCGCATGAAGCCCGCCAGACAGATGAGTTCAATTCCGGCCTCGCGCAGCATCGCGTCGAGTGCGGCTTCAAACGCTTCCCGGCTTTCATAATCCCCATGCGGGAGGACCGCGGTCGCAATGCCCGCATCGGCGGCATAAGCGAGACCGGCAGCGTCCGCGCGATTGGAAAGGACCAGTTCTATCGAGGCGGGAAAGTCGGGCTTTTGCGCCGCATCGACGAGGGCGCGCATATTGCTGCCGCGCCCGGAAATCAAAATCGCTGTTTTCACTGTTGCTTCTCGTCCAGCGCGAGCTTGCCTTCGAACACGACGGCGGCGTCTTTTCGTGGCTCGATCTCGCCGAGACGGAAGGTTGTTTCACCCGCTGCCGTCAGGTGCGCCGTGATCCCCTCAGCCGCATCGGCTTCTGCGATGACAACCATACCCACACCGCAATTGAACGTGCGCAGGAGCTCGGCCTCTTCGATCGGCCCGCTCTTGGCGAGCCAGGGGAAAACCGGAGGCAGCGGGATCTCGTCGAGATGGATGCGGACTGCCTGCCCATCGGGCAACACTCTTGGCAGGTTCTCCGGCAATCCGCCGCCGGTGATATGCGCCAGCGCCTTGACCGCGCCCGTCTCGCGGATCGCCGAAAGGAGAGGGCGGACATAGATGCGGGTCGGCTCCAAAAGCGCCTCCGCAAGGCTCCTTCCAGGCTCAAACGGTGCCGGAGCGTGCCAGACGAGGCCGCTTTTCTCGACCACGCGACGGACCAGAGAAAAGCCGTTCGAATGAACGCCGCTCGAACCGACGCCGATCACCACGTCTCCGGCCTTCACCGCGCGTGGCAGAATCTCTTCCCGTTCAACGGCTCCCACCGAGAACCCGGCGAGATCATAATCTCCGGCGGCATATAGCCCCGGCAGTTCCGCCGTCTCGCCGCCGACAAGGGCGGCACCCGCCTGTCGGCACCCTTCGGCGATGCCCGCGACCACGGATGCCGCCTCGTCGACCGAGAGAGCTCCGGATGCGAAATAGTCGAGGAAGAAGAGTGGCTCTGCGCCCTGCACGATCAGATCGTTGACGCACATCGCAACGAGATCGATCCCAACCGTGTCGTGATGTCCACTCTCAATGGCGATTTTGAGCTTTGTGCCGACGCCATCCGTCGCCGCCACCAGCACCGGATCGCGGTAACCGGTTTCCTTGAGATCGAAAAGCGCGCCGAACCCGCCAAGTCCGCCCATGACGCCGGCACGCTTGGTGCTGGCGGCAAGCGGCTTGATGCGGTCGACGAGCGCTGCGCCCGCGTCGATATCGACGCCGGCCTGGCGATAGCTGAGTGTGGTGCGGTCTTCCCCCATGGCTCGAAAGCGGGTAGAGGCGATAGCCTGATTTTGCAAGCGGCGTTGTGCCATTAGGCACTGCGTTTTGGCCCCAGGCACCGTTCTCCTTGACCCTTCCCAACTTCATCACACTCGCGCGGCTCGTCTCCGTTCCGTTGATCGTCTGGTTGATCGTGATCCAGAATTGGACGGGCGCAACCGTCGTCTTCGTTCTCGCAGGGATCAGCGACGGCATCGACGGCCTGATCGCCAAACGCTTCGGTGCGTCGTCCGATCTCGGCGCCTATCTCGATCCGATTGCCGACAAGGCGCTCCTCGTCTCGCTGTTTCTCGTGCTCGGGTTCCAGGCCGTTCTGCCGCCATGGCTGATTATCCTCGTCGTCAGCCGGGATATTCTCATCGTCGGCGGCGTGATCCTCGCCTGGATGCTCGTCAATCCGATCGCGATGCGGCCTCTCTGGGTGTCGAAATTCAATACGACCGCCCAGATCGTTCTCCTCGCGCTGGTTCTGGCCGAACACGCCGGCATCAAATCGCTTTCGATCGCAATCTGGCCGATGATCATCACAACGGCCGGCTTGACCGTCGGCTCCGCCGGTGCCTATCTCGCGGAGTGGCTGCGCCACATGGCCGGCGAGGAGCCACAGCGGGAGGAAGGCTGATGACGGCCCAGCGTCAGGCGATCTTCTGGCTGGGAGCGCTCGCCGCTCTAATTGTTTTCCTTTGGCTTTTCAGCGGCATCCTATTGCCGTTCCTGCTTGGCATGGCACTTGCCTATTTTCTCGATCCGGTGGCGGACTGGCTCGAGCGGCTCGGCATGAACCGCCTTCTGGCAACGCTCGCGATCCTGATCTTCGCGCTTTTGCTTTTCGTCGTCGTCCTGGTCGCGATCATCCCACCACTGATCGGGCAGGCGAGCGATTTCGCCGACAGGTTGCCCAGTCTCATCGAGCGTCTGCGGCATCTCGCAAGCGAGGTATTCGCGTCCCCACTCGCCAAGTATCTTCCGTCAGGCGGAGAATTCGATGTCGAACCGCTTCTGAAGAGTGCCGCCACCTGGATGGCGGGCCTTGTCTCTTCGCTTCTCGCCGGCGGTCAGGCACTGATCAGTGTCGTCAGCCTGTTTATCGTGACGCCCGTCGTTGCCTTCTACCTTCTCTACGATTGGGACCGGATGGTGAAGATGGTCGACAGCTATCTTCCGCGCGACCACGCCGATGTCATCCGAGAACTGGCGGCGGACGTCGATCAGGCGCTCTCAGGTTTTCTGCGAGGGCAGGGGCTCGTTTGCACGCTCCTGGGCGGCTTCTACGTCGTCAGCCTGACCGCGGTCGGGCTCAATTTCGGGCTTCTGATCGGCGTCGTCGCGGGTGTCATCAACTTCATTCCCTATATCGGCTCCACCGTCGGCTTCATTCTGGCTGTCGGCGTGGCGCTCGTGCAGTTCTGGCCGGAATGGCCCTGGATCGTCGTGGTCGCGGGCGTGTTCGTCACAGGGCAGGTCGTCGAAGGCAACCTTCTGCAGCCGCGTATCGTCGGCCATTCCGTCGGTGTGCATCCCGTCTGGTTGATGTTTGCGATGTTCGCCTTCGGTGCGCTGTTCGGCTTCGTCGGCCTGCTGGTTGCGGTCCCCGTCACGGCCGCCATCGGCGTGCTTGTCCGCTTCGGCCTCGAGCAATACCGGGAGAGCCGGATCTATCTCGGCGCTGGCGATCCGCCGCCACCACCTCCAAGCGAGCTGCAGTGAACGCCATGATCTCGCAACGTCAGATCCCGATCCCGCTCGCACATGAAGCCGCCTACGACAGCGACAGCTATCTGGTGACGGAAGCGAACCGCGCGGCCTACGAGGTCATCATGAGCTGGCCGAACTGGTCCGCGCCAGTCGTGCTGTTGTGCGGACCGGAAGGCTCCGGCAAAACCCATCTCGCCAGCCTTTGGGCGGAAAGAGCAGAAGCCGTGATCGTCGCGGGCGCGAAGCTTGAAGAGAGGGAGGTGGGCGGCCCCGGCCGGCCCGTTCTCGTGGAAGATGTCGCCGCCGAGGAAGTTCCCGAGCGCGCACTTTTCCATCTGATCAACCGGGCGCGTGAAGAAGGTTTTACGATCCTCATCACGGCACGCGAACCTCTCGCGCGTTGGCAGCTGTCGCTAAAAGACCTGATCTCCCGCCTGCGGCTTGCGATCCCAATTTCCATCGACCGGCCCGACGAGCCCTTGTTGCGACAGGTTCTGGTCAAGCTTTTCAGCGACCGTCAGCTTTCGGTGGAGCGCAACGTCATCGACTATATGGTCATCCGGATGGAACGCTCGCTGCGCGAGGCCCAGGCGCTCGTCGCAGCCATCGACGAAGAGGCGCTGAGCGAAGGGCGGCGTATCACGCGGCCCCTCGTTGCGCAGGTGCTCGCGAGCCGTGAAACCAGGTGATCGGCTCCTGAGGTGCAAGAGCTCGGTTTCCGCGGGTGTCATCCAAGTGTTACGCTCCGCTGCGATCACGCGGTTCGCAGACTGAGAGAGGATCGATGGAAGAGAGCCCGATAGCCACTGATACGGTTGATTCCGAAAATGGTACGATCGCCGTATCGACCAGCGAGCTTCTCAGTGATCCCAAGCGCTTCATCAATCGCGAGATCTCGTGGCTCGAATTCAACCGCCGTGTGCTCGAGGAATCCGAGAACCCAAATCATCCGCTCCTGGAACGGCTGCGCTTTCTGTCGATCTCAGCGAACAATCTCGACGAATTTTTCATGGTCCGCGTCGCCGGTCTGAAGGGGCAAGAGCGCGAGAAGATTGCAACCGTCAGCGCCGATGGGCTGACGCCGTCGCAGCAGCTCATGGAAATCGATCGCAAGGTCGAGGCGCTGGTCAACGATCAGCAGGCGCAATGGATTGTTCTGCGCGAGCTCCTCGACAGGGAGGGGATTTCGATCGTTCGCGGCGAAGAGGTCACCTCAGACGACGCCGAATGGCTTGCGGAATATTTCATGGAGACGGTCTTTCCGGTCCTGACACCGCTCGCCATTGATCCGGCGCATCCGTTTCCGTTCATTCCCAATCTGGGATTTACGCTCGCGCTTTCCCTAACCGACCCGGTCCATCATCGCTTCATGCGCGCGCTGGTGCGCATGCCGCATACGCTGTCTCGCTTCATCCGCCTGCCGCGCCAGGACGAGAAACATCCGACACGCTTCATCAGCGTGGAAGAGACTGTCGGCCTTTTCATAGACCGGTTGTTTCCAGGCTATGAGGTCGTCGGGAAGGGCGTCTACAGGGTCATTCGCGATTCCGATATCGAGATCGAGGAAGAGGCGGAGGATCTCGCCCGCCTCTTCGAGCGCGCGCTCAAGCAGCGCCGCCGCGGTTCGGTTATCCGGCTGGAGGTCGAATCCTCGATGCCGGAAGATCTGCGCGCGGTCGTCCAGCAATCGCTTTCCGTCGATAATGACGAGGTCTACGTGATTCATGGCCTGCTCGGGATCAAGGATCTCGAACAGCTCGTCGGAATCGATCGCCGAGATCTCAAATTCAAGCCCTACACGCCGCGCTTTCCTGAGCGGATCCGCGAGCACGCGGGTGATTGCTTCGCCGCGATCCAGCAGAAGGACATCGTCGTCCATCACCCGTACGAATCCTTCGACGTCGTGGTGCAGTTCCTGCGCCAGGCGGCGAGCGACCCGGACGTGATGGCGATCAAGCAAACGCTCTATCGCACATCAAACGACAGCCCGATCATCAAGGCGCTGACGGAAGCCGCCGAGGCGGGGAAATCCGTAACGGCGCTGGTTGAGCTCAAGGCACGCTTCGACGAGGAAGCCAACATCCGCTGGGCGCGCGATCTGGAGCGCGCCGGTGCACAGGTCGTTTACGGGTTCATGGAACTCAAGACGCACGCCAAGCTAAGCCAGGTGGTGCGTCGCGAGCCGAACGGCCTCGTCAGCTATGTGCATATCGGCACAGGCAATTATCACCCGATCACGGCCAAGATTTACACCGATCTTTCCTATTTCACCGCGGATCCCGCGATCGCTCGCGACGTCGCCCGCGTCTTCAATTTCATCACTGGCTATGCTCCGCCGCAGGACGTCGTGCGGCTCGCCGTATCGCCCTACACGCTGCGCTCCCGCATCCTGGAACATATCGACGCCGAGATCGGTCACGCGGCGGCAGGGCGTCCCGCCCGCATCTGGATGAAGATGAATTCGCTTGTCGATCCGCAGATCATCGATGCGCTTTATCGGGCGAGCGGCGCCGGGGTGAAAGTCGAGCTCGTCATCCGGGGCATTTGCTGCCTTAGACCCGGGCTTCCCGGCCTGTCGGAAAACATCCGTGTGAAATCGATCGTCGGCCGTTTCCTGGAGCATTCGCGCATTCTCTGTTTCGGCAACGGCCACGGCCTGCCCTCGGACGAGGCGCTGCTTTATATCGGCTCCGCCGACCTGATGCCCCGCAACCTCGATCGGCGCGTGGAAACGATGGTGCCGATCACCAATCCGACGGTGCATATGCAGATCCTGGACCAGATCATGGTCGCCAACCTGAAAGACAACCAGCAAAGCTGGGAAATCCTCTCTGACGGCACCTCCCGGCGCATCGAACCGGAAGAGGGAGAGGAACTCTTTAACGCCCATCGCTATTTTATGACCAATGCAAGTCTCTCCGGCCGTGGAAAATCGCTCAAATCCGACACACCCCGCACCTTCGCCGACCGGCTTGATAATTGAGCCTGACGCGCCCGGCCGCATTGCCGGCTATGGGCCTATCGCCGTCATCGACATCGGCTCGAACTCGGTTCGTCTCGTTGTCTACGAGCGAATGGCGCGTTCACCGACGCCGCTCTTCAACGAGAAGGTTCTCGCAGGATTGGGCGAGGGCGTCGCGACCTCGCGCCGCCTCTCGGATGCGTCTGTCGACAAGGCTCTTTCGGCGCTGAGACGCTTTGCGGCTCTCTGTCGTCAGATCGGTGTGGTGGAACTGAGCGTTCTCGCCACGGCCGCGACGCGCGAAGCGGAGAACGGCTCGAAATTCATCGCCAAGGTGCGGGAGATCTGCGGTTGTGACGTCACTGTGCTCACAGGTCCCGCGGAAGCGCATTATGCGGCCCTCGGCGTGGTCGACGGCTTTGAGGTCCCGGAAGGCGTCGCGGGTGATCTAGGCGGCGGCAGCCTGGAACTCACGAATGTCCGCGGCACACGAGTCGGCGATGGCGAAACATTTCCGCTCGGCGGCCTGCGTCTCAAGAACGATTCCGGCGGCGATCTCAAAGCTGCCAAAAAAATCGCTCGTGCGGCCTTGGAAAACTCCAAGGCCCTTCAGCATATGGAAGGCCGCACCTTTTATGCGATCGGCGGGACCTGGCGGTCGATTGCCAAACTGCACATGCGCCAGACCGGCTATCCGCTTCACGTGATGCATGGCTACACGCTGGAGACCGAACGCAGTCGAGATTTCCTGAAGAGCCTTTACCGGCAGCCGGTCGCATCGATCGATTCCATCGACGCCGTCTCCAAGCAGCGACAGCCGCTCCTGGCATATGGCGGCCTCGTCTTGTCGGAGCTGGTGCGCGCCGGCAAACCCGCCCGCATCGTGATTTCCGCTCTCGGCCTGCGCGAAGGCTTTCTCTATTCCCGCCTGCCGGCCGAAGAGCAGGAAAAGAATGCGCTCATCGCCGCCGCGCGCGAACTCTGTTTTCTACGCTCCCGCTCGCCGGCGCATTCAGAAGAGCTGATCGCCTGGACGGGCGATGCGATGAAAGCGCTCGGCATCGACGAGACGAAGGAAGAGGAAAGGTTGCGGGCTGCATCCTGTCTGCTCGCGGATATCGGCTGGCGTGCGCATCCCGATTACCGGGGCGAGCAGAGCCTGAATATCATTGCCCATGCTGGGTTCGTGGGTGTCGACCATCCCGGACGCGCCTATCTCGGCCTCTCGGTCTACTACCGCCATTCTGGCCTATCGGACGATGAACTCGGACCAGGTCTGCGGGAGATCGTTCCGACGCGCTACAAGGAGCGGGCGAGGGCGCTCGCCGCAATCTTTCGCGTCGCCTATCTCGTTTCGGCATCGATGCCGGGGGTGGTGCCACGCACCGCCTTGCGTCGAACTGACAACGAGCTCCAACTCGTCCTGCCGCCCGATCTCAGCGAACTTGCCGGAGGGCGTCTGGAGACGCGGTTGAAGCAGCTCGCGGCTCTCGTCGGATTGGAGAGCCGCATCGTCATAGAGGGCTGAGGCTTTTATTCGGCCGCGGCCTGCATATCTTCGACCTGCACCGCCCGCACCCGGCCATTGCCGAGCAGGAGTGCCATCTCTCCGCGCTTCAAGGCGAGGGCCTGGTCCCCGAAGAGCTGCCGTCGCCATCCTTTCATGGCGGGCACATCGGCATGATCGTCGGCTGCGATCTTCTCCAGCTCGTCGACCGTCGCAACGAGCCGCGAGGCGACGCCGTGCTCTTCTGAGACCATCTTCAAAAGCACTTTGAGAAGCTCGGCCGAAGCGCTTGCATGCTCAGGAGCAGGCCGCGGTTTCGGGATCGACGGAAGGTCTGCGTCCGGGACGGCGAGCGCCTCTTCGACTGCTGCAATCAACGCCTGAGCGGCGTGCGAGCGCTCGAAGCCGCGGGGCAGGGCGCGCAACCTTGCCATCTGTTCGGCATTGCGCGGCTGCTGCAGCGCGATCTCGTAGATCGCCTCGTCCTTCAGGACGCGCTGGCGCGGGACGTCGCGGCTCTGCGCTTCCTTCTCCCGCCAGGCGGCAACCTTCTGCATGACCGCGAGCTGACGCGGTTTCCTCACCCGCATCTTGAGCCGCTTCCAGGCATTTTCGGGGTGTGTCCGGTAGGTCTCGACGTCGTTGAGGACGGCAAGCTCCTCGGCGACCCAGTCGCTGCGCTTCTGCTCCTCCAGATTGGCTTTGAGGAAGCGGTAGACGTCGCAGAGATGCGTCACGTCCGAAACGGCGTAATCGAGCTGCTTCTGGCTGAGCGGTCGCCGTTGCCAGTCCGTGAAACGGGAGGATTTGTCGATCCGCACGCCCGTGACGCGATAGACGAGTTGATCGTAGCTGATCTGATCGCCGTAGCCGCACACCATGGCCGCAAGCTGTGTGTCGAAGAGAGGTTGTGGGACAGCACCGTCGAGCTTGACGAAGATCTCCACATCCTGCCGTGCGGCATGGAAGACCTTGGTGACCTTCTCGTTGCGCATCAGCTCGAAGAAGGGTGCAAGATCCAGCCCCTCAGCCAGGGGATCGACGATGACCGCGACCTCCGGATCCGCCATCTGGATCAGGCAGAGGCGAGCCCAGAAGGTGGTCTCACGGATGAATTCCGTGTCGATCGAGACAAAAGGCGAGGCGGAAAAGCGGCGGCAGATCTCCGCAAGCTGCGCGCTGTCGGTGATGACTTGATAATCGTTTTTGGCACTCATTGCGCTGCTCTATAGCGAATCTGAAAGCAGCTGTCGCCACGCTTTCGTGGCGCACCTTAGGAGTTTTTCACGGTTCGCAGGAGGTTTTGCGTGGGCCATCCCGCCGGGTGCCGCTTGTTGGACAAGCACCCCTCCTGAGGCGGCGGCTCCCTTGACACAAGCCCGTGCTTCTGTGCTTCTCCGGCCGAATTTGTCCGTTTCGGACCACTGTCTCAAAACCCGAAAGAAGCGGTATCATGCATCGCTATCGTTCCCACCATTGCGGCGCGCTTCGCGCCAGCGATGTCGGTGAAAATGTTCGTCTCTCCGGCTGGGTGCACCGCGTGCGCGACCACGGCGGCCTGCTCTTCATCGATCTGCGCGATCACTATGGTCTGACGCAGATCGTCGCCGATCCCGATTCGCCTGCCTTCACGATTGCTGAAAAGCTGCGTGCCGAATGGTGCGTGCGCATCGACGGCGAGGTGAGGGCACGCGCGCCGGAAGTCGTCAATCCGAACCTGCCGACGGGCGAGATCGAGGTCTTTGCCAACGAGATCGAGATCCTCTCCGAAGCGCCGGAACTGCCGATGCCGGTCTTCGGCGAGCCGGAATATCCGGAAGATACGCGCCTGCGCTATCGCTTCCTCGATCTGCGTCGCGACACCTTGCACAAGAACATCATGAAGCGCTCGGCCGTCATTTCGCGTCTGCGCGAGCTTATGGGCGGGGTGGGCTTCAACGAGTTCCAGACGCCGATCCTCACGGCCTCGTCACCTGAGGGTGCGCGGGACTTCCTGGTGCCGTCGCGCATCCATCCGGGTAAGTTCTATGCGTTGCCGCAGGCGCCGCAGCAGTTCAAGCAGCTGATCATGGTGGCGGGCTTCGACCGCTACTTCCAGATCGCTCCTTGCTTCCGCGACGAGGATCCGCGCGCCGACCGTCTGCCGGGCGAGTTCTACCAGCTCGACATCGAGATGAGCTTCGTGACGCAGGACGATGTCTTCGCGGCGATGGAGCCGGTGATGCGGGGCATTTTCGAGAGCTTCGCGGACGGCCGCGAAGTGACCCAGGTCTTCCCGCGGATCGCCTATGCCGATGCCATCCGCAAATACGGGACCGACAAGCCGGACCTCAGAAATCCGATCGAGATGCAGGCGGTGACGGAGCATTTCGCCGGCTCCGGCTTCAAGGTTTTTGCCGGCATGATCGAGCGGGATCCGAAGGTCGAAGTCTGGGCTATCCCGGCTCCGGGCGGCGGCTCGCGCGCCTTCTGCGACCGCATGAATTCCTGGGCGCAGGGCGAGGGCCAGCCTGGCCTCGGCTACATCTTCTTCCGCAACGAGGCGGACAAGCTGACGGGTGCAGGCCCGGTCGCGAAGAACATCGGTGAAGAGCGTACGGAAGCAATCCGCAGTCAGCTCGGCCTCACAGAGGGCGATGCCGTCTTCTTCGTTGCCGGCAACCCCAAGGTCTTTGCGGATTTCGCTGGCAAGGCGCGTGACCGTGCGGGCCGTGAGCTCAATCTCATCGACGAGAACCGTTTCGCGCTCGCCTGGATCGTCGATTTCCCGATGTACGAATGGGACGAGGAGGAGAAGAAGGTCGACTTCTCGCACAACCCGTTCTCCATGCCGCAGGGTGGCCTTGAAGCGCTCGAGACCAAAGACCCTCTGACCATTCCCGCCTATCAGTATGACTGCGTCTGCAATGGCTACGAGATCGCCTCCGGCGCGATCCGCAACCACAAGGCGGAGATCATGAAGAAGGCCTTCGCGATCGCCGGCTATCCGGAAGAGGTGCTGGAGGAGAAGTTCGGCGGCATGCTGCGGGCGCTCCAGTACGGCGCACCTCCGCATGGCGGCATGGCGGCGGGCATCGACCGTATCGTCATGCTTCTCGTCGGGGCGAAGAACCTGCGCGAAGTGACGATGTTCCCGATGAACCAGCAGGCGCTGGATCTCTTGATGGGCGCGCCGTCGTCCGTAACGCCGAAGCAGCTCCGCGAGCTCTCCATTCGCGTGACGGCACCTCAGGACTGAGGTCGCAAGCTTGAGGTTGGGAGCCGCCAATGGCGGCTCTCCCATATCCTCGATATTTTTCCGAGATTACGATGAGCCTGTCCCGCTGACTGAGACGCCGGCGGGACAGGATATCGTCCGTCTTACTTGAGGACGGGCAGTTCCGGCGCCGTCTCACGTGTCTCCAGCGATGCGCCGACGAGCTTGAGCAAGGCTTCCGGATCGTCTTCCGCACCCACCAGAGCCGAGAGAGGCAGGGGCGCCCGCGGCGCCAACGTCAGAACCAGTGTGTTCCCGCTTTCCAGGAAGTTCTTGAGAGGGTCCGCCAAAAACTGGGCGATCTTCGGCGGAACCGCGGTGCCAATCAGGAACGGCAGCGCACCGACGACTTGCTCTTTGTACTGCTCGGTCGGCTGACCCTGCTTCTCCGCGGCCAAGGCGAACGACCGATCGATCAGCGAGTGGTCGGTGAGCGCGACGGTCATCTGCTCCAAACGCAGCTTCGACAGGAGTGTGAAGATCGCTGTAGGGTCATCGCTGTTCTCTATCTGCTGCATCATCAGATCGAGAACCCACTCCTCGGTGAGACCCGTAAGCTTCGCGCCGAATCGCAATCCCGCCGCGTCCGCGACCTCTAAAGCCGTGGTCGTCTCCAGTCTTCCATCTTCGCTGAGCTCGCTCGCCCCATCGAGGTCGATGTGGAGCCCGTCATAGCCAAGGCCGTCGAAGATAAGGGCCGACTTTGGATCTCGGCGCCAAAGAGCGCCCGGCAGGAAGAGATCGGAGATTTTGAGCTGCCCCCGCTCAGGCAAAAGTCGGTCCGAAGGAACGCTCTTCGTCTGTATGCGATCGACCGAGACCGCCATAATCCGGCTCTTGCCAACGGCCAGCCCCTCCATGTCGAGACTGCCGATCTGCGGCGCCATCTGGAAGGGAAGGGTGGCAAAAGCCCGTCTCTCTTCCTCCGTCAGTGAACCGGTTTCGGCCTCTTCCAGAGCGGCAAAGGTCTCCGGGTTCGGCAGCGGAAAGACGAGATCGTTGAGCGCAAAGCGGTCGAGCTTCATATAAGCGTCGGGAAAATCCGACTGCAACGCGGTTCCCCAGGCCCGCTCGAAACCATCTCGGGTGAGGTTTGAGACGCCGATCTCGGCAATCTCTGTGCGGCCCGCCTCTTCGCCAGTCTTTTCCACGACCAGCCGGTGCAATTTGAATTCGCCGAGCCGCATTGCGTCAAAGAAAGTCGTGAGGGCTTCCACCGCCTGCTGGTCGTCGATGTCTCCCTCGGTTTCGCGATCCGCCTCTCGCATGGCCTGCTCGAGGGTCGCGATGTAGGGTTCGTCCGGGCGCCGCGTTTCGATGTCGGACAAGGCCATATCATCGATGGAGACCCGCACGCCCTCCTCGGTCGTGATGCTGAGGCCCGCATAGGAGATCTCAGCGAAGGCATTCTGCCATTCCTTGCGCGCGTTGCCGTCAGATCCGGTGACATCGTCGGAAAGGAGAAGCAGCACGCTGTTGAAATTTGTCTTCTCGACGTTCACCGAAGCGATGCGCGCCGTGGCGGGATCGTCGCCCTCCGTGCGCATCGTGATCGGACCGACCGACGAACGGGCGATAACACCGTCCTTCCAATCTTGGAGCTCAAACCCTTCATAGGTGACGCTCTGCTTCCGCACTGTCGTCAGGCGCGGCAGGACCACCTGTTTCAGCTCCGGAATCTCGGCGTGTTCAACCGACACTTCGGAAAGACGCTGATACAGCTTCCGCAGCGAAGAGAAGGGGCGATCCTGATCAAAGCTCAGATCCGCGAGGGTCGGCACGGCGATCCCGGTCATGGAAAGGACCGGGGCCTCGAAGGCCACATCTTCACCAACGACGCTTATCCCTGCCCCCTGGATGCTATCGGCCGAGAGCCCTCCTGCAGCCTCGCGGGGCTGGTCCAGCCGCAGCTCATCGAAAGTGATGTCGAGCGGCGGCTCGGTGCGAACAAAATGCACACCGGTTCCCACGACGACGTCGTCCTCGCTGGCGATGCTGCTGACACTTGCACTCCAGCCGGGAACGCCATCGAGCTCGCTGACTAGGTCGCGGAACACCTGCTCGCCGACCGGATCCGCCAAGGCTCCGGTCGGCGGCAGCACGGTCAGAGCCAAAAGGAGCGGTGTGCGAACAGAAAAGAAACAACGCATAAAACTATCTCTCGGCTCTGACGGGTCTGCAGTTAGCGGCTTTGGTTTGCGGTGACCGAGATGTTCAAGACATCCGGAAGCGTCTGCGGCGCGGAGCCTGCAATTTGAAGGATCTCGGCGCCAGACATGGGCTTATCCGGAGCGATCGTGACCGTCAGCGACTGCGGGTCCCGAAGGAACGTGCTGACAGCGTCAGAGACCTTTTTCTGGAAATCGGCGTTCTGCATGGCGCTCAGCATGAAAGGGACCGCGGCCGCCAGCTGTTCGGCGTATTTGTCGCCATCCATACCCTGCTGCTTGCCGTAAAAGTCGAGAACGCGCCCGGTCAGCGAATCGTCTTCGTAACGCAGCGTGAAGTCAGACACATTCATCGTGGCAATGCCCGCCATCGGCTGGGCAGCAGTTTCGGCGCCCGGCATCGCGACGTTGCCGAGATTGCCATCGATCATCAAAGTGCCGCCGTCTTTCAGGGTGAGCGCCACCTTGTCGAGCTTCAGATCCTGGCTTTCGGGATCGCGCGAACCGGCCCATTCGATGTTGAAAGCGAGCTCGTCGTAGCCGAGATCGGAAGGCTTCATCTTCTGGTCGGCCGGAACGTAGCTCCCGGGGACCACGAGATCCTCGACGCTGCCCTGGCTCGTCTGCGGCACGCCGTCGACGATATCCTCGCTCGTCATCGTGAACCCGGACACCGTCACGGGCTCGTTGCGGTCTTTCGGTGTGACGCTGACGTCGCTGCCGACAAGGCGATGGAAGAGCAGGCCCGGGGTTTCCTGCTCAGCTTCCGGCGTCTCGCCAAAAGTCGCTTCTTCAAGCCTGACATTGCCGATCGTGCCGGTCGCATCGCCGGAGAAAGTGCCTCCGTCGAAGACGATTTCGTCGGCCGTGTAGCCGTCGTCTTCCTCGGCCACGCCGGTCAGGGTCACCTCGTCGAATGCGATCACGGTGCCGCCGTCCTTCGGCGTCAGCGTGAGGCCGTTGATAGCGACCTCATCGCCACTGCCCGATACGTCCCCCTCATGGGAGACCGTCATCTTGCCGCCTTGCGCCAGGGTCGCTTCAAACGATTTGGCGACGGCTTCCGCATCCTGAGCGAAAGCCGTGCCGGTGAGGCTTAGGAAACCGGCAGCGAGAGCCGGAATGACCAGGGGGGTATGAACGCGCATAGTTGTCCTTTGCGGTATGGAATCATGCGGCGCATCATGCTGCGCCGTTTGCCGAGGGCAAGTGCACGCTCTCACATCGGGTCGAGACAACAATACGGCAAGGTCAGCACTTCATTTTGACGTAGGAACCCGGAGCGTCCTCGAGTGGCTGGAGCTTGCCCCCGCCGATCTCACGGGCATCCACCCGTTTGTCGTCCAGTGTCTCGATCCAGCGCTGCCAATCGGGCCACCAGGAGCCGGGCTTCTCTTCGGCCTTCTCCATCCACGCTTCGAGGTCGCCCTCGGCGTTTCCGTCGATCCAGTATTGGTACTTGTTCTTCGCCGGCGGGTTGATGACGCCCGCGATATGACCCGAGCCTGTGAGAACGAAGCGCACGGGTCCGCCGAAAAACTGGCTACCAAAGAACACAGATTTTGCCGGTGCGATATGGTCCTCTTTGGTGGCGAGATTGTAGATGGGGATCGTCACGCGGCTGAGATCGAGCGTCTTGTCGCCGATCTTCATGCGCCCCTGAGAGAGATTGTTCTCGAGGTAGCAGTTGCGCAGATAGAAGGAATGGTTCGCCGCCGGCAGGCGGGTGGAATCGGAATTCCAGTAGAGAAGGTCGAAGGGCAGCGGCTCCTTGCCGAGCATGTAGTCGCTTACGAAATACCGCCAGATGAGGTCGTTCGATCGCAAAAGATTGAAGGCCGTCGCCATCTTCGAGCCGTCGAGATAGCCCCGCTCGGCCATGTCTTCCTCGAGCGTTTCGATCTGCTCCTCGTCGGCAAACAGTTTCAGATCGCCCGAATAGGTGAAGTCGACCTGAGCGGCGAACATCGTTGCGCTCGCGATCCGCTGCTTGCTGCGTCCCTTTGCGAGGTAGGCGAGGGCGACGGCGAGAAGCGTGCCGCCGACACAATAGCCGATCGCGTTGACTTTGCGCTCGCCGGTGGCGCGCTCGACGACATCGAGGGCATAGAAAATGCCCTCCTTCATATAATGTTCGAAAGTCTTGTCCGCGTGCCGCCGGTCGGGATTCACCCACGAAACGACGAAAACCGTGTGACCCTGTTCCACCGCCCAGCGGACGAAACTCTTCTCGCTGTTGAGGTCGAGAATGTAGAATTTGTTGATCCATGGCGGCACGATCAGGAGCGGGCGTTTCAGAACGCTCTTCGTCGTCGCCTCGTACTGAATCACCTGGCAGAGTTCGTTCTGGGCAACGACCTTTCCAGGCGTCGTGGCGATGTTCTGGCCGATCTTGAACGCGGTGGCGTCGGTCTGGCGCACGCGCAGATCGCCTTTGCCGGCAGCGATGTCTTCTGCCAGCATGTGCATGCCTCTAACCAGATTCTCCCCGTTGCTCTCTGCGGTGGCGCGGAGCACTTCGGGGTTGGTCATGGCGAAATTCGAGGGCGACAGCGCGTTGGCGATCTGCTGCACGTAAAAGCGTGCTTTCTGACGTGTGTGCGGATCGACGTCCTCTGCATCCTCAACCAGGTCCTCGGCCCAGCGCGAGGTTGCGAGATAGAGTTGTTTCAAGACGTCGAACATCGGGTTTTGCGACCAATCCGGATCGGCAAACCGCTTGTCGGCCACGGATTCCTGCTGACTGTCCGCACCATCGCCCATGGCTTTGCGCAGGCCGCTGTTCCAGA